>NZ_CP133016.1:1660000-1992287 GCF_030866745.1 Sphingomonas flavescens | reverse complement strand
CGGCGCCGAGCTTGATTTCGATCATGTCGCTGCCGAGGCAAAGGATGGGGCGGAGCAACTTTGGAGGGCAATTGTTGAGCGGCGGTTTAGGTGGCATCCAAAGCGAGGCGTAGAGGATATTTAAGGCCGGCGTATTTGGCTCATGACTGACGATTATGTCCTCAGCCTGATCGACCGCGCAGCGTCAGGCCGCGCTTTCACGGGCGGTCAGTGTTTTGCTTGTGGTGGGGAACCAACGGCTGGCCAAGGCGAGCACGTCATCCCCCGATGGACGCAGCGGCGTTTCGACCTGTTCAATCAGACCCTGACGTTGGTCAACGGAAGCCGAATACCATATCGCCAGCTCACAATTCCCTGTTGCGAGAGTTGTAACAACGGGTTCCTGCGCGACATCGAAAATGCGGTCATCGCGTTTTTGGAGAGTCCAGAATTCAGTGATCCCGGTCCACGGGTCACTTTGGGTAGATGGCTTTGCAAGATCTTCATTGGCTTGCTGGTCAAAGAAACCACCCTTCTTGTGGACCGGCGGGATCCATCGAAGGGCTCAATCCTATCTCAGGACTTCGTAGAAGAGTTCAGGCACGCACAGCTCATCCTGCAGAGTGCGAGGAAACGAACAATATTTCACTCGCTGCACGGCCCCCATCCGTTCACGCTTTATATGTATCGGATCGAACCGGACGACGATTTTGGCGAGTTCGATCTCTCCACAAATCTCGTGGGTCAATCGATCGCCGTTCGCCTCGGCCCCGTCGGCGTTGTGTTCGTGAACGACGGCGGGCTGCAATATGAAGCGGGTCGGAAAGGACCGCTCGACCTGGACGGAAGGCGGTTGCACCCGGTGCAGTTCTCAGAAGTGGTAGCTCGGGTGCATTACAAGGCAGCCCTCCGATATGCGACGCACTCCTACACGTCGTTCGAGACGCCGAATGAAATCGTGGTCGATCAGGTTTCGGTCCGACCCTTCTCGAATGTGCGGCTGGAGGGTGGCGCCATGCAGATCTTCCAGCCTTGGGATGACATCGAATGTGCCCACATGATTGAGCGATACAGGCCCTTTCAGGGACCCCCGGTCTACGATCCGTCGACCGGCAGGTTCACGACAACGCTGAGCAACAACCGAGGGGGAATCCAATCGCCTAAACGTTTCTTGCGCCGGAGCAGTTAGGAAGCGGTCGTAGCCGCACGTCAACGCTTCTCTCGACGAAGGGTATCCAGCCGGCGACCCACCTAAAGCTGGCGTGCGGGCTTCGGCCAAATGACGCCGGCGCCCATACGAGATGAGCGCCGGCCGGTAGTCACACCTCAGTTGCCTCAGCCAACGTGAGAGCGTCTTCAACCTCTACTCCCAGGTACCTGACAGTGGTCTCGATCTTCGAGTGCCCGAGCAGGATCTGCACTGCTCGCAGATTGCCGGTCTGCTTGTAGATAAGGGCAGCCTTGGTGCGTCGGAGGGAGTGAGTTCCGTAGTCCTCCTTCCGAAGCCCGATACCGCTGACCCATTCTTCGACCAGCCTCGAGTATTGTCGAGTGCTGAGATGGTCGAGGCGATCAACGCGGCTCGGGAAGGCGTAGTTTTCCAACGAGCCGCCACGACGTTCCAGCCATGCGAGCAAGCTTGTACGGGCGGGTTCGAGCAGCTCGAACTGCACCGGCCGTTTAGTCTTCTGCTGGATGACCATCGCGCGATTTCGAACGCGACCACCTGATACGAGATCACCGATGCGGACCTTCACCAGATCGCAGCCGCGAAGTTTGCTATCGATCGCGAGATCGAACAGTGCTCGATCTCGCAGCCGATGCTCCCGATCGAGCATGAAGCGGATCTCCCAAATCTCCTTGGGTTTGAGCGGTCGCTTAGCCCCGAGCTTCTTTCCCGCATTCCAGGCAGGACTTTGCTCAACAGGGTCATATGACGAGTGTCCCATCGTCGTTCTCCGTTGGCCGGGATTGGCCTGCGGAAGAACGAATCCGCTCTGGGGGCTTTTGGCCGTCAGCAGCTCGTCCGCTTCTCGTTGGCAGCACGAAAAAAGCTGTCGCCAATTCATGCTTGAGATGGATGGCGTAAAGGCGCCCATCGCAGTCATTGTCGCCGCGATCCGCCAGAACCCGTAAGTGGACGGTTCTTCAACCAGTCGGTTAATGGTAGCTTTCGACCCATTTTCTGCCATTCGGCGATTAGCGACGGGTCGACTGACTCTAAAATCCTCACTCTAACTTCGATTATGTAACCCGAACGCGTTCAGTGAACGTCAATTCATGCGTCGCTAGTAGGCCGTCTCGATGCCGACTCTGATCGTCCGTGGACGAGGCGGGGTGGCTTGCCTTCCCGCGGTCGGTCCAAAAGGGTTGCCAAGCGCGAACCGGTTTGCCTTGACGTCGGTGATGTTCGTGATCCCGACCGTCAACTGGATCCTTTTCCAGGAAAGGCGTGTTTCGACGGAACCGTCGAAATAATTGCCTTGCAGTAGATCGAGCGCCGGGCCCACGCCGAGTTGCGACTTTCCAACGTAACGGCCCGACACGCGCACCGCCAGTTCAAGCGACGGCGTCAACGTCTTTTGCCATTCGACACCGCCGGCCACGCCGGCCTTGGCGATGTTCGGCAGATCCTCGACATCGTCCCGTTCGAAGCGGGCGGCGGGCGAGACCAGATTGCTCTTGTTGAGAAATATTGCAGCATTCGTCGATAGATGGCCGGAGGGCCGCCAGCGCGCCGAAACTTCAAACCCGTAGATGCGTCCATAACCGATGTTGGTCGTCGATGGGAGGCTCGCCGGCTCGATCAGGTCGGCTTGGATATTCTTCCAGCGCGCCAATGAGATCGTCGCGGCTCCGGTCAATTTCGAGCTCGGCGACCGGCCAAATCGCACGCCTGCTTCGATCGTCCGGATGCGGTCCGAGCGAAATCTCTCGACCGTCGGACTGGTCAGGGATTGCCCGATACTCAGACCACCCGCCCGGAATCCCTCCTGGTATCGCGTAAACATGAGGAAGCCGGGGGCCGGCCGCCACGCGACGGCGACCGTCGGCAGCGCACGAAGTTCGTCGCGATCCGGCTCGAATTCACCGGGTCCCGACGCGATGAGCGGCTGCCCGGAAAGATGGAAGAAGGTCAGCCGTCCTCCGATAGTGCCGGTAAGATTTCGCGCGAGGGGAACGGATAGTTCACCGAAGGCTGCGGCTTCGAGCGTGGCATTGCGGACTCCGGCGAGCAAGTCCAACTGGCCCGGCATGCCCATTGATCGTTTTACCCGGTCGAGATCGCTTACGAAGGCGATGCCGGCCACCCAGCCATCGTCACCTTCTTTTGAGGAGACGCGCGTTTCATGCGTAAACAGACGTATGGCGTCGCGCTCAGCGAAAGCGACTGGCCGTGACGAGCCTGTCGGGGTCGCATCGTAACGCGCGCTCACCTCGTGGCGAACGAGCCCGGTCGCCGACAGCAGCTCGAGATTGTGCCCGGATTTGCGGACCGTCGCGTGCCAGAGCTGGTAATCATTGTCGAACGGCTGCGCGATTGCGCTGCGGCGCGAGAGAACGGGTCCGTCAAGGTCCGTATATTGGCTGTCGCGCGTGGCGATCGACTGGAAAACCGCACCGAGATCGATCGTCCAGTCGGCGCCGGGGCGGATGCGCAGACTCGCCCTGCCCCCGCTGACACGCATCCGGTTGACGTTTGCAAGTCCGCGCTGGAGATCGTTGACATATCCTCCTTCGACATCCCGGTAGCCGACGATCCGAAGGCCGATCCGATCGGTCACGATCGGCAGGTTGAGCATCCCGGCAAGGTCGTAGCTCGGCGCACCGCGGCGTGTTTCCGAAAGGCCGGACGCGACCGTCGCCGCCACCCGATCGAGTTGGGGCGGATTGGGGATCAGGCGCAGGACCCCACCGAGTGTCCCCGCACCATAGAGCGTCCCCTGAGGTCCTTCGATCACCTCGACCCGCGAGATATCGTAAAGGCTGAGGTCCGGATCGGGCGCATTATAGTTGAGCCGGATGTCGCCGAGATATTGCCCCACCGTCGCCTGGGTCGGCCCGGTGAAACTGCTGTCCGCGACGCCCCGAATGAATAGCTTGTTGCGCCCGCGACCGAGCTGGGTCGAAGCGAGCATCGGCAGGCTTGCCAGCAGGATGGCGCTTCCCGACGCGCCGGTGACGGGCTGGACCGATTGCTGGAGATCGACGACGTTGACGGTCGCCGGATATCGATCGAGCGGAACCGATCTCTTGCTCCCCGTCACGATGATCGCTGGCGCCGGGCCGGGCTCGGGGCGCTGGGGCGGCGACGGCGCGCGCTTTGCGGCGCGCACGATTGGAACACGCACGACCCTGTACGTCACGGCGTCGATCCGAACGAAGCTATAACCGGTTCCCTCGAGCAGCTGCCGAAGTGCGCGCTCCGGATCGTAATTCCCGCGGAGACCGCGAATGCGGACCCCCGCGATGTCGATGCTCGCCGCGCCAACATTGATATTCGCCTGCCGGCCCAACGCGAGCAGCGCGTCGCTGAGCCTTGAAGCCGGAATATTGATCTGAAAACGGACGGCCGCAATTGCCGGCGCGGACGACAGGCTAGCGCTGGTCGCGGCCATGATGCTGAGGGTCGTCGCTATGCGCACGATCGTACGGGCCGAGGAACCATCCCGCTTGGCTACGGCGCACCTTCACGCCGAGCAAGCCGCCGAGGCGAGGAAAGAAAGCGGCTTGGTTGCGATCGATCCGGATGACGCCGGTAAAGCGCTGACCGACGATCTCGGGGGCAATTGTCACGTCGGTGCCAAGACTACGGCCAATATCGGCCGCAACCACGTCCAAGCCCTCCCGGTCGTAGACCAGCTGCCCCTGCCGCCACGCTCCGATGCTGCGCGGCTCGACCGAGCTGAGAATCGCCGGACCCTGGCCTGGCGAAACCGTCAAAACGGCCCCGCGGGTCAGCGTCACATTCTCCTTGTCCGGATTGTAAAGAACCGCTCCCTCCACAACGCCAATCCGCGATCGACCGCGGTCGAGGCGCACGTTGAAGATCGTTCCAACGTCCAGCAACCGCGCCGCGCCGACGTCGACCCTGAAAGGATGGGTCGCATCATGCTTGACGTCAAAGGTCACCTCCCCCTGCGCGACCCGTGCGAGCCGGAAATTCCGCCTATCGAGAAGGACTCGCGTTCCACCGTTGAGGAAGAGCCGTGATCCGTCGGACAGGGCCAGGACGCGTTGCTCGCCCGGCGACGTCTGCACCGTGTCCCAACCTGCCGGTGAGGAAGTGCGGACGCCGAACGACAGGATCAAGAGCAAACTCGCCGCGACAGCACCGAGCCCGCCAATCAGCGGCCATCTTGGCGACCATGTCGATCCATCAGTTTCCCGGTGCGGTCGATCTACACCTACCGGCGCGCGCTGCGATTCTCGCAACTCGGCACCGACCAATTCGGCACGATCAAATTCGAGCCGGTGACTCGGATCGCGCTCGAGCCAGTCCAGGAACGCGTCCCATTCCGCCTCGCCGGCGTCATCCAGCCGGAGATGCCAGGCGATCGCCTCGTCGCGCGCGTTGTCCTCAGACTTTGCCAACGCGGGTCTCCCTTTCGCTTGATGGACGTTGGCGATCGTCCAATTCCGCATCCAGCGTCTCGCGGGCTTCAATCAGCGCGCGATAGGCCCGCTGGAGGTGCTTCTCGACGGCGCTGAGGCTGATCCCGAATTCCTGCGCGATCGCCTTCTGGGGTCGGCCTTCGAGGCGATATTGCCGAATGATCGCGGCGGTTCGCTCGGGGAGCTGGTCGAGAACGGCCCGAACCCGTTGCAGGCGCTCTTTCCCGATCAATATTTGCTCCGCCGAAGGGGCGTCGTCCGCGGCGTTCGAAGCGGCCAAATGGACGGCGAGCCAGGCGCCCTCGCGCCGCTCGCGATAATGCGTCGAGCGGCGGCGATCGAGCGCGAGATTTCGAGCGAGGGTCAGGAGGTAAGGGAGCGGGTCGGCGATCGGCCCCGCTTCCAGCGCACGGAGCTTTATCCAGAGGTCCTGAAGGCAGTCCTCGGCCTCGTTGGGATCGCCGAGGCGTGCGCGAAGGAAGCGCATCACCTTTGCCTGATTAGCCGCGAGGACCTGCTCCAATCCCGATTGCACGATGGCTTGCCTACACCCGAATTCTCGGGCGATGCATAGCAAAGAGTGGGCCGATGTCCGGGACTGTCCGGAATTCGTTTCTCGCTCAGCGCCGAGCCGCGACGTGAAGCAATGGCCGAAGCTCCCGCAGGTGGCTGTCGATCCCGGCTTGAAGCTCGAAGGCGCTCGAGATATCGCTCAGACCGGTCAGGTCCGCATTGCTGTTGAGGCTGTCGTCGATCGCCCGCGCGAGGGCCAGCGAGTCGCCGATCGCAACGACCGATGACCGCGGAACGCCGGCGAGCAAATCGCGGGCTCCAGCGAAGCAATCGGTCGTGACGGCCGGAACATTGCACGCAAATGCCTCCAGCAAGGCGGCGGGCAACCCCTCATAATCGGACGAAAGCACGAACAGGCTGGCGCTTTGAAGCCATGGCAAGACCGAGGCGGCAAAGCCCGGCATATCGACCCGATTGGCAATTCCGAGCGAGGTCGCCAGTGCTTCGAGACGCGGACGCTCAGGCCCGTCGCCCACGATCGTCAGCCGGCTGTCGCGTCGTTCCACCAGCGCAAAGGCGCCAAGCAGAATATCCAGACGCTTTTGCGGCATCATCCGCGCCAGGGTCAGGATCCGCGCCGGCGGTGGCTTGCGACCGGGCTCTGCGCCGAACATCCCCGGCATCACATAAGGGTTGTTCACGACCGCGAACTTCCGCGTCGCGCGCGGGTACATCTCCACGAGCGCGTCCCGTTCGGCCTTGGTGAGGTTGAGGATGCGATCATAATTGGAAAATATGAAGCCGTAGAGGTGTCGGCGGTAACGCCTTCGGAGGAACCCCCGGTCGAAGGGCCGAACTACCGGATTGGTCGTCTTCAAGACATAAGACGGCCGGTCGCCACGCATGGGCAGCTTCGAAGACAGGCCCGTCACCAGCCCCATATTGTTGCTGCTGGCGAGTACCACCGAAGGCCGGGTCTCGGCGACGATACGACGGATAAAGCCGAGCCCCCGGACCAATTCCAGATGGCGCGATCCCATCGGGGGCCCGGCAGTCCAGCAACGAATCTCATCGCGCAATAGGCCGAACAGGGCAGACTCACCCTCGCCCTCGCCACGAAGGATGGCAATCCCGACCGGGATGCCGGCGCGGGCGAAGCCGTTGGCAAGATGGATCGCAACGCGATCGGCGCCGCCATAACTCAATCGATGGATGGTGATCAGGATTCCGTGCTCGAGTTTGCGGTCGGGTGGAGAAACCGCCGGCGGTGGATCGGAAGGCATCCTCATCCTCGATAGACGAAGTCAAAGGACGAACTCCACATCGGCTTGCCCCGACGAGCGCCTTTGACCGGCCGGCCGGATTGGGTAAGCACGCGTCCGGCTGACCCGGAGGCATGGATTTCTGGATTTGGAGAAGTGAGTTCAGGCTCGCAAGGACCGGCGGGGGCGAACCGGACGGGACATTTGACCGACGAAAAGCACATGATCACGACCGACGGCATCGTCGGGCGAATTTACGGAAATCTTGGAAAGCTGCTCGGCGGCAAGGCCGTCGCCGGGTTGATCAGCCTTGGCTATATGGTCATCGCGCTTCGCGCCCTTGGACCGCGGGACTATGGAGTCCTGATCCTCGTCCATACCTTTGCCATGACGGTCGGCGGAATCATCGAGTTTCCGGGCTGGCATGCGGTCGTTCGTTATGGCGCGCAGGCGATCGAGGCCGGCAACATTTCTCGGCTCCTGCGATTGTTGCGGCTGACCGCGATCGTCGAGACGGTGGGAGGCCTTCTGGCGATTGTGGTCGCGGCCCTGCTAGCGCCGTGGATCGGCCCCCGCCTCGGCTGGTCGCCGACCGCAATTGCGTTCAGCTTGCCCTACAGCCTGGCGGTGCTGGCGACGATTCGCTCCACGCCATCGGGCTATCTGCAGCTCGCAGGACGATTCGACCTGCTCGGAATCCACAACATGGTGGCCCCGGTCATCCGGCTCGCAGGATCGCTGTTAGTGCTCGCCCTGGGCGCAAAATTGCTCGGCTTCCTAATCGCCTGGCTGGTGGCGGCGCTCGCCGAATGGGTGACGATGTGGGGCTTCGGCCTGTGGGTCGCACACCACCGCCTTCCGGGCGAACAGCTATGGGGTTCGCCGCGAGGCGCTTTGTCCGAGAATGACAGCATCCGTCGCTTCATGATCGCCGCGAACATCGACATCACGCTCAGCGATCTTGCACCGCGGATTGCGCCTCTGGCGGTGGGCTGGATCCTCGGTCCAGCGGCTGCCGGCGTCTATGCCGTCGCCCAACGCGCGACTGCGGTTATTGTCCAGTCCGCCGGAATCCTCGGCCAGGCGGCCTATGCCGAACTTGCCCGGCTGGTCGCCGCCGGGGCCCACGCCCTCGCCGTCCGTCGTGCGGTCATCCGGTCGGTCTCGATCGCGATGATGGCTGCCTTACCCCTGCTAGTCCTGATCTTTCTGTTCGGACGGACGCTCGCGAGATTGCTGGGCGGCCCGGACTTCGAAATCGCGGGCGATGTCATGCCATGGCTGTTCCTCGCCCGAACGATCCTTTTGGTCGCGCCGCCGGCCAGCGCTGCGCTGGTTGCGCTGGGCAGGCCCGGGCTTTCCGTTCGCGCCAATTTGATCTGCTCGCTCGGTCTGCTCCCGCTCTTGCCGGTCATGATGACCGCCTTCGGGCTCGACGGGGCTGGCGCACACGCCCTCCTGCAGGGCGCGGCGACGGCGGCTCTGCTCGGCGGGTTCCTATGGCGCGAGAGTCAAAGCGATAGTCCGACCATGATCGATCAGCGGGCCGAACCAGAATGACGACGCCTCGTGCGGGAAAGACTACCGCGCTACGTCTTCAAGCAGGCGCCCCAGCAGGTTGAATTTCGAATGTGTGGAATAGCCGGCTGGTACAGGCGCAGCAGTCGCTTGGTACCAGCTGACCTCGTCAACGCCCAATGCGACGCGATCGTGCATCGGGGGCCTGATGATTCCGGCATCCTGACCGACGGTGATTTCGGCTTCGGGATGAGGCGGCTCAGCATCCTCGACATCGAACGCGGCCATCAGCCGATGTTCAGCCACGACGGGCGGTTGGCGATCGTCTTCAACGGCGAGATCTTCAATCATTTGGCGGTCCGCGAGCCCTTGATTGCCGCCGGCTATCCGTTCGCCAGCCACAGCGACACCGAGACCATTCTCGCGGCGTTCGA
Source organism: Sphingomonas flavescens (assembly GCF_030866745.1). Lineage (NCBI taxonomy): Bacteria > Pseudomonadati > Pseudomonadota > Alphaproteobacteria > Sphingomonadales > Sphingomonadaceae > Sphingomonas > Sphingomonas flavescens. Next base: position 1,982,965 of record NZ_CP133016.1, on the reverse strand, counting down.
GACATGGGGAAATGAGGTCTGGGCGAAGCTCGAAGGCATGTTCGCGGTCGCGATCTGGGAACGGCGATCGCGCACTCTGACGCTGGCGCGCGATCCGCTCGGAATCAAGCCGCTCTATATTTCCGAACAGCATGGAGGCCTCAGCTTCGCGTCCGAGCTCAAGGCGTTGCGCGTCCTGCCGGACCATCGTTTCGAAATAAACGAGCGGGCCGTCCACGACTTCTTCAGCTTCGGCCATGTCCGTCGCCCACGTTCAATCTTTCATCAGGTTACGAGCCTCGATCCCGGCCATTTCATGACCCTCGGCGCCGAAGGGCCGAGTGAAGTGCGGTCTTATTGGCGCCCCCGCTTCCGGGCGCACCAAGGCTTGTCGACCGACGAATGGACCGAGCAGATGCGCTCGATGCTCCAGGCAACGACGGCGCGGCATCTGCAATCGGACGTGCCGGTGGCGGCATTCCTCTCGGGAGGCATCGACTCGTCGGCCGTGCTGTCCGCAATGACGATGGCGTCCAGCCGGCCGATCAAGGCGTTCACGATCGGCCATCCCGGCGCCAAGGTCGACGAAACCGACGCTGCGCGCCGGATCGCTGCCCATCTGGGCTGCGAGCATGTCGTCGCACCGCTGGACATGAGCGAATCGATCGACAGGCTGCCCCAAATTCTGGGCTGCTACGACGAGCCTTTTGCCGACATGGCGGCGATCCCGACCTGGTTTGCATCGAAGCTTGCCGCCCGGGACGTCAAGGTCGTGCTGTGTGGCGAGGGGGGGGACGAACTCTTCGCCGGCTACAAGCGGCATCGGAATGCGTACGCGCTCGAGCGCTTGCGGCCAGTCGTTGGGAAGGGCAGCACTCTCTCTGCGGTGATCAACGCAATCCCAGTCACCGGGTCGGAACGCCTGAACGTTGCCCGCCAGCGCGCGCGGCGCTTTGCCGAATTCGCCAGGGTGCCCGACGGCTACCAGCAATTCTTCGCGGCGACCCAGATCAGCAGCCGGGAGCTTCGCCATCGGACCTATTCGCCGGACTTCTGGCACCGGCACGAGCGGGAGGATTCATATCTCCCGCTGGAACTGGAATATTTTTCGGCTCCAACGGCGCCGCGAGCCTCGGCACTCGAGCAATTCCTGTTCGCTGATCTCAGCCTCAACCTGCCATCGGCGATGCTGACTAGGCTCGATCGAGCGAGCATGGCGCATTCTCTCGAAGCTCGGGTCCCCCTGCTGTCGCACAAGATGGTCGACTGGGCACTCACTGTCCCTGAGCAGATCAAGTTGCGGGGTCGGACCGGCAAGCTGATACTGCGGCGCGCGATCGCACCGTGGATCCCGAGGGACATTCTCGCACGGCCGAAACAGGGGTTTCAGATTCCGATGGCGGCGTGGCTTCGCGGCGGGTTTGGGGACCTTGCGCGTGACGTCTGGAGCGGGTCGGGTTTTGCCGACGCCGGTTATCTGGATCCTGCAGGGGTCGAGCTCCTGTTCCGGGAGCATGGCGAGGGTTCGGCGGATCACAGCCGGATGCTTTATGCTATCACCGCGTTTGGAATTTGGTGGCATGCCGAGCGATCGACCTTTGCCGGTTGAGCGCGCGCCTGGGCTGGGGTCCCGGATCAGCCTTGTTCTGCACAAGTTCAGCCGGGGCGGCAGCGATCGCGTCGCCGCCTATCTGGCCCGCGGGTTCGTCGACACCGGAATGTGCGTCGAATTGATCGTTTTCAGCCGCGGCGGCGAGGTCGAACAAATTCTCTCCGACATGGTGGGAGCCGATATTGAGATCCACTATCTCGGCCGCCCTAGCCCGTGGCGCGCGCTCGATCTCATCCGCGGTCTGCCGGGGCTGGTTCGGCACCTCCGCGACGCGAAGCCAGATGCCCTGATCTCGACGGCCAACAATATGGCACTCGTCACGGCGATCGCGCTCCGAATCGCGAGGCTCCGGCGTTGCCGGCTGATCCTCAAGACCACAAATCCGATCGCAACCTCCCGCCACCGGGGTATGGTCCGCGCCTTCCGCTTGTGGACCTACCGCACGATCTTTCGGTGGACGAGTGCTGTCTGGACCCTGAGCGAGGACGAAAGCGGGGAGATGCGCCAGGAATTCCCGGAATTCGCTACCTTGTTTGTCGACGTCGCGAATCCTTACGTCACACCGGAAATGCTCGCGAACCATCAGACCAAGGGTCCGCCGACGAGCGGCAGGACGATCGTCACAGTAGCCCGGCTGACCGCCCAGAAGCGCCTCGACCGGCTAATTGCGGCGTTCGCCAGGCTTTCGCACCCTGACACGAGGCTGCTGATCCTCGGCGAGGGCGAGGATCGGGCTTCTTTGTCTGCGCTCGTCGCGGAGCTTGGACTGCAGGATCGTGTCTCCATGCCCGGCTATGTCGAGGATGTGTCGCGCTCCTTGCATGAATCAGACCTGTTCGTACTTACGTCGGATTATGAGGGATTGCCGGCCGCGCTGCTCGAAGCGATGGCCGCCAACTGCCGGGTACTTTCGACCGACTGCTTTCCTGCAGCACGCAACTTGCTCGGGCATGCGACGGGTAGTGGGATTATCGAGGATAGCAAGCCGGCGGCACTCGCCAAGCTGATGGATCGCTACCTTGAGCTTCCGAGGCCAACAGATCTTAGAGGTATCGCCGAAAGCTATTCGATCGACAACGGCATTCGCAGTCACCTCAACGCCCTGCTGCCGCTTCTCTAGCATTTGGCGAAGCCAGTGCGGGTCTTGCCGCTCGTCTCCGTTAGCTCGATGTGCGGATTGGCTTCCTCTTCAACCACGACCAGATTCACCAGGTAGCGCACAGCCTGCCGATCGCGCTCGCGATGGCTAAGGCCCAACCGGGGAACGACGTCATCGTCGCGACCACCAACGCCAGGCTAAGAGCAGAAGCGGATCGCATCGTTGCCGAGGTCGGCGGCGCTGGCACTGTCCAGTTCGTCGACTTGCGACTGCGGAGCGCGATCAGCCGCGGCATTGCCGGACTGCTCAATCGCTACCTGCCGGCGGCCAAGCTTGCAATCTACCGAGATCACCTGCCGTTCTTTGCTTCACTCGATGCTCTCGTCGTGGCTGAGAAGACCTCGCTGATCCTGCGATCCCGCTATGGCCTCGATCGTCTCAAGCTGATCCATACCCGGCATGGCGCCGGCGACCGGGCGATCGGGTTCAACGCCGCAAGCGCCCGCTTCGATCATGTGCTGGTTTCGGGGCCGAAGGTCCGCGATCGGCTCATCGAAGATGCAGGCGTCGCCCCCGACGACATCTCGATGGTCGGTTATCCAAAGTTCGATCTCATTCCTAAGAAACCGTTCCGGCTGCCCCTCCAAGCCAACGGTCGGCCGACCGTCTTGTACAATCCTCACGTCTCGCCGCATCTCTCGTCCTGGTACCGCGACGGGCGGGGTGTGCTCGATTTCTTCGTCGAGCATCCGGAATACAATTTGATATTCGCGCCGCACGTGATGTTGTTCGAGCGACCGTTCGCGCTGACCATCGACAAGCTGCGAATAGATCGGCCCGGAGCGATAGCGGACAAGTACCGCGACGCTCCCAACATCCATATTGATCTCGGCAGTCGCCTATCGACCGACATGACCTATACGCTCGCGGCCGATCTCTATCTGGGCGATGTCAGTAGCCAGGTTTACGAGTTCTTGGTTCAGCCACGGCCGTGCATCTTCCTCAATTCGCACCGCGTGAACTTTGTCGGCGATCCCAATTACGCTCACTGGCAGGCAGGACAGGTCATCAGCGAACCGCTCGAGCTCGGCGATGCATTGGCCGACGCATCAGGAAGACAGCCCCAATATGCTCCCGTCCAAGACCGTCTGTTCCGGGAGAGCTTCGACCTGACATCGACTTCATCCTCAATCCGCGCAGTCCAGGCGATCATGAGTTTCGTCCGGAACTCATCTCCAGAAGTGGCGCCTCCGCACCCGCCTCCGCAACTTCACGACGAAACGCCGCGATGGGCCGCGGCATGATTGTCAGGCGAAATCTCGAGCCCACCGTCCGCAACTACCCCGGATCGCACGGGTGCCGGAGCTGAAAATGAGGCGAAACCGTCCGAAAGACTTCTCGGCGGCTGCATCCGGGCGACGGTCGGCGTTCGATGTGATCGCTGGGATTGCGGCGTTCTCCGGATTGTCACTGTTGGTGCTCGGTCTCGCCGAGCACCCTAGGCCCGAACGGCTTGCGATCGAGCTTGCTCTCACTGCTCCGCTCTTGAGTTCGATTGGCTGGAACTTGCTGGGCAACGCGCGACGCAAGCCCCTCGACAAATGAATCGCGATGTCATCCATCGGCTTCCTCGGTCGACGGTCGGATGAATCGCCCTCTCCTCAAAACGCTATATTGGGTTGCGGTCGGCTTCGCGGTGGGAGCACTCGCCATGCTCCTTCTATCGAAGGTCCGATATTACTGAGTTGGCCTCACAAGTCAGCGTTGACAGCGGCACGCCTCCGTCCGGCAATGATCCGCGCTGACGGCTGATGGAACGGCGGCTCACCCGATCTCTAGATTTGGCGCTCGCCGCTGCAACCCAGCCGAGATCACGACAATCAAAGCGAACGCGATATATATCCAAGCCAAGGTCGTAAGCGTGGCGATCTCGCGCGAGCTGTTGCCTTGCAGCAGGAAAGCGAGGAGCACCTGCAAAGTGAACAGGCCGGCCAGCAGGGCGGCGCCGAGGAGCGTCAGTCGTCGCTGAAGCAGCAGCGATAATGCAAAAGCTGATTGGGCAGCAGTCAGGAAGAACTCCTCATGCTGCCGGGCGCTCAGCGGTAGGCTCATCAGTCGGCCGGCGCCCAGGCTCATAGCGATCGGCAGCGCTCCGACGAGGAGGGTCCACTGGTTGATCTTGTCACTGATGAGCGCGATCAGCGCCGTGCCGGGCTTCGAGGCCAGAACGAATAGGACCGCCAAAATTAGCTCTGGTGTTTCGCCGGTGAGCGGCGCGACCCACTGGATCAGCAGGAAGCGATCCACGCCAAGCTGGCTGGCGCTGCCCAATATCGATTCCGCGAAGGGCTCGGCGGACACAACAATGATTGCACCGGCCATGATGCTAAGGACGGCGGTCCAGATCCATTGCGCGCGAGTGCTGAGTGTTTCGAGGGCCGCGGCCGGTCCCGGCTCGAACTCGTCCTCATCGTCATCGTCGTTGTCTGCATCGCCTGAAGCAGCAGCTGCGTCGCTGGCAACGCGCCAAATGTATCCCCCGAAAATGGCCAGCAGCACGACGAAGTCGATTAGGCCAATCGAGTCCTTCCACACGATGACGAAGCCATACGCTGTTGCGGCGGCGAGGAAGAAAAGCTCGACCTTGTTTGACTCCCGCAGGGGCACCGAGCGGCTACGTGAATAGGCCCAGTGCAGAATGACGACTAGGGACCAGCCGAAGCCGACGAGCAACCGATTGGCGCCGGTCATGTTTGCTGCCGCGTAGTGAGCATAGTCGCTGCCCGGCATCTGTCCTGCGCGAAAAGCCAGATAGATGTCGACAGCATACTCCGGCAGCACCGTGACCAGCGCGAGGCCGGCAATCATCAACCCCTGCGAAACCCGCTCCTCGGCCGCCTCGGCTCCCCAGGACAGCATGAAGCCCGCAGCGAGGATGGCAGTGCCGAACACGATTGCGCCCGCTATCGGCGCCAAGGCTTGGCCGCTCAGGCGAAACCAGATCGCCGGCAGCGCGGCGAAGATCGCGATCGATAGATAAACGAGGAAACGTCGCATATCGTCAGGCGGGCTCGGATGTTGGCGTTGGCTGGCGGGATACCCGACGCTCGGCAATGACCCAAAGCAACGCGGGCAGGAAGAGTAGCACGAGCGGCACGCCAGCGGTCAGCCCAAAGATAATCGCTGTCGCTAGCGGCTTCTGGAGGCCGGCGCCTTGTCCCAAGCCCAAGGCCAAGGGCGCGAGAGTCAGCACCGCAATCAAGGCGGACATGATGATGGGTCGGAGCCGCTTAGCGCCAGCAGTGCGCAACATTGGGAGCGCCGTAGGTTCGGCCGGATCAAGCTCAGCCAGGTAGAAGATGGCGAGTTCGGCGACCATACCGACTACCATGGTCAGCCCCATCAGCGCCGAAATGTTAAGCTCGATCCCGGTCACCCAAAGGCCAATCAGCACGGCCGCCGCTGAAAGGAGCACGGTCGCGATCACCGCTACAGTCCAATCCAACCGCTCGAAAAGGAATGTGATTAGCATCGTCGTCAGCAACATCGCGGCGGCGAAAACTAAGGCGAGGTCCAAAAAGCTCTTCTGCTGCTCGGCATACAGGCCACCATATTCGACGCGTACGGTCGCAGGCAGCTTGAGGGATGAGACAGTGCTTTTCACCTCCTTCATCGCCGACCCAAGGTCGCGCCCTTCGAGACGCCCAGTCACGGCGACGAACGATGCCAGGTTCTCGCGCTTGATCTGCTGCTGGCCGGGCTGGACCTCGATGGACGCGATCTGTCGCAGGGGAACCGCTTGCCCAGTCGTTGTCTTGAGCATCAGACCGCTGATCTCATCGGCGCGTGAACGAACGTCGGCCGGCCCTCGCACGCGAACGCCGACGAGCTGCTCCCCTACCCGCATTTGGGTCGCGACTGAGCCTGCGATCAACGCTTCGAGCTGTTTGGAGACGCTGTCCGGATCAAGGCCGACCTGTGCAGCGACACCGCGATTGACGCGAACGGTGATTGCGTCACCTGCGACCCGAAGGCCGTTAACGACCTCGACAACGCCTGGTATGCGTGAGACTGCGTTTCCGACGCGCAGGGCGGATTGGTTCAAGACCCTGGGATCATCCGAAAAGAGCTTCACCTCGATCGGCTGCGGCACCGCCGTCAGGTCACCGATGACATCGCCCATCAACTGGGTGGTTTCGATCTGAAGCCCCGGAACCTGCGTCTCAACCTTCTCGCGGATTTCGTTGATGACCTGCTCAATTGGACGCCTGCCGCTCGGCTTCAGTCGAATGAAAATGTCGCCTTCGTCAGCCTCCGTAAGGCCGCCGCCGAATTGCAGGCCCGTTCGACGCGAGTAGCCAGCGACGTCTGGCGTGCTTCGTATGATCTGCTCGACCTGGGCAAGTAGGCGGTTGGTGTCCGACAAGGCAGCACCGGATTGAGCCTTGTAGTCGAGGACGAAGCCGCCTTCGTCCATCTGCGGCATGAAGCCGGACGGCACGTTTCGGTATGCGACATATCCAATTAGCCCGAGCAAGGCGGCGGTCAGAGCGACGGCCAACACTGGCCGGGCGAAAGTTCGATCAGCGGCTTTGTCATACCCTCTAAACAGCCGGCCAACAAAGCCAGTCGCACGCTCGGCCTTTTCCGCGTCCTCCTCCCGAAGCCAGTGGGCAGCGACCAATGGGATGACGAAGCGTGCGTAGAGGAGCGACACGACCAGTGCGGCGACCATCGTCACAGCCAGCGCTTGGAAGAACCCGCCGGTTACGCCGCTGATGAAGGCAAGCGGCATGAAGACGATGATCGTGGCCGTGGTGGAGCCGAACAAGGGCCGGTTCATCTCAGCGGCGGCGGAAAGCAAATCGCGAACCGAGCTTCGGCCGCTTTCCTGCATCCGACGCATCATGTGCTCCAGCATCACTACCGCGTCATCCACGATAAGCCCGACGGCCGCCGCCATGCCTCCGAGCGTCATCATGTTGAAGCTGAGCCCAAACAGATAGAGCACCATGCTGGCGGCAGCGAGCACAGCGGGTAATGTCACCCCGGTGATGACCATCAGGCGCCAGCTTCTCAGGAAGATAAGGAGGACAATTCCGGCGAGGACTGCGCCCAGTAGGATTGCTTCGGCGACCGACTTGGCGGCTTCTCTGACCAGTTCGGATTGGTCGTAGTAAGTGGTGACGGTGATGTCGGCGGGGACGTTTGCAGTCTTGAGCTGCTTGTTCACATTATCGACGATCGCCACGGTATCGGCGGCCAGACTCTGGTGGACGTTGACGAGAACGGCGCTTCGACCGTTTGAGGTCACCTTGTTGAACAGGGGCTCTGCGGAGGGACGAACGGTCGCAACCTGGCCAAGCGTCACAATTCCCGCAACGGCCTGCTCGCCGGCCTTGATCGGCGTGGCTTCAAGGTCGTGGGAGGTAACGACAGGGTTTGAAACCATCACCAGGTAAAGCCGATGCCGATCCTCGATCCGTCCGACGCCGGTGAGGCTGTTTGCTGAGGCAAGCGATTGAGCGACGTCGGCAGGTGTCAGGCCCAATGGGATCAGCTTTGCCGGATCGATTTCAATCGAGAACTCGCGCGGAGCGCCGCCGAGCACCTGCACTTTGGCAACGCCAGGAACGCCAAGCAGAATTGGCTGAAGCCTCGACTGGGCGAATTGCCGCAGGCTGGCATCATCGCGCATCGTCGACGTGAGCGCAAAGCCGATCGCCGGGAACATTGTCGTGGGATCGGATCGGCGAATCTCAAAGGTTGTCCCGGCGGGCAACTCAGACTGGAGACTCGCCATTGCGCCCTGCACCGCTTGGGTGGCATCGACCATGTCCTGACCCCATTCGAAGGTCAGCGCTACGTCCGCCGAGCCGCGCGTTGTTATCGATCGAACTCTTGAGACGCCGGGGATCTCGCGCAGCGCAACTTCGATCGGCCGGGTGATCTGAATCGCCATTTGGGTCGGATCACGATCGCCAGCGTCAACGGTCACGACAACGCGGGGGTAATTGATCTTGGGGAAAAGGCCGACCGGCAGCTGGGATGCCGCGAAGATGCCGCCAAGCGTCAGTGCCATCACCGCTAGCCAGATCGTCCGGGAGTGCCGTTCGAGGGTGGCGATCACCGGATGCGAACCTTCATCCCGTCTTCGAGCGCCGTTCCACCTTGGGTTATGACGACCTCGCCGGCTGAAACGCCCCTCGTGATCGTAGCCCAATTGCTATCAGTTGATCCGACCGTGACGTTGCGCCTGTGCGCGATGTTCTTGACCACGACGAAGACGAATGGTTGCCCGCCATCGTCTAGTAAGGCGCTGTAGGGAACGACCAGTGCGCCACCGCCGTCTTTGAGCACGATTTGTCCATGCAACGGCTCGCCGGAGCCGATCAGTGCTTGCGGCGGCAGGCTGACGTAGATCGAGGCTAGTCGCGTTTGTGGATCGACGACTGGATCCACCGACGAGACCGGCAGTGAGAATGCGGCTCCGCCAGATGCTGGAGCAACGCGGACGACGCTGCCGGGTGTGATTGAGCGCGCCGTTGCGGGATCAACGCCGAACCGCCCTCGAATGCCCTGAGTTGCCGTGACTGTAGCGATGGTCGTTCCTGCTGCGACCAAAGCGCCGGGGCTGGACTCGACAGACGTAACCGTGCCCGATGTCGGCGCGACAAGACTCGTGGACTGGGACCTACGCTGCATACTCGATAGCGTTGCGGCGGCACTGGCTGCGGCCGCGCGGGCAGTCTCGACGTCTGCATTGCTGCTGAGTCCATCGGCCCGGAGTCGCTGCGCTCGCGCATAAGCATCACTGGTTTGCCGCACCTCCGCCAGAGCCTTGGAATAATCGAGCTGCGCGGACGGACTGGGCCGTAGGCGAGCGATAACTTGGCCCGCCGCCACGCGCGTTCCGGCCGGGGCATCGATTGCGACAACGGTCGATTCAATCGGCGCGGAGAGGCTACGCGATCCCGAGGCGCCTGCGTCCGCGGCTCCATAGACCTCGATTGTCCGAGGCACCGAACCACCGGCGACGCTCGCAACTGTTACAAACGCAACGGGAGTTGCTCCGCTGTCTTCGTCCGACGAGCGAGAGCATGCGCCGAGCAACAAGGCGATTGTCAGGATGGCTCGTTTCACTTGATCCAATCCTCCAGCGGAACGCCGGTCAGCAACTCCAGCGCAATGGTTTGCTCCTGAATGGCTTGCTCGACCTGGATCAGGGCGAGTTCCTTGTCCCGAACGGTGTCTCGCGCTGCCTGCGCAGCTGAAAGGGCTAGGTCGCCGCGACTGGCGGCACGCTCGCTTGCGTCGGCGAAACGACGAATACCGGGCAGATCGACAACTAATTGCGAGCGCTGGCGCCAGGCAAGGTCAAGGCCGTTGACCGCAGCCGCGATCTCGGCGCGAGTCTGGAATATGCGGTTCTCGAACTCTGCCTTTAGCGCCGAGCGCGTTGCGGTTTCGATCGCGATCTTCCCGCGATTCCCGTTCCATGCCGGCACCGTGAAATTGACAGCACCACCGACCAGTTTGTTGCCGCTCGTGTCTCGATTTGCGTTGACCGTCAGTTCGAGCTTCGGGAACTGCTCAAGAACCGCGAGATGCACGGCAGCTTCCTGGGATGCATACCCCGCGCGGAGCGCCTGCAAGTCCATCCGCTGAGCCTGAGCAATTTGGAACAACCGCTCTGAAGGTGGAGGAGGCGGCGGGAGCGCCGGGTCAGCCAACGCGATCGGCGTATCGGGCGGCAGGCCGAGTAGCTTCGTAAGCTCATAACTGGCCGCCCACGCATCCTTCTGCGTCGCTCGTAGCTGTTGTGCTGCGTCGAGCGCAGAAACTCGCGCCGTTTGCACCTGATCGCCTGGAAGGTCACCCCGCCCGGAAGCTCTCAGGATCCGTTCCAAGAGGCTGCGAGCGCTGTCATTTCGCGCTTCGCCGACTGCAAGCGCACGGGCGAGGCTACGAATGCGCACGGACTGGATGCGAGCCTGACCCGCCGTTTGCCATTCAGCCCAGGCAAGGTCGAGGCGCACTTGCCGTGCAGCCTCTTTCGCGCCTTCGACACGAACATGCCTGGTGCGGAGCGCATTGATCTCCTGCACCACGGAGGCGAGCAGGCTCGACAGGTGGTCCGGGCCCGAAAGAATTTTATCGAACTCAAACCCAACGGAAGGATCAGGCAGCAGGCGCGCGTCGAAAGCCTGCGCCTCGCTCACTCCCGCCCGTGCCCGTTGTGCTCGAAGATCTGGATTGGCGACGACGGTGATCAGCGAAACCGCGTTGAGGTCCAGCGGCTTCGACAAATCGACCGGAATCGGCCGCAGGTAGGGGCGATCGATTCTCGCGGTTTGTTGGGATAAGACGGTCCGGATAGCGGGCGAAAGCGCCGCGGTTCCAGAGCCTAGCGGGTTGGGCCGATACCCCGCGCACCCAGCCAACAAGTCAGCGGGAAGCAGGGCAACCAGCAGCACCGCAACGCGCGCTTGCCTACATCGTCGATCAATATTCATTGGAACCCTTGCCAAGTGAACGAAGTAGCCTCGCCCTTCCGGCGAGCTGTCGTTCATGCTTGGGGTGGACGCTCGGGTGCCGGTTCTTGGAGGCTCGTCGGAGGATCAAACACCGCCCCGTATTGAGTGCCGCGAGCAGGAGGAATTGCTGCGACAGCCTTCCCAAAGTCTTGCCTCAGGCTGTAGCCGGTTCGGGTGAACTGTCCGAAGAAGGCCCCAGCGCTGCATGCCTCCTCGGCCGGTCGGGCCGAGGGTGCGTCGTCGATTGATCCGACGACCAAGGGGCAAGATCGGCGCGAACCGTCGTCGGACGAATCGGCGTAGCGACTACTCTGAGCAATTGACGGGGAGAAAGCGCAAAGCAGCAGCGACAGCGCAAGAAGGACCTTCGCGCCCGTCTGCTTAAATGATGACAGCCCAGCCACCGATCAGTCCACCTATGCTGCCTCCGGCGAGTCTGTAACACGCATTTGCGCCAAAGGGTCAAGGAATGCGCATCGCTCAAGTAGCTGAACACGCTCCGTGTTTCCTGGCTGCAGGGGCTTGCAGGGAAATGAAGCGCTAATGCCCACTTCCCACCCATTTGCCGACTCCGATTGAGTGCATATGGCCCCGAACCACTCACTCCCTGCGGACATTAGTGGGAGTCTGAATGAACGCCTGGTTTCTGGTTGATCAGATGCGCCCGCAAACGACCGCTAGGGGCGCATTTCGGACATCCATCACATTCCATTCGACTTCGGGTGCAAGCCGAGCATTGGTGGTTGTGCGAGTCGGATCGGCGCTCGGCGCCAAGGCTTCGCCCGGTCGGGCTAACTGACCGGGCTTTGGGGGGTGGAAGCGGCATGGTGCCGCTTCGATGCCAGGAGACCACCCATGACCGATCAGACAATCGCCGCCACGAACGTCAAGCAGAAAACGGCTAAGTCGCGCGCGACCCGCAAGGGAAAGGCAAAGCTCAGCACCGCGCAGGCAAGCGCTTCGAAGCCAAGCTTGCGCAAGGGCCCGTCCGATCCAACCCCAGCAACCAAAAAGCCAACCAAGCGCGATCAGCTCGCTGCCATGCTGCTGCGCGATGAGGGCGCGACGATCGACGACATGACCGCTGCTACTGGCTGGCTCCCGCACACGGTGCGAGCGGCGATCACTGGCCTTAAGAAGCTCGGCTACGCAATCGACAGCGACAAGATCGATGGGCTGCGGACGTACCGAGCGGTCGAACCCAAGTGATCGACAGTCTTAACGACGAGCTGGCTGCGCTCCGGCGCGCCAGCCGCAAGCAACTGACCGACCGGTGGCGCGAGCTTTACAAGGCCGCGCCGCCAGCGGCGTTCACGCCCGACCTCCTCGCGCGTGGGATCTCCTGGCGGTTGCAGGAACGGGTGCTCGGCAGCTTGTCGAGTACTGCTCGGCAGATGCTCGGCTCAGGCGGTGAGCGACCGGGCCAGCGATCCTCGCCTCGCATGACCCTCCGCCCCGGCAATCGCCTCGTCCGCCGCTGGCGCGGCCGCACTTACGTGGTCGAGGTGACCGAGGCTGGACTGGTTTATGACGGAGAGCGACATTCCTCGCTCAGCGTCATCGCGGGCAAGATCACCGGGACCCGCTGGTCCGGCCCCAAATTCTTCGGGCTGGTCAAATGAGCCGGGTCTGCTGTGCCATCTACACTCGCAAGTCGAGCGAGGAGGGCTTGGAGCAGGAGTTCAACAGCCTCGATGCTCAGTATGAAGCTTGCAAGGCGTACATTGCCAGCCAGCGTCACGAAGGCTGGACTTTGGTTCGGGATCGCTATGATGACGGTGGCATATCGGGCGGAACGATGGAGCGGCCAGCGCTAAAGGCGCTGCTAGCCGATGTTGCGTCCGGCAAAGTCGATGTGATCGTTCTCTACAAGATCGATCGGCTCACCCGCAGCCTCGCGGACTTCGCCCGGATCGTCGAACAGCTCGAGAAGGCCAACGCCTCGTTCGTCAGCATCACCCAGTCGTTCAACACCAAGACCAGCATGGGCCGACTGATGCTCCACGTCTTACTCTCGTTTGCTCAGTTCGAGCGTGAGGTGGGCGCCGAGCGGGTCCGCGACAAGATCGCTGCCTCGAAGGCCAAGGGCATGTGGATGGGCGGAACCGTGCCGCTCGGCTACGACGCAGTCGAGAAGAAGCTGGTCGTCAATCACGCCGAGGTGGAGACGATCCGCGTCATCTTCGACCGCTTTGTCGCGTTGAAGTCTGTGCAGGCGACGCTGCAATGGGCCAAGCGCGAAGGCCTCGTCACCAAGCGCCGCGAGCGCAGCGGCAAGGTCATCGGCGGCAGGACGTTCGAATATGGCTCGCTCCGCTCCCTTCTATCCAACCGGCTCTACGTCGGCGAGATCGAGCATAACGGCCGGGTGCACCAGGGACAGCACGACGCGATTGTCGATCGCGCCATGTTCGAACGCGCACAGGAGATCCTTTCGAACCTCCGCAAGACAGCGGTCCGCGGACCCAAACTCGTCTCCGCCAGCCTGCTCCAGGGATTGATCGTCGACCGGCACGGAAGGACTATGGGGCCGGTTCATACGCTGCGGAACGGGCAGCGGTTCCGCTACTATGTCACTCACCCCAAGACGATGCGTGACGGTGATCCTGCGGCGTATCGGCTAGCTGCGGAATCCATCGAGGCCATCTGTTGCGCCCAGCTCGCCGACCACCTCGGCTCGGCGGTCGCTAGCGTCGATGCACACGCGAAGGTCGCGGAACGTATCGCAGTCCTTCAAGGCTGCGACGGCCGAGCCAAACGCCTACTGATCCTTGATCATCTCCGGAAGATCATCATCGGCGACGGTCTCGTCACTATCGAACTCAATGACGGGACCCGGCTGGAACGCTCGATCGACCGTATCCGCCACGGCAACGATGCCCGGCTGGTAATCGGCGCGACCGAGCAAGTTGAAGGTACCCGACCGGACCCGCAGCTGATTGTTCTGCTCCGGGATGCGCATCGCGCCAGGGCACTCGCCGAGGCCAGGTCAAACCTCGACCTTGATCGCCTGGCGAAGCTGTTCGGCCGGTCGACAGAGCGGTTCAAGCGGCTTCTCCGCTTGAGCTATCTCTCGCCGACTATCGTCGATGCGATCGTTGAGGGTCGGCAGCCACCCATGGTGACCAATCGGTTCCTCCAGAACATCGACGGCCTGCCCCTCGGTTGGAGCGATCAAGAGGCGATGCTGCTCGGCTGAAATGAGCCTTGTCCGACCTCACTCAAGACACAGTCTTTGGGCGAAAGAGAAAAAGCCGCAATTTCAGGCTAGCGACGGGGTGAGAAGACTTCTCTAGCATCCGGCAGCCCGATCACACACCGCGAAAAATGGCTGAAAACCGGTCATTATCTGACCGACAAAACCATCAAATTATCCGTTGTTCTCAACGACTTATAAGCTGGTGACCCCAACGGGACTCGAACCCGTGTTTTCGCCGTGAAAGGGCGACGTCCTAGACCGCTAGACGATGGGGCCGCTTCAGGAAGCGGGTCGCGGTTAGGCGAGCGGTCGCCGCCGGTCAAGCAAGCGCGGCGTCTTCAAGGTGCATCTCGGCCGCATTGCCGCCATTCCACTCGTCGCGCTTGATCGTTCCGGCCAGCCACCAGCGCTGATCGCCGGGCGAGGACAGGAGCGCCTGACCCAGCGGCGTCGCGGCGCTGCGGAAGGCAATCCACTTGAAGCTCTTGCCGTCGTCGCCGCAGCCGATGCCGCGCACGTGACCGTCGCCGACGATGCCGGTCTTCAGAAGCCGCACCGGGCCCGCGGCGACGCGCGGGCTGGGCCAACCAGCGCCATACGGGCCGGCCGTATCGAGCGCATCGCATAGGGCGGCAGCGACGCCGCCTGGCGCCAGTAGCGCGTCGAGCAGCAGGGCGCGATCTGCTCGCGACTGCTCCACGTCGCCGGCCAGTCGCTCGTTTATGAACGTGCGGAAAGCCTCCAGCCCACCCGCCGGCAGCGTCAGGCCCGCGGCCATCGCGTGCCCGCCGCCGGCAATCAGCAGCCCGCTTTCCTTGGCCGCGAGCACCGCTGCGCCCAGGTCGACGCCGGAGATCGAGCGGCCGGATCCCTTGCCAGTGCCGTCCTCGGTTTCGGCAATGACGATCGCCGGCCGGCCGAACCTTTCCTTGATCCGCCCCGCGACGATGCCGATTACGCCCTGATGCCAGCCGCCGCTCATGACGGTGATGACCGGCGCAGCGCCCTGCTCCCGTGCCTGCGCTTCGGCCTGCTCACAGACGAGCATTTCAATCGCGCGCCTCTCTTCGTTGAGCCGGTCGAGCTCGCTGGCGATGGTCCGCGCTTCCTCTGGGTCGGTGGCGGTCAGCAGCCGCACGCCGAGGTCGGACTTGCCGACTCGGCCGCCGGCGTTGATCCGGGGCCCCAGCGCGAAGCCGAGGTCGCGGCAGCTCGGCGGCTTCACCAGCCGCGCCGCTTCGGCTAGCGCCGACAGCCCGACATTCTGCCGCCCGGCCATGATTTTCAGGCCCTGCGTGACGAAGGCGCGATTGAGGCTCTTCAGGCGCGCGACATCCGCCACCGTCCCCAGCGCTACGAGGTCGAGCAGGTCGAGGATCTTCGGCTCCGCCAGAGCCTCGAAAGAGCCGCGTGCCCGCAACTCACGCAGCAACGCGACGCCGAGCAGGAACGCCATGCCAACCGCCGCCAAATGCCCGTGCGCCGCGCCGTCCGCGTGCTCGTCCAGCCGGTTCGGGTTGATCATCGCATAAGCGACCGGAAGCAGCGTCGCGCACTGGTGATGGTCGACGACGACCACATCCAGCCCGGCATCCGAGGCCTGTTGCAGCGCGTCGAACGCCTGCGCCCCGCAGTCGACGCATATCGCGACCCTGGCGCCTCGCTGCTGCAGCTCGACCAGCGCTTTGCCCGATGGGCCGTAGCCCTCCATCAACCGGTCGGGGATGTAGACGATCGGTTCCGCCCCCAGCCGCCGGAGCAGCAAGGTCAGCAACGCCGCGCTGGTCGCGCCATCGACGTCGTAATCGCCGAAGATCGCGATCGTCTCACCCTGCTGCACGGCGTCGGCGACGCGCCTGGCGCCCTTGTCCATATCCCTGAAGGACGACGGGTCGGGCAGGAAATCGCGGATGCGCGGATCGCGGTGGCGGGCAAGGTCGTCGCGGGCAACGCCGCGCGCCAGCAGCAGCTCGTCGACCAGCGCGTCCATGCCCAGGCCTGGGTCGGCCGTACGCCGCCAGCGCCAAGGCTGACCGCTTACCGACCGATCGATGTTGAGCGCCGCCTCCATCGATCCAAGGTAGGATCGGCGGATTCGCGGGTCTAGAGTCCGCGGTGCTCGAGGTCGCGATATTCTGTGGACACGCGGCGCACGGTGCCGGTGCTCGCCCGCATTACGACGCTCTCGGTCGTCGTCTTGTTGCCGCGCTTATGCACGCCGCGCAGCAGCGAGCCGTCGGTGACGCCCGTCGCGGCAAAGATGCAGTCGCCCTTGGCCATTTCGTTGACCGTGTAGACACGGTCGAGGTCGTCGATGCCCCAGCGGCGGGCGCGTGCCACTTCGTCGTCGTTGCGGAACAGTAGCTGCCCCTGGATCTGTCCGCCGACGCAGCGCAGCGCCGCCGCTGCCAGCACGCCCTCCGGCGCGCCGCCGCTGCCCATGTACACGTCGATGCCCGTGTCGGGATCGGCCGTGGCGATCACGCCAGCCACGTCCCCGTCCGGGATCAGCTTGATGCCGCAGCCCAGCGCCCGAAGCTCGGCGATAATGCAGTCGTGGCGATCGCGCTCCAGCACGCAGGCAATGATTTCGTTCGGCTCGACGCCCTTCGCCTTGGCGATCGAGCGGACATTGTCCGCCGGCGACTTGCGCAGGTCGATCGTGCCTTCCGGATAGCCCGGGCCGATGGCCAGCTTCTGCATGTAGACGTCGGGCGCATTCAGCAGGCAGCCGTTCTCGGCAATCGCCAGAACCGCCAGCGCGTTCGGGCCAGCATGCGCGGTCAGCGTCGTGCCTTCCAGCGGATCGAGCGCAATGTCGATCTTCGGCCCGCTGTCCGGGGCCGACCCAACCCGCTCGCCGATGTACAGCATCGGCGCCTCGTCGCGCTCGCCCTCGCCGATGACCACCGTGCCGTCCATCGGCAGTTCGTTCAGCGCCACGCGCATTGCTTCCACCGCAGCGGCATCCGCGGCATCATTGTCCCCGCGCCCGACCCAGCTCGAGGCCGCAATCGCGGCAGCTTCGGTGACGCGCACCATTTCAAGGACGAGGACGCGGTCGAGGACGTGGCTCGCGGTGGCGCGGTTCATGTGGCTGGATACTCCCGGAAAACGTTAGCCGGCGGATAGGCAGGCCACCCCGCCTTGTCGAGCGATCCGGCCTTACGACTTCGTCGGCTTCCCCTTCTGGGACGAAGGCGGCGCCGGGAATTTGTCGTTCGCATCCTTCACGCTCTTCATGATGTCCGGCATCAGCTTTATCATCTCCGGCATCGAACCCATCAGCCCGCGCAGCATGTCCGGATCGGCCCACAGCTGCATGTACTGCGCGCCGAAGGCACGGCCTGTCGGCGTCGTCAGGAACGCGTTGATGTCGCCAAGCTGACGCGCGTCGAAGCGCCGCGCCATCGCCCGTGCCATGCCGTCGCGGACCCTTGGGTCGATCACTGCCGAGACCTTCCCGAACTCCTGCGCGACGGCCGCGCGGATCGCCGCCACGCGCTGATCGAAATAGGGGCCCTTGGCCACTGCGGCATCGTGCAGGGACAGGTCCGCGGTCGCGTCCGCCTTCGCTTTCTTGTCGGCCGGGATCGGAAGATCCGATTTCTTCAGCCGCAGGACATTGTCGACCATGTTGCCGGCGAAGCTGACCATCATGTCGCGGTACGCGCCGTCCGGCCACAAGGCCGCTGCTGACGTGCGTGCCAGCGCCAGGCGCGCGGGATCGGGATCGGGCTGCGGCGGAAGCAACTTGTCGAAGACGGCCATCACCGCATCCATGTTCGGCGGCGTGATCGCCTCAATCGGCGGCTTGGGCTTGGCTGCAGCCTTGGGCGCCGCGGCGGCAGGTGAAGCGATGATGGCGAGGCCTGCAACGGCCAGCGAAAAAGCGGACAAGCGCATGATGTGATCCTTTTCGACCTGGCCCCCTGCCGGATCGACGCGAACGCTAGGGCTCTTCCGCCTGATGTTGCAATAGCTCCGAGCGGACCCGAACCGCGCGGCCGGCCACGGTCGTCTCCCAAAGGAACACTGCGAAGCCGCAGCCGATGGTCACCATCGATCCGATGAACAGCCAGGCGATCTCCGTCCCCAGCCGCGTTCGCACCAGGTTCGCCGCGAACAGCAGGATGACGACCAGGCAGGTCAGGATTGCCGAACTGACCGACAGACCCGTAGCCCAGCTGATCAATCGCATGCGTTTGTCGAGGATCTTGAGGTCGCCAAGCCAGCGATCGTGCTCCGCGCCGCGGCTGGCGAGCAGTCTCGGCTCGATGTCCCGGGACCGATCGACGATCCTCGATAGACGCGAGGCGAGGACGTTGAGAAAGGCGCCGATCCCGCTCAGCAGGAATACCGGCGCCAGCGCCAGCCGGACGATCTCGGCAACCGTATTGACGGACAGGTCGGGCGAGCTCTCGAACACGCTTCGCCTTCTAGGCCGCAAGCTCCCGTTCGCAACTCGACACTTCGAGCAGCATTAGGCCGTTGACCACGAAGCTCGCGGCCAGCACCCAGGCGAAGGCCGCGATGAGCTCCGGCGTTGGTCCGAACACGCTGATGACGATGGTCGCTATGGACAGGCCGGCGATCAACAGCACGCCCAGCATAAGGTCGAGACCGGCCGAGATCGCGGTCCAGCGCCGTACCGACCCGTCGACCCGTGTCAGGGAAACACCAAGGATGAGGCTGCGAACGATCAGCCAGGCAACGATCGGGAAAACCCGCGGGAAGAAATGCGCTTCCGGACTGATGATGAACATCAGGCCCGCGGCCGCCGTCACAATGCCCGCGGCCATGGCGAACGGGCGCGAATCCCGCCGCAGCGATCCCGCGACGGTCTCGATCGCGCCCGAGGCAATCAGCAGCCCGCCGATCATGTCCGAAGAAATCGTCTTGCCCGCCGGCAGGAACAGTGCGCCAACCCCCAGCAGAATGATGGCGATCCCCGCCACGCGCAGCGCACGTGCCCGCATCGGTGCCGACCAGCTCGTTCTTGCCTGCGTTGCCACGTCGCCTGTTCCCCTGCCTTAGGGTGCGATGACGCGGAGCGCCTTCGCCCGCACCTTATAATCCAGCGGAGGCTTCGCGCCCACCACTTCGCCATCCAGCGAAACGGCGAGGCTGGATCGGCGGCTCGCCACCCGCAGCCGCTGCACATTCTCTAGCTGAACCATGTCGTCCGGGCGCGCGCGGTTGAACAGAACTCGCACCATCGCAGCGATCAGCCCGCGCCGCGTTTTCTTGCGCATGACGAACACGCTCAAACGTCCATCCTCGACGCTCTCGCGCTTGCCCGGACCGCCGATATCCAGCCGGTAATCATTGTTGCCGACGAAGAGCAGCGGCGTGTCGATTTGCGCCTTCTCGTCGTTCACCGTCAGCGTCAGCCGCTGATGATTGAAGCGTGCCAGCGTCCGCGCGGACGCCACAATCATCGCCAACCGCTTGCTGCGGCCGAGACGCTTCTGCTGCGTCTCACGATCGAGCACCATCAGCGGATAGAGCCCGATGGCGCTGTTGTTGATGAAGATGCGGCCATTCATCTCGGCGACGTCGACCTGCCGCGGTTTGCCCTTGGCGATCAGCGCGGCGGCCTCCTCCAGCTTGGTCGGAATGCCGAGATCGCGCGCGAAATGGTTGAGCGTGCCCAGCGGCAGCACCCCGAGCGCGGTCTTGCTCCCCAGCAGCCCCGACGCCGCCGCGCTGATCGTCCCGTCGCCGCCACCGACCACCACCAGCTTGTCGCCACGCTTGGCGAGCGCCTTCGCCCGCGCCTCGCACTTGCCGCCGTCGATCAGCTCGACCTTCACGTCCATGCCGGCGGCTTTGAACGCCTTGGCGACATTGCTCTTGATCGCGGGATCGCGGGACGCGGCCCCGCCGCCTTTGTTCACAAGGATGGAAACAGCCGTCATCAATTCGCGCTAACGCACGCCGGCGGCTTGCGATGCATGGCGGTGGTCATGTCCCGCGCAAGCGCCTAGGGAGCGCGCATGCAACATCCCCGACTCCACGGCGCGCTTGCCGAAGCGCTCGCCGCGCGCGGCTATGACAAACTGACGCCCGTCCAATCCGCCGTCCTCGGCGAAGACGCTCCCGGCCGCGACCTCATCGTCTCCGCCAAGACGGGCTCCGGCAAGACCGTCGCCTTCGGCATGGCCATGGCCTCCGACCTGATCGAAGCCGACCGCCTGCCCTTCGCCCGCGCCCCGCTCGGCCTGATCATCGCCCCGACCCGCGAGCTCGCCATCCAGGTCAGCAAGGAACTCGACTGGCTCTACGCCAACGCTGGCGCCCGCGTCGTCACTTGCGTCGGCGGCATGGATCCGATGAAGGAGCGCCGCGCGCTCAACGGCGGCGCGCATATCGTCGTCGGCACGCCAGGCCGCCTGCGCGACCACCTCGAACGCGGCGCTCTGGACCTTTCGTCGCTCCGCGTCGCGGTCCTCGACGAGGCGGACGAGATGCTCGACATGGGTTTCCGCGAGGAGCTCGAGGAGATTCTCGACGCCACTCCCGACGATCGACGCACCCTGCTCTTCTCGGCGACCATGCCGCGCCCGATCGTCGCGCTGGCCAAGCGCTATCAGCGCAACGCGCTCCGCATCGAGACGATGGGCGACAAGGAAGGCCATCAGGACATTGCCTATCAGGCGGTTGCGGTCTCCCCGACCGACATCGAGCTCGCCGTCGTCAATCTTCTTCGCTTCCACGAGGCGGAAACCGCGATCCTGTTTTGCGCCACCCGCGAAGCGGTGCGCCGGCTCCACGCCAGCCTGACCGAGCGCAACTTCCACGCCGTCGCGCTGTCGGGCGAGCACAGCCAGAATGAGCGCAACCACGCGCTCCAGGCGCTGCGCGACCAGCGCGCCCGTGTTTGCGTCGCCACCGACGTCGCCGCGCGCGGCATCGACCTCCCCTCGGTCTCGCTCGTGATCCACGTCGAGCTGCCGCGCGACGCCGAGGCGCTGCAGCATCGCTCAGGCCGTACCGGCCGCGCGGGCCGCAAGGGCACCGCCGTCCTCATCGTCCCGTTCCAGCGGCGCAAGCGCGTCGAGGGCATGCTGCGCGGCGCGCGCATCGCGGTCGAATGGATCCGCGTCCCCTCGGCCGAAGAGATTCGCGCCAAGGACCGCCAACGTCTCCTCACCGAGCTCTCGGCGGGCGTTGAACTCGAAGACGACGATCAGCAACTGGCCCGGGACATCATGCAGGAACTCGCGCCCGAGGCGATCGCGGCGGCGCTGGTCAAGGCCCTGCGCACCGACCTCCCTGCGCCCGAAGACATCATCCCCGCCTCCCAGCGCACCGACCGCAGCGTGGAGGCCGGCCCGCGCCAGGGCTTCGAAGGCGCCACCTGGTTCAAGCTGAACGCCGGCCGTCGGCACAATGCCGACCCGCGCTGGCTGCTGCCGCTCATCTGCCGCTACGGCCATGTGAACCGCACCGACGTCGGCGCCATCCGCCTCGCCGCCAGCGAGAGCTACTTCCAGATCAGCGAGCGCGCGACGCCGGGTTTCCGCAAAGCCCTCAGCCGCGCAACCATCGCGCCCGAAGATCAGGGCCTGATGATCGAACTCGCCGAGCCGCGCGAGCAAAGCCCGGTCTACCGGCCCGAGCGCTCGCACGACCGGCCCCGCCCGAAAAAGAAGCTGCGCCACCCAAAGGCGGCCTAGACACGGGCGGCTGCAGCTAACGCGGGCCATACTTTGCGAAGTCGCGACCGGTGCATCGTGATCGTCAGCGCAGCTCAATCTCGGACACCGGCGTCTCCTTCGGGTTTCCAAGCCTAAAGCCGCTGATTTTTAGGGAAGGGATGTCGCCGTAGAAACAACGACCGTCGAAGACGCCAAGCTCATTGAGTTCACTAAGGGTCAAACGAAGTTTTGTGAGCGACTGGGCAGATAACGGCGAGCCTCCGATACCCGCTTTCAACAATTCGATTTTAAACTTCGCCTTCCCGACGGTGCGGCCATCAATCGTCGCGGGAACTTCCGTGACTCTCACGCGAACCAACGCCATGCGCTTGCCGCAAGTCCATTCGATGCTGTGGATCGTCACGTCCGGACTAAGAGAATAAAGCTTCCGATGGTCCGGAAACTCAGCACAAGTTTGGGTTTCGCGAATGACCGATCCGTCTGGACAAGACTTGTTCTGGCCGTGCGTGACGGTGCGGGGTTGGGCAGGCGAGGAAACTTGAACGGCTAACGTCGTACTCGCGAAAGCCAACAAGCTTACAATTGCGATCACCGCTTAATCTCCACGCGACGATCCGGCGTCCTCACCATCAACGCACGGACCGGCAGGGTCAACGGTGGAACCTTCCTGCAGTCGCGCCCATATAACGGTCGATGGCAATTCAGATCCGCACCAGCCTTGCCGAACCAGAAACCGGCGAGGGCTTCGTCCCGCACAAGCCTGCCCGGCCCGACAAGGCCGAGGGCGGCAAGAAGTTCAAGCTGGTGTCGGACTACAAGCCCGCGGGCGACCAGCCGACCGCGATCCGCGAGCTGGTCGAGGGCATCGCCGAGAATGGCGACGTCAGCCAGGTGCTGCTGGGCGTCACCGGCTCGGGCAAGACCTTTACCATGGCGACGGTGATCGAGACGCTGCAGCGCCCGGCGCTGATCATGGCGCCGAACAAGATCCTCGCGGCGCAGCTCTACGGCGAGTTCAAGAGTTTCTTCCCCGACAACGCCGTCGAATTCTTCGTCAGCTACTACGATTATTACCAGCCCGAAGCCTACGTCCCGCGCACCGACACCTACATCGAGAAGGAAAGCTCGGTGAACGAGGCGATCGACCGCATGCGCCACTCGGCAACGCGGTCGCTGCTGGAACGCGACGACGTGATCATCGTTGCGTCAGTCTCATGCCTGTATGGCATCGGCTCGGTCGAAACCTATTCGGCGATGACCTTCAGCCTGAAGAAGGGCGCGTCGGAGGACCAGCGCGAGGTCATCCGCAAGCTTGTCGCCCTACAGTATCGCCGCAACGACCAAGGGTTCGCGCGCGGCAACTTCCGCGTCCGGGGCGACAGCCTCGAGATCTTCCCGTCGCACTATGAGGACATGGCGTGGCGCGTGTCGTTCTTCGGCGACGAGATCGAGGACATCACCGAATTTGACCCGCTCACCGGGAAGACCATCGCCAGCCTAGATTTCATCAAGGTCTACGCGAACTCGCACTATGTGACGCCCGGCCCGACGCTGAAGCAGGCGATGGAGGCGATCCGCCATGAGCTTGCCGAACGCCTCAAGGAACTGACCGCGGAAGGCCGCCTGCTCGAGGCCCAGCGGCTGGAGCAGCGCACCAACTTCGACCTGGAAATGATCGCCGCCACCGGCAGCTGCGCGGGCATCGAGAATTACTCGCGCTTCCTGACCGGCCGCCTGCCGGGCGAGCCGCCGCCGACGCTCTACGAATATCTGCCCGACAACGCTTTGCTGTTCATCGACGAGAGCCACCAGACCGTGCCGCAGATCGGCGCGATGGCGCGCGGCGACCACCGGCGGAAGATCACGCTCGCGGAATATGGCTTCCGCCTGCCGAGCTGCATCGACAACCGGCCGCTGCGCTTCAACGAATGGGACGCGATGCGCCCGCAGACGACCTTCGTTTCGGCGACGCCCGGCCCCTGGGAGATGAACGAGACGGGCGGCGTCTTCTCCGAGCAGGTCATCCGCCCCACCGGGCTCATCGACCCGCCGGTCGAGATCAAGCCGGTCGAAGACCAGGTCGACGACCTCGTCAACGAAGCGAAGAAGACCGCGGCCAAGGGCTACCGCACGCTCGTCACGACGCTGACCAAGCGCATGGCCGAGGACCTCACCGAGTACCTGCACGAAGCGGGTCTGAAGGTTCGCTACATGCACTCCGACGTCGAGACGCTGGAGCGTATCGAGCTGATCCGCGAGCTTCGTCTTGGCGTCTACGATGTGCTGGTCGGCATCAACTTGCTGCGCGAAGGCCTCGACATTCCGGAGTGCGGTCTCGTCGCGATCCTCGACGCCGACAAGGAAGGCTTCCTCCGCTCGGAGACATCACTGATCCAGACCATCGGCCGCGCCGCCCGTAACGTCGAGGGCCGCGTCATCCTCTACGCCGACAGCGTCACCGGATCGATGGAGCGCGCGCTCGCTGAGACCAACCGCCGCCGCGAGAAGCAGCTCGCCTACAACGAAGAGCATGGCATCACGCCGGAGACCATCAAGCGCCAGATTCACGACGTCATGGCTCATCTCGCCACGCGCGACGGCGTCGTCGTCGATACCGGGGACGAGGAGCGGCCGCACCTCGTCGGGCACAACCTCAAGGCTTACCTCGCCGACCTCGAGGAGCGGATGCGCAAGGCCGCCGCCGATCTCGAGTTCGAGGAAGCCGCGCGGCTGCGCGACGAGATCCGCCGGCTCGAGGAAGACGATCTCGGCATCCCGTCCGAGCAACGCGTCGCGCCGCGACCCCTCGGCAATTCGACCGAGGGCAAGCCGGGCACGCGGAAGAACCGCTTTGGCAAGCAGCAGCGGACGCGCTTCGGCGGCCGCCGCGGCCCTGCCTAGTTCTAAAAGCGCGCTTTCAGGCCTAGCTGGGCGCTGACTTCCTGCCCCGCGTCGCGGCCAAGCGTCGAGGCGATCGCGGCATCGATGCTGAGCCCGCCGCTGATCGTCGCGCTGCCGCCGCCCGATAGACGGGCATAGGTGTCGCGGCGGTTGCGCACGTCCCACGTGTTGACGATCACCGGAGAGCTGGTCTGCGAGAAGACGATGCTCGGCCCACGCCGGGTGAACTCATGCTCGGCCGTGATGTCGATGTAAGGGTGGAACCCCTTCAGCTCGGTGCGGATCTCGAGACCCGCTTGCCCGACCAGCGCCTTCGCGGTTTGCGAGCCGACGTTCAGCGCAAGTGCCGGATCACCAGCTTCGGTGTAGCCGTCCGCCTTGGCCCGGGCATAATCGACCGCGACGATCGGGCCGACGCGGAAGCCGGACATTGGGATCAGGTAACCGCCCTTGGCGCCGGCGGTCCAATGCGTGCCGTGCGGGTTGGCGGTGAGCGACGAGACCACGCCAGTGCGCTCGATCCGGTTGCGGTCGCGGCCATAGCCCAGATAGCCCTGCGCGAAGGCCGCGCCCATTTCGAAGCTGCCGTAGGCGCCGACCTGCCAGCTGCGCCCGCGGATGCGCGAGGCATCGTTATTGAAGCGGAGCTTCGGCCGGCTGTAGTTGCCAGCAACGCCGACGAGGCCGCCACCGAATCCATATTCGGCGCCGATCGTGCCGCCGCCGCTGCGCACTTCGAAGGCGCTGTTGTAGCTCGTCGACGGCGCATCGTTCTGCAGCATGTCGCCGACCGCGTAGACGGCAAGACCAGGCGCGGCGTCCGTCCCGCGGTAATTGTCCGTACGGGTCGACAGCGTGCGGCCGAACTGACGCGAGACCTGTACGCCGAGCGTCGTCGGTGCCGACAGGGTCAGCGGCGCAGCGAGCTGCCGGTCGACATATTTGCCGACGATCTCAAAGCCCTGCGATGTGAGGTGCAGGCCGTCGCCGTAGACCAGATAGCCGGTGGCATTGGCCGCGCAGGTCGTGTTGCCCGGGAAGAACGGGCACGCGATCCCGTTGGTGATGCCGTAAGCCTGCGGATTGGCAATGACATTGTCGAGGATCTTGGTCAGGTCGAGGTAATGCACGATCGATCCGCGCGCGGCGTAGCCCGCGAGGATGTTCTGAACGCCGCTGTTGAAGGCGTTGGAATAAGCTGTGCGGACCGCCGCACCCGTCGGGTTGGCCGCAATTTCCGGCAGGCGGCCGGTGTCGCCGGCAAGGAAGCTGATCGTGGGCGTGCCCTTGGTCATCACCTGATCGAAATTGGTCTGGAAGCTGGTGACGGCCGTCGCGGCCGCAGCGGGCGCGCCTGCCAGCGTGCCGCCCCCGATCTGATAGGCGCGGGAGTCATTGCCGCCGATCGAAACCGCGACGAGGTCGCTCTGGTCCAGGCTGGTCGTAGTCGTTGGAAAGCCGAGCGTTCCGGCGTTGGCGAGGAACACCTGCACCTCAGTAGTGAACCCGGGGACGCCCGCGGTCTGGTTTAGGTTGTTGGTTCGCGCGCCGCCGATGGCATAATTGTACACCGGCACACCAAGCAGGCCTGACAGCGTATCGATATAGTTGGTGCCGCCCGAGAATCGGCCGGTCGTATAGACGCCGGTGGTAGCGGGGTTGATGCCTGCGATGCGGAAGAAGTTGCCGGTGTCCGCATAGGAATCGCCGAATACGATGATGCGATCGATCTGCTGCGCGCTCGCGGCGCCAGGAACGGCGGCTAGGACGAGCATGGATGCGGCGGCCAGGGCGCGCGAAATCTTACGGCGGTTCATGTGTCTCTCCCCACGGCGCCCACGCAACGTCGGGCGTCTTCCCGGCCATGGGAATCGCATTATCGACACGCTTGCAAGTAACAACCGGGGCCGGTCCGCACGGAACCGGCCCAGTGCAGCAATAAAGCAACAGTCTCGCTAGGCTAGAACGCCCTTCCTCGCCATGGCCCGCGCATAAAGGAACAGCGCGAGTGCAACGACGATCACCACGATCGGCATGACGGTCGCCATCCCCCCGCTCATGCCCGCCATCGGGTTCATCAGCTGATAGCCGATCCCGACGACCGCGCCCACAAAGGACAGGCCGAGTGTCCAAACCGCATGGCGGCTACGCGTCAGCAGCAACAGCGATCCGGCAAGACCCACCCAGACGCCAAGGCCCCACCCCGCTGCCGCCCAGACCGGCATTGAGTCGACGTAGGCAAGCATCGCGTTCGGATCGACGTCGGGCATCATCGACTTAAGATAGTCGGTGTTGCGCATTCGGGTCATGAGATAGTCGTAGCAACCGAACGCGTTCCACAGCGTGGCCAGCAGGCCGACGATCCACAGGTGAACAGGCGTCGCCGAGCGATCCCCGTCGATTGTTGTCGCCATCGATTTTCCCCTCCAAGGCTCGCGCCCCGCGGACGCGGCAGAGGGGAGGAGGCTCCTTATCGGCGCCCCTGTCAATCCGGCGGAACTAAGCCGTTACGAACGCGGAACTTTTCTGGTCGCCCGCTCACGCGACAGCCGGCTCATCAGGATCGCGGCGCGCTTCGCCTGCTTGGCGATCGACGGGATATCGACCGTCTCGGTGGGCGTATGGCTACCCGATCCGTCCGGCCCCAGCCCAATCAATCCGTCGACATCCGCCGCCACGAAGCTGATGTCGCCGGCACCGCGCCGCAGCGGATCAAGCTCTTCCATCTTGTCGAGCCCCAGGTCGGCATTGACGCCGTTGAGCTGCCCAAGCAGCGCGCGGCTGCCCTCGGTCGGCGGCATCGGCGGATACAGCTTCTGGTCGAAACTTAGTTCCGCCTTCGCGCCTTCCAGCGACTGGCCAACAATGGCCCGCATCTTAGCCTGCACGCGGTCGATCTGCTCCTGGCTAATGGCCCGCAAGTCGCCTCGCGCCACCGCGGTCGACGCGATGATGTTCGTCTTGCCCGTGGCCGTCAGCCGAATTTGTCCGGCGTCCAGCTCGGCGGACTGCCCGCCGCCGATCAGCCCGACGTTGAAGGTCAGCTTGTCTTCCGGCAGCTCTTTGCGGAACTGGTCGATGATCCGCACCAGATCGTAGATCGCGCCATAGCCCGTGCCCGGCCGCCCGACGCCGCTCGAATGCGCGCTGTTGCCGGTAACCTTGACGGTCCAATTACTGGAGCTGCGGCGCGCGATGGATCCCATGTCCTTGCCGTCGACCACCGCCAGTCCTTCGAAGTCGAGCGCCGCGTCGGCGCGCTTGCCCTCGGCGATGAGGTCGCGCCGCGCGACGGAAAGCGGCGTGCCGGCATCCTCCTCGTCGCCCGTCAGAACAATGGTGATGTTGGCGCCCTTCAGCGTCCCCGCCGCCTGCATCGCGCGCAGCGCCGCGACCATCACGGCCATGCCGCCCTTGTCGTCGCCCGCGCCCGGGCCGCGCCCGGTCTTGCCTTCAAGGGTCCAGCGCTGGAACGGCGAGTCCGGCTCGAACACCGTGTCCAAGTGGCCGATCAGCAGCATCCGCGTCGTGCCCTTCTTGCCGGCATGCCGCGCGATAATGTGGCCAGAGCGCTGAGCAGCCTTCATGTCGACCCAGTCGACCTTGAAGCCCAGCGGCTCCAGCTCGGACCGAAGCATCGTGCCGACTGCTGCCACGCCAGGCAGGTTCAGCGATCCGCTATTCTGATTGACCCATTTCTCCAGCATGCCGACCGTCC
Organism: Sphingomonas flavescens; assembly: GCF_030866745.1. Taxonomy (NCBI): domain Bacteria; kingdom Pseudomonadati; phylum Pseudomonadota; class Alphaproteobacteria; order Sphingomonadales; family Sphingomonadaceae; genus Sphingomonas; species Sphingomonas flavescens. Next base: position 1,954,256 of record NZ_CP133016.1, on the reverse strand, counting down.
GCGGCTGCTCGGCATCGACGGTCTGGACCATCTTCTGCTCGGCGGGAGACAAGGCGGCGAGGGCTGGCGCGCTGCTCATCAATAGCGCGACCGAGGCAAGGATTGGGCTCTTCATGCGCGCAGCCTAGCGGCTCCACGCGCCATCGTCATCCGCACAATCGGTTCGTAGCTCTTTCCTACAGCAATCCTATTTGGTTAGTTAGTTCCGACTCGAAGGAGACGGATATGGTCAATGAAGTTGCAATCGATCGGCTGATCGATGGCGTCCTCGAACGCGAAGGCGGTTTTGTCGACCATCCCGCGGACAAGGGCGGGCCTACCTGCTTCGGCATCACCGAGGCGGTTGCCCGGGCGCATGGCTACGGCGGCGCGATGAAGCAACTGCCGCGCGACACTGCGGTTTCGATCTATCGTCGGCTTTATTGGATGCGTCCGCGCTTCGATGAAATCGCCAAGCACAGTACTCGGATTGCGAACGAACTGTTCGACACCGGCGTCAACATGGGACCCGCGGTCGCGATCACCTTCCTGCAGCGCGCGCTGACCGCGCTCAATCGCAGCGGTAAGGACTATCCTGACCTCACGCCCGACGGTCGCATCGGAGCCGCCACACTTGGTGCGCTTGAGCGCTTCCTCGCCGTCCGCGCCAAAGGGATCGGCGAAACCGTACTGATCCGCGCGCTCGAGGCGCTTCAGGGCGAACGTTACCTCCGCCTCGCCGAGCGCCGACCAGCCAATGAGGCTTTCCTCTATGGCTGGCTGGCCAACCGAATAGGTGATTGATGCCGTCTCTCGTGCGTGCGCGGTGCGCGCTCGCACGCGTTGAGGCGCAAACTTAGCAAACTTCCCACTCTGGAGACATTCATGACAGCGGCACCACCACCCACGACCTTCGCCGAAGGCCAGCGCCGTCTCTTCGGTCTGCTGGCATCGACTGCCGGCATGTTCTGCGGAGCCGCGTCCGGCTTGATGATCGCGCTCCTGATGTGGGGCGGCTGGAGCGCTCGCGAAGAGCATACGATCGTCGTCATCTTCGGCTGGGCGCTTGGCGGCTTCATCATCGCGATGATCGCGGTGATCGTCGGTCTGCTCGCCGGCGGTCCCGTTGGCCGTTTCAAGGTCGCCGCCGGCCGCGACGGCGCGACGATCGAGGCGGACTGCCAATGATCCTCCGCTTCCTCAACTGGCAGGGCGTTGCAGGTGTTGCCGCGACCATCTGCCTGGCCGCGCTGCTGGCCGTGCAGGTCCTCCAAACGCGCCACTGGCGCGACAGCAGCGCCGACTTCGAAAAACTCTACCGCGAAGAACAAGCCAACCTGGCCATGACCATCGCCGATGCCCGGGCGGCGGCGGACCTCGCCCGCGCGGCCGACCACGCCAACGTTACCCGCGTCGCCGCCGAGCAACGCGCCATTACCGAGAGGACTAACGATGATTACGAAGCCCGTCTTGCCGCTGCTCGCGCTACTGCTGAGCGCCTGCGCCTCAGCACCCCGGCCGCAGCCGATCCCGGTGCTCGCGGAGCAACATCAGTGCCCGGCCTTCCCGACCGCGCCGGAAGCGCTGCTCAAGGCACCGGCGAAGACCGACTTCCTCACTCCGACGCGCTGACCGCGACCGAGCAGGCGATCCAGCTCGACGAGCTGATCAAGTGGGTCCGCGCTCAGGCCAAGGTTGACAACAATGCCCCCGCGGCGACCAATCGTTGAGGATAACAGTGGGGGCAGCATGAAACCGGACCGATTGAACGCGCTCACCGATGGCGTTGTCGCCATCGTCCTGACGATCATGGTGCTGGAGCTGAAATTTCCGGAAGAGCCGACGATGCAGGCGGTCTTGCACATCCTTCCGCTTCTCGCCGCTTACCTACTCGCCTTCATCTACGTCGCTATCTACTGGAACAACCATCATCACATGATGCAGTCGACGCGTAAGGTGACCGGTTCGGTTTTATGGGCCAACCACGCACTGCTGTTCTGCCTGACCCTGTTTCCGCTGATGATCCGCTGGATCGACGAAGCGGGGCCGACCGCCTGGCCTGTCGCGTCCTTCGGGCTGGTGCTGGTCGGCGCTTCGATCTGTTACGTGCTGCTCGAACGTGCATTGATCGCCGCGGAAGGCGACGGCTCAAGCGTTAAATCCGCAGTCGGGGGCCGTGGGAAAGAGTGGATCAGCTTCTCGGGCTATCTCGCCTCGGTACCGCTGGCATTCGTCTCGCCATTTATCTCGATCGCCATCTATGTCGGCATCGCCCTGCTCTGGTTGATCCCCGACCGCCGGTTCGAGCGACGCTTGCAGCAATAGGCCGCGCTTCCCACCTCCTTCGCAAAGGAGATGAGTTTGGAAAGCTGGCACGGAACCACGATCTTGGGCGTCAAGAAGGACGGCAAGACCGTCATCGCCGGCGACGGTCAGGTGTCGATGGGCAATACGGTGATGAAGCCGAACGCCAAAAAGGTGCGGCGCATCGGCGACAAGGGTGAGGTCATCGGCGGCTTTGCCGGCGCCACCGCCGATGCCTTCACCTTGTTCGAGCGGCTCGAGCGCAAGCTGGAGCAATATAACGGGCAACTGATGCGTGCTTCGGTCGAGCTCGCCAAGGACTGGCGGACCGACAAGTACCTGCGCAACCTGGAGGCACTGATGATCGTCGCCGACAAGGATGTGATGCTGATCCTGACCGGCAACGGCGATGTGCTGGAGCCCGAAGGCGGCATCGCCGCGATCGGTTCGGGCGGGAATTACGCGCTGGCTGCGGCACGCGCGCTGACCGACTACGAACAAGACCCCGAAGTGCTGGCGCGCCGCGCGATGGCCATCGCCGCCGAAGTCTGCGTCTTCACCAACGACCGCCTGACCGTCGAAACGATCGGCTAGGCGGCCGTTGGCTGAAGAACTTAGCGGAACTTGAGCCGGATGCCGGCGCGGTAGGCGCGGCCCAGCAGGTCGCTGTACGTCGTGTTCGCGGCGAGGCCGGTCTCCGGCAGAAGAATCGGCCAGCGGTCGAACACGTTGGTCACGTTGACGAAGAACTCGCCGTCCCCGCGGCCCATGACGTTGAACTTCTTGGTGAGGTTCAGGTCGACGTAGAACGAGCCCGAAATGTGCAGGTCGTCATAGGTCGGGTGCGAGGTGGTCGAGAGCGGGCAGTTCGTCGTGCACTCGATCGCCGCCTTATCATAGACGCTGGAGCTGACGCCGCGACCGACCAAGGTGACCGAGTAGGAAGGGGTGTCATAGCTCGCCGTACCGCGGAAGAACCACTTTGGGAGGCTCGTCGATCCAGCGGTGTTGACGACGACACTGCCCGCCACACCCGTGTTGATGATGTTGTCGATGTTCCGGGTTGCAACGCCGCGCAGCGTGAAGGCGCCAGGACCGATCTTGCGGCGGTAGGCCGCGTCGAAGTCGATGCCGCGTGACAGGATGCTGACGAAGTTGAACGGCGAGCGGCTGATCAGGACCCGCCCCGGGGTGCTCGGGTCGGGCAGGATCGCGGCGCAGGTCTGCTGGTTGCCGTCGAAACAGCGATTGATGATCTCTTGGGCGCTAAGCACGTCGATCGCGCCCTTCAGGTTGATCCGGTAATAATCGACCGACGCCGTAAAGCCCGGAATGAAACGCGGCGAAACGACCGCGCCGATGTTCCACTGATCAGCCTTTTCCGGCTTCAGGTTGGTGTTGCCGGTGACCGTGCCGAGATACGGCAGGCTGTTCGGATACGTGGCGCTACCCGGCCCCACGCCCGGGAAGAACGGGTTGCGGACGGTGTCGGTATTCTGCGTGCCGCCCTGATAGAGTTCGTTGAGGTTTGGCGCCCGAATGTCGCGCGAACGGGTGACGCGGAAGCGGATGTCCTCGATGGGTTGCCAAGTGGCGCCGAGCTTCCACGTCGTGACGTAGCCGGAGGTCGAATAGTCGGTCGCTCGTACCGCGCCGTTGAATTCAAGCCCAAACCCAAGCGGAACGACGGTTTCGAGATAGGCTTCCTTGACGCTGTAGCTGCCGTTCGTCGGCAGATAATTGCCCACCGACCAGCGGGTTGTGGTGACGCCGTTGGCAACTGTCGGCTGGAACTGGGTAGGCACAAATCCGTGCACCTGTTCCTTGCGGTATTCAGCGCCGACCGCGACGCTGACATCCCCCGCCCAGGTCCTGAACGGCGTCAGGGAGAGATTGGCGCCGAACACTGTCTGCTCGATCGTCTCGTTGCGATACGGATCGCCAAGAACGTAATCGATCGCCGCGGCGTTCGCGACGCCAAGGCCAAGCAGGTTCAGCGGGACGCAGCTTGGGTCGTCGTTGGTCGTGCTGGCGTCTGCGTTGATGGCGCAGGAGATCGAGGTTCCGCCATTGGTGAACACCGCGTTCAGCGCATTGGCGCGGAACTGTGTCTGCTGAATGTTGCGGAGCTGCTCATGCAGCTTGGCGCGGCCATATTGTCCGTAGAAATCCCAGTGCGCCGGCTTGCCGAACAAATTGAATTCACCGTCCATCCCGGCGGCAAGACGCATTACCTTACGGGTGTTGTCAGTCACACGATACGGCAGGTCGGCCGCAGTCGTCGCCAGCGTGACGCTGGTAATCCCCGCCAGACGCGTCGGGCCAAGCGCGTTGTAAAGGAACGCGTTGCAGGTCGCCGGCGCGGTCGCCGCGCTGGCTGCCGTGCCGCAGCCTGTCGCGTTGAGCGTCAGACCGGTCATCAGGTTCGGGCCGGCATTGAAGCGGACGTTCTGCCAATTGTACGAGCCTTCGGCCCAGACGTTCACATTGTCGGCAACCTCGAAGCTGGCTCGCGCGAACCCGCCTCGGCGCTCGTCCTTCGGATCAAGGCCGATGCGGCGCCCGGAGTCATTGACCCGCCAGTCGCCGCCTTGAGTCAGCGACGGGGCCGAAGCGCCCGTCGGCGACGGGAAGGTCAGAGCTCCATACTGGTACTGATTTACCGATCCGCCCTGCCCAAAATAAATGCCGCGCAGGCGGTTCGCGGTGCCGCCAGCCGAGCCTGTTATGAGCCCACCCGGCGTCGAATTTGCGGCGCCGACCTGACGGCGGATCAGGAACTGCGGCGTGGTGCTGGTCGAGGTCCAGGCCGGGTCCTGGATGCGGACGAAACCCGTCTGGTTCCATTCGCGGTCGACTTCGAAGATGCCGTCCTTGTGGGCAAATTCGCCGGCCAGAAGGATGTGGCCGCGGCCGCCGCCGAACGAGAAGCCGCCGGCGACATTGGTCGAGTAGTTGAGGCCGTCGCCCTTGTCGGTGATGCCGATATCGGATTCGACGCGGATGCCCGTCAGCTTCTTGTTGAGGACGAAGTTGACGACGCCGGCGACGGCGTCCGAACCGTAGGCCGCCGACGCACCGCCGGTAACGATTTCGACGCGGTCGACGAGCAACTGGGGAATGGTGTTGACGTCGACCAGGCCCTGGACCGTCGAGCCGACCGAGCGGCGGCCGTCGAGCAGGACGAGGGTGCGTACGGTGCCGAGGTTGCGGAGGTTCAGGGTGTTGACGCCGCCGATGCCGCTGCTGAGCTCAAGCCGTGAGTTCGACGGGCGGGTCGAGCCGGCGAGCGCGGGCAGCTGGTTGACGAGGTCGGCAATGTTGTTGGTCGGCGCCGTGTTCTGAATGTCTTCGCGGGTGACGACCGTCAGCGGCGTCGGCGCCTGGTAACCGTCGCGAACGACGCGCGTGCCGGTGACGACGATCTGCTCCTTCTCGCTGGGCGGCGTCGGCGCCTGCGCTTCGTCCGTCGGAGGCGCCGCGACGTCGCTGGGGGTCGGCGTCGGGGCCGGTTGCGTCGTCTGGGCTTGAGCCGCCCCTGCGGCCATCAAAGCGGCGAGCGCCGTCCCGCAGCGAAGATACGAGTCAAGAAAGTGCAACGTACGCATGGCAGAATTTCCCCCTGAGCCACGGCCCCAAAGCGGCATTAAGTAACAGTCGCGCCTGCGCACGCCATAGTTTCTTTTGGGCCGCCTATAACTTCCGATAATTGTTGATTTGGCGCATCAGTTTTCGCTCGCGACCATCTCTAGCGCCGCGTCCATCGTTTCCCGCGCGCTGGTGCCGGACGGTTCGTCGTTGGCGAACATTGAGAAGGTCAGCGTCCGCCCGCTTTTGGCGATCATGTAGCCGGACAGGGCGCGCGTCGCATTGAGGGTGCCGGTCTTGGCGAACAGACGGCCTTGCAGTGTCGATCCCTGAAAGCGGCTTTTGAGCGTTCCGTCGTAGCCGGCGATGGGCAGCGTCGCCCGCCAGGTCGCACCCCAGGGCTGAGCCGCCACCCAGCGAAGAAACTTCACCGCCGACCTTGGCGCGACGCGATTGTACGTCGACATGCCGGAGCCGTCGGAAAAGTCGAACCCGGTGCGCGGGACTCCGGCACTGGCCAGCAGGGCCTGCACCGCCTGCTGTCCATCCTCGATTGACCCTGTGCCCCTGAGCAGCCCGACGCGGCGCAGCGTCAGCTCCGCATGAAGGTTTTGGCTGACCTTGTTGATGGTGGTCATGTCCTGCGTGAGCGGGGGCGGCGTGAGCTTTGCCAGCACTTCGCCTGCGGCCGGACGGGTCGGCGGCGCGTTGCCCCGTTTTTCGGGATCGTCAGCGAAGGCGAGCGGCCTGTGCACGGAACGAACGCTGCCCCTCACCTTTACGCCTCGCACTTCCAGCAAGGCCTTCAGGCGCCAGGCGGCGTAGTGCGCCGGGTCGTCGATGCCGAGGCCGATGCTTTCCGGCTTGGCGTCCGCCGCGATGGTGCCGAACAGGCGCAGTGTCCGGTCGGCCGGCATACGGTCGACCGTCAGGTCGGTTTTGCCGGTGGCGACCGTCACGGCTTGGTTGAGCACGGTGTAGTAAGGCTGGCTCAGTTGAAACGTGGGTGCCGAACCGACCGACGCGGGCGTGACGGTCAGACTGATCCGATTGTCGTCGATCGTGAGCGCGGAGATGCCGGTGCCATCCGACGATGGGATGTTGTTCCAGCTCATCCCTGGGCTCCAGCGCTGGTCGGGGAAGGCGGTGTCGTCGCCAATCACGTCGTTTACGCGGCGGGTTCGGGCCGCGACCGCATCCGCCAGCACCGCCAAGCAGTCGATGGTGCAATCCGCGGCGCTCGAAAGCCGCGCGTCGCCATTGCCGATCAGGCGGACATCGTTGCCGTCCAGGCCCACCGCGGCACCCCCTGTGGTGTCCGGCTGATCCATAGCCGGCAGGTTGGCGAAGGCTGCGGCGGTCGTGAACATTTTCGTGTTCGACGCGGGAATGAAGCGCGCGTCCGGCGCGATGGCGATGAGCTCGTGCCCGTCGTCCGCTGCGACGACGAGGCCGAAGCGCGTGCCCGGCGCCGCTTGAGCCAATCGCGCTTCCACGCGCTGCTGAAGCGTCTCCGCCGCCAACGTTGGTGTCGACGCACACAGGAGCAAAGCGGCAAATAGGCTCGGCTTCATCATGGTCTCCTAGGCTTGGTTGGCCGCGCGATATCGCGCCTCGTCCAGCTCACCTTCCCACCGCGCAACGGTCGTTGCGACGGTGAGGTTGGCGCTCGCGCTGGGCACAGTGCGCGTCATGTCGAGCAGACGATCGAACGGCAGCACGAAGCCAACGATCAAAGCAGTCTGCTCGGGCGGAACGCCGACCGCCGACATGACGGCCGCCAGCATGAATAACGACGCAGAAGGAACGGGCGCCGTCCCGAACGCCGCCAAGGCCCCGGTCAGCAGGACGAGTGCGTAAACCGTGGGGGTGAGCGGCACGCCGAAAGCCTGCAGGCCGAACATGCTGAGCAGTCCGACGTACATGGCGGTGCCGTCTTTGCCGATGCTGGCGCCGAGCGGGAGCGTGGTCGAATAAACAGGGCGGCTAATGCCGAGGTTGCGGTCGGCGACACGCATCGCGACCGGCAAAGTCGCCGAGCTCGAAGCGGTCGAGAATGCGACGACAAGCGCGTCGATGATCCCGCGGAAGAATGGCAGTACCGGCAACCGCGCTAGCAGCCGCAGGATCAGGCTGTGCACGACGATGATCTGGAACAGCGAGCCGATCAGGACGGCAAGCGCCAGCCAGCCGACATGGATGAAAACCGACGCGCCGTTCGCCGCGACGGCGTTGGCTGTCAGCGCAAACACCCCGAACGGCGTCGCCTCCATGACGATGCCCACGACCCGGAACAGTACTGCCGAAGCGGCCTGGAGAAGATCCGCGAAGGGCTTGCCCGCTTCGCCGGTCAGCAACGTCCCGACGCCGAACAGGATTGCAACGAAGATGAGCGCCAGCATGTCGCCCTTCGCCAGCGCGTCGAAGATGTTGAGTGGGATGATGCCGATCAGTTGGTCGTAAGGGGTGACCGGCTTCCCGAGGACGTGCGGCGCGGCGGTGCCGAGCGGCGCGCCGATGCCGGGCCGCACGAGAGCCGCAACCGCCATGCCGACCGACACGGCGATCGCCGTCGTAAAGGCGAACATGCCGATCGTGCGAACACCGATCCCGCCAAGCCGCTTCGGGTCGCCAAGCGAGGTGATACCCGCCGCGATCGTCACCAGCACGATCGGTGCGACCAGCATGCGGATCGCGCGGACGAACAGGTCGCCGATGAAGGCAATTATCGGCGCGGCCGATGGCCATAGGAGCGCGAGCGCCAGGCCGAGGACCAGTCCGCCGAGGACGCGCTTCCACAGCGGAATCGATAGCCAGCGTGTCAAACTGTCCCCCAGAACCCCCTTGCGGGCGGGACGATGCGACCCCCGTCGTCCGTCACGCCGCCCGGCAAGTCCTCCTTGAGCCAGAGCGGCCCATCGAGGTCAACGAAGTCCGACATCCGCGCCACGTGCAGCGCCGGCGCGATCGAGCGGGATGAACTGATCATGCAGCCGGTCATCAGCCCGAGCCCGCAGGCGCGCGCGGCCTCGGCAAGCTGGAGCGCGGCGGTGAGTCCGCCTGACTTGTCCAGCTTGACGTTCACAAACTGATAGCGACGGGCGACACGCGGGAGATCGGCCGCGATGTGGACAGCCTCGTCGGCGCAGATCGGGACGGCCGGCGCGAAGCCTTCGATCCAGTCATCCTTGTCGGCAGGGATCGGTTGCTCGAGAAGGTCGACGCGCGCCTCCATGAGCACGTCCTGCATGCGCTCGACCAAGGCTTGATCCCAGCTCTCATTGGGGTCCACGATCAGCCGCGCATCGCCTGCAGCGGCGCGAACGGCACGAATCGCTGCTGCCGGATCATCGGCATCGACCTTGATCTTGAGCAGCGGGGCATCAGCCACCGCGGCGGCGGCAGCGGCCATGGCATCCGGTGTATCTATTCCTATCGTAAGCGCACTGATCAAAGCCGTCGGTTCAGGGGCGCCAATCAGCGCGGCGACCGTGCGGCCAGAGAGCCGCGCTTCGAGATCCCATAGCGCACAGTCGATGGCGTTTCGTGCCGCACCCGGGGGGATCGCCGTCAGCAAGGTGTCACGATCGGCGCCTTCTTCGACCTCGGTTTGCGCAGCCTCAATCTGCGCGATGACGCTATCGAGGCTCTCGCCGTAGCGCGGATAGGGCACGCCCTCGCCGCGTCCCACGACGCCGCCCTGCTCGACCGACACCGTCACCACGTCCGCCGCGGTCTTCACGCCGCGGGAGATGCGGAACGGTCGGCTTAGAGGGAAACGGTCGTGGCGGACGCTGAGCGTTCGGCGCATAGCATTTCGTCGATGATCGCCTCGACCTCGAAGGCCATCGGGTCGGTGCAGGGCAGGCCAAGCCGGTCTTCGGTCTGACGACACATTGCTTCGGCGCGAGCGCGGTCGAGGCGAGAAGTATTCAGGCAGATGCCGACGGCGCGAACATTCGGGCTCGTCAGTCGCGCCGCCTCCAGATTGCGGCTCAGCGTGTCCTCAAGGCCCGGCAAGGGACGTCCGGGAATACCGCGCATATGCGGTCGCTCGGGCTCGTGGCACAGGACGAGCGCCTCAGGCTGAGCGCCGTGCAACAGACCCAGTGAAACGCCTGCGAATGAGGGGTGAAACAGCGAGCCCTGGCCTTCGATCAAATCCCAGCCATCATCGCTCCGCGCCGGCGCAAGCCGCTCGATGGCGCCGGAAATGAAGTCTGCAACTACGGCGTCCACCGGGACGCCATCGCCGGCAATCAGGATGCCGGTCTGGCCCGTGGCGCGAAAATCAGCAGCGACGCCCCGCGCTTGCAGCGCGCGGGTCAGCGCCAGCGTGCTGTACATCTTGCCCACCGAGCAATCGGTACCAACGGTTAGCAGACGCTTGCCGGCGCGGTGATAGCCATTGCCGACGACGAGACCCGGCGGGACATCGCGAACGTCGAACAGCTGCAATCCACGCTCGGCCGCCAGCGAGGCCAGGCGCGGTTCGTTCCGCAAGCGCTCGTGCATGCCCGCCGCCACGTTCAGGCCAGCTTCCAGCGCTGCAACAGCGTCCGCGACAAGTTCCTCGCCCAGTTTGCCGCCGGCGCTGGCGATACCGAGAACAAGCGTTCGCGCACCGGCCGCCGCAGCCTCCGCCATCGTCATCCGCGGCAGGCCAAGCGTCAGCGTGCTAGCGTCATGCCGGAATTCGCCGACGCAATCTTCGCGGCGGAATTCAGCCATGCCACGCGACGTCTTGACGTCAGCGGGCTCGGTGCGGCTCCCGAGATACAAAAGGAAAGGACCAGGGATCATGGGGCGAAGCGTATCGTGCGCCGCGCGCCGCCGTTCATAACGAGTGCGTCGCTCGGCATAGCCTGCCGTTATAGAGCGTCGATCACCCCCGCGAGGGTCTTCAGGAACTCCGCGGCAAGCGCTTTCGGCGGCCGATTGATGAGATACATCGCCTGGACGTCGAAGGTCAGGCGGGGCTTGAGCGGCCGCATCGAAAGGCCGGGCGTCAGCGAAGCCTGGGCGGTGAAGCTGTCGACGACCGCCATGCCGACACCCTGTCTGACGAGGGCGCAGGCGATGTAGAAGGTGCGGGCCGACACGACCTCGTCGACGTCGAGCTCGAGCTCCAGCCGCTGGAGTTCCTGGCTGAACACCCCGCCGATCGGCCCACTTGCCGCGAGGCTGATGAACCGGCGGCCATTGAGCACCTGAAGATCGACCGACGCTGGTGCGTCCGGCAAGTCCTCCTCGCGATAGAGCAGGACGAGTTCGCCCTCGCCGAGCCAGTGGCTGCCGATCGGCGTGGCCGGCGGCACCTGATAGGCGACAGCGACGTCGGTCTCCCGCTCATAGAGTTTACGCAGCAGATCATCGTGATGGATGGTCTGCAGATCGAATTTCACATTTTCGTGCGTCTGCATGAACCGCGCCACTGCGGTCGGCAGCGCGTCCAGCGCGAGGGATGGCAGCGCCGAGATTCGCAACGTCCCGCCCGCGCCACGCTTCATATTGCGGCCCGCTTCTCGCAGGGCATGAACGCGATCCTGGATTTCGCTGACGTCTGCGAACAGCATGTGGGCGTCTTCGGTCGGGACGAGCCCCGCGCTGGTCCGCTGGAATAAGGTGAAGCCGAGCAGGGATTCGGCATGACGCAGCATCTTCGACACCGAAGGCTGCGACACATTCAGCGCTCGCGCCGCCGCGCTGACCGACCCGTTCACATAGACCGCGTGGAAAATCTCGATGTGGCGAAGGTTCATTGGGCCGAGCCATAGCAAAAGTGGCGGAGACGGAGGGATTCGAACCCTCGGTACGGGAATACCCCGTACGGCGGTTTAGCAAACCGCTGGTTTCAGCCACTCACCCACGTCTCCGCAGCGGCTCAGGAGCGCGGGCTATAGTCAGGCCTTTTGAAAGCTTCAACCGGAGGCCGCGCTTTGCGGCTCGATGGCCAGCCGCATCGACAGATCCATCGTCTCGCCAGGCGCGAGCACGCGCATGCCAAGCTCGGGCCATTCGCTTTCCGGCGCATTGAGCGCCGCGTTTGCGTGAGACACCGGCTCAGCAACGAATATCCCACCGGTGGACGGCGAGTAGACTTGGAAAAACTTGGCGTCCGCGGAAGTCATTCGGATGCTGAAGGGCCAAGCCGAGTCGACGATTGTCGCTTCGCCGGCCCAATCACCGAAGCCGTTGTCCAAGTCCTGTCCGCAGATCCGCCGCTCGCGAAGGTCGTATCGACCCGTGGCCGGCACGCGCTCAACCGGCAGAACTTTGTCGTCGATGGTCCATGCAACTTCGACGTTCGTGTCGAGCACGGTAGCGGATCCGCAGGGGAAATACGGGTGAAAGCCGAGCCCGCAGGGCATCGGGGTATCCGACAGGCTCCGGCAGTCGAGTTCAAGGCTGAGCGCCCCCTCATCAAGCTTGAACCGCTGGCGCGCTTCGTACGCCCAGGGCCATTCGCCGGCTTCGTGGCGAAACGACAAGGTCGCGGAAGCTTGGGTCTGCTCTTCAACCTCCCAGGAATTTAGCCACCCCTGCCCGTGCAGCGGACTCGGGTCGCCTGCCATGTTGGGCTCGATCGCGACCTCGCGGCCCCGGAATGTGAAGCGGCCGTCACGGATACGATTCACGTAGGGGACCAGCGGAAAGCTGGCGGCATCGAGCACCTTCTCCAGCGGATTGGGACAGCGGCGCAGGATAGGCCAGCCGCCTGCTGCGTCGTTCCACTCGAATGCCGAGATCGAGCCGCCAACCGCCGGGTCGATGACCAACCGCAGCGGCCCGGCCATCAACTCGATCGTCTTATTCATGACAACCCTTTCGAAACTTCCCTGGGGATAAAATGCGATTGCCGATTGCACACCGAATCGCGCGCCTTGTATTTGAACGCCCGAGGTCCTGGGGAGGGTCAATCATGGGTAGGCGGGTCAAGGAATTCGTCGACGTTGCGGACCATGCGTCGATCGACGAGCTCATCGCGAAACTGACGGAGATACGGGCAGCGCTACCGGAAGAGGCGCATGCCGAGTTACGCCTAAGAGGCGACGAGGTGTTCGGACACCGAATCACTATCTCCTACTATCGGCAGCAAACCGCGGAGGAAGCGGCGATCGAGCAGCGCTATGCCGATGCGGCTCGCGCGGCGAAGGAAGCGGAGCTGGCGCGCCTTCAAGCAGAGCTTGGCGTGGTTTGCTATGCGGCGCCCGGCAAGCGCGAGAAGCTGCGCATCGTCGCCTGACGGCTAGGCCGGGCGGAAATTCATCGCCAGGCCATTCATGCAATAGCGAAGGCCGGTCGGCTTTGGGCCGTCGTTGAAAACGTGCCCAAGGTGCCCGCCGCAGCGCGAGCAGAGGACTTCGGTCCGTTCCATCAACAAACTGCGGTCGGCGCGCGTGACGACGGCGCCGGACAGCGGCTTCCAGAAGCTGGGCCAGCCGGTGCCGCTGTCGAACTTCGTGGCGGAATCGAACAGGGGGCGCGCGCAACCCGCACAGATGAAGGTGCCCCGGCGATGCTCCTTGTTGAGTGGGCTGGTGAACGGCCGCTCGGTCGAGGCTTCGCGCAGGATGGCGAAGCGCTGCGGCCCCAGCATCTTCTTCCACTCGGCCGGCGTGTGATTGACCGCGAAATGCATCGCGGGCGCGGCGGTGCCGGAACGGCCGAACAGCATCATAGATGCCGCCGCGACGCCGGCGGAACCAAGGAAAAAGCGACGATCGATCATGTACAATCCTTTCGCAAATCGCCGTTGAACGGCCGATGAAGCGCGCTTGTCCGCAGGCCGAGGCGCTTTAAAGATACGCGTCGACGCAGCTTGGGGACGCAGCTTGATCGCCAGACTTTCGGGAACGCTTGCGGAGACGAGCAGCGACAGCGCGGTGATCGACGTCGGCGGCGTAGGCTACATGGTGCACCTCAGCACGCGTGCGCTCGACGCCTTGGGACCGGTTGGCGGACAGGTGCTGGTGCTAACCGAACTGCAGGTGCGCGAGGACGCATGGACACTCTTCGGCTTTGCCTCTCAGGCCGAGCGCGATGCGTTCCGCACGTTGACCAGCGTCCAGGGCGTGGGGGGGCGCCTAGCGCTGGCGATTCTCTCGGTCCTCCCGCCGGACGAGCTGGCGCGGGCGGTGGCGCAGGAAGACAAGGCGATGATCGGTCGCGCCAATGGCGTGGGCCCAAAGCTTGCCGCGCGCATTGCCAATGAATTGCAGGGCAAGCTCGGCGTCGCCGCCATCGGAGGCATCGCACCGGCACCGCGCGGCAACTCGGCGCGCGATGCGCTGTCCGCGCTCGCCAACCTCGGGTTCAAGCCGGCCGACGCCAGCGCCGCCGTGAACGCGGCTCAGGACGAGCTCGGCAACGAGGCGACCCTCGATGCGTTGGTGCGACTGGCGCTGAAGAAAGCTGCAAGATGACCAAGCGCACCGCCTCGTGCCGCTGCGGGCAACTCCGCGCCACCGCCGCCGGCGAGCCGGTCCGCACGTCGGTCTGTCACTGCCTCAATTGTCAGAAAAGATCGGGCAGCGCATTCGCAGTGCAGGTTCGCTTTCCCGCAGATCAGGTCAGCATCGACGGGCGGTCGGGGAGCTTCGCCAAAGCCGGCGACAGCGGCGCTGTAGCGACCTTCCACTTCTGCCCGGACTGCGGGTCGGACGTTTATTATCTGGCCGGGGACGAGAATTTGGTCGCCATCCCACTCGGCGCGTTCGACGATCCCTATTTCGCGAAGATCAACTATTCCGTCTACGAATCGCGCAAGCAGCCCTGGCTCGGGGCCATCGAGGCAGCCGATCATTACGACTGATCGTCAGGCGACCCAGGCGTCGCGATAGACGCGCAGGAAGTTGCCGCCCATCAGCTTTTCGAGCCGCGCCTGCGACCAGCCGCGCTTCTGCAGGTCGGCAGCGAAGCGGCGGTAGCGGTCGACGCTGTCGTAGTCGGCGACCATCGGATAGACGCCGACCGCCTCCCCCGGCGCGGCAATCCCAAGCCTGATCCGCTCGCGTTGCCAGTCATCCATCCGCTTTTTGCTCGCCGCGTCCATGTTGGTCGGCAGCACGCCATTGTCGGTGCCGATCCCGACGTGGTCCTCGCCAACCACCTTTGCGACATGCTCGACATGGGCGATGACGTCGGCGGCGGCCGGATGCATGTCGGCACGCAGGTAGGGCATGAAATAGACGCCGACGACGCCGCCCTTGTCCGCCACCGCCTTCATTGACGCGTCGGATGTATTGCGCGGATGGTCCATCAACGCGCGCGATCCGGTGTGGCTGATGACCAGCGGCCGCTTGGCGAAGGCGATGGCCTCCTCGATCGTTCGAGCACCGCCATGGGACAGATCGAGGAGCAGCTTTTCCGCCTCGATGCGCTCGATCGTCTTGCGACCCAGATTGGACAGGCCGGAGTTGGCAGGCTCGAGAGACCCATCGCCGCTGAGGTTGCGGAGGTTGTAGGTAAGCTGGACGGTCATGACGCCGTCCTTCTTCATCTCCGCCAGCCGGTCGAGCACCGGCCCGACCATCGACGTATCCTGCGTGCCGAGCACGACGCCGAACTTCTTCTCGCGCTTGGCGCGCAGAATGTCGGCGCTCGATCGGATCAGGATCAGACGGTCGGGATTGGCCGCGAACAACTGGCGCCGGCTGTCGATATTGCTCTTGAAGTCACCCCAGTTGTCGGCGGTGTTGCCGACCGGCAGGACGGTGTCGCGAACGACGGTCACCCCGGTCGCGACGGTTTCCGCCCAGGCGCGATCGCTCATTCGCATCCAGTCGTTCGGCGCATAAGGGTCGCCGGTCCCGCCAAGCGCGTCGATGATGATCGCGCGGTCGAACCAGCTGGATGGCGCCGGCCGTCGCTGCGCGAATGCCGGAGCGCCCGCCAACGTCGCCAAGCCGCCTGCGATCATGGTCCGCCGGTCGAATTTCATGGAGCCCCCTCCCTTCGCGCTGAACGCTTGTCGTAAGCCAATCCATCTGCGAATCAACGGCGTCCGATGGCCACCGACCCCGCCCGCATCACCACGCCCGAGCGCACCAGCGAAGACGCCGACGCGGCGCTGCGGCCGAAGAGCCTCGACGAGTTCATTGGCCAGCAGGCGGCGCGCGAGAACCTGCGGGTGTTCGTCAGCGCCGCCAAGGCGCGCGGCGAGGCGCTGGACCATGTACTGCTCCACGGCCCGCCGGGCCTGGGCAAGACGACATTGGCGGCGATCCTGGCGCGCGAGATGGGCGTGGGCTTTCGCGCGACCTCCGGACCGGTAATCGCCAAATCGGGGGATCTGGCGGCACTGCTGACCAACCTCGAGGACGGCGACGTCCTCTTCATCGACGAGATCCATCGGCTCAATCCCGCAGTCGAGGAAGTGCTTTATCCGGCGATGGAGGATCGTGCACTCGACCTGATGATCGGCGAAGGTCCTTCGGCGCGCTCGGTGCGGATCGACCTGCCGCGCTTCACCCTGGTCGGCGCGACTACACGGCAGGGCCTGCTGACAACCCCGCTTCGGGACCGCTTCGGCATCCCGGTTCGCCTGAACTTCTATACTGTCGAAGAGCTGGAGCTGGTCGTCAGCCGTGCGGCGCGACTGCTCGGTGCTGCGATCGCCGCTGACGGCGCGCGGGAGATTGCCCGGCGGTCGCGCGGGACACCTCGGATCGCCGGTCGCCTGCTGCGCCGCGTGCGCGACTTCGCCCATGCTGCGGGCGCCGACGAAATCGATGCCGCTGTCGCGGACCGCGCGCTGTCGCGATTGGAGATCGACGCGCTGGGGCTGGACGCAATGGATCGCCGCTATCTCGGCATGATCGCTGATCTCTACGGCGGTGGGCCAGTCGGCGTGGAGACGCTGGCGGCTGGCCTGTCCGAGCCGCGGGACACGATCGAGGATGTGATAGAGCCCTATCTCATTCAGCTTGGCCTCATCGCCCGCACGGCACGCGGGCGTTGCCTGAACGGCCGCGGCTACGCCCACCTTGGCCTGCCCATGCCGCAAGGTAGCCAGTCCGGACTGTTCGATCAGGGAGCTGCGTCCAAATAATGCGTCAAATACTGTTGCTCGCCGCCGCCGCGTTTGCGGCTCCGGCGTCCGCCCAGCCTGCGCCAACCGCGCCCGATTACAGCAAGCCGGCATCATGGCTTTGCCTGCCGGGACGGGCCGACACCTGTGCCAAGCCGCTGCCGACAACCGCGCTGAACCCGAACGGATATGGCTCGACGGGTCTCAGCGTCGTTGCCAAGGATCCGCCGGTTGACTGTTTCTACGTGTATCCGACCGTGTCTCGCGATCAGGGCATGAACAGCGACCTTAACGCCAGCGAGGAACTTGGCGCCGTCCAGACCCAATTCTCGCGGTTCGCCGGGGTCTGCCGGACCTACGCACCGATTTACCGTCAGATGACCCTGGGCGCAGTGGCCGCCGCCGCTGCCGGCGCTGATGTCACGGCGGCGGGAATCCTGGCGTACAGCGACGTCGTCTCGGCGTGGCGCAATTACCTGGCGACCAGGAATAATGGCCGGCCGTTCGTCCTGATCGGCCACAGCCAGGGCAGCCTGATGCTGCAGACGCTGATCTCCAAGGAGATCGAGACCAATCCGGCCGTCGCTGCGCGGATGAAGCTGGCGATCATCCCCGGTTTCAACGTCCTCGTCCCGCAGGGCAAGCTGGTCGGCGGCACCTTCAAGAAGACGCCGCTTTGCAGTCGCGTCGGCCAGACTGGCTGCGTGATGAGCTGGGTCAGCTTTCGCGAGAAGAATGTGCCGCCGGTGGGCGCGCTGTTCGGCATTGCGGACAAGCCCGGAATGACCGTCGGGTGCGTCAATCCGGCGCGCCCGGGTTCGACGGATTGGGCGCCGCTCGATAGCTATTGGTTCAGCCGCTCGACACTCCCCGTGCCCGGCGGTCCTATCACCTGGTCGAGCGAGGGTGCGCCACCGAGCCCGTATTTACGCACGGAGGGTCTCGTCTCGGCGCGCTGCGTCAACGACGGTCAGCGCGGCTATCTGTCGATCCGCACCAACCATAAGCCCGGCGAGAAATGGACCGACCGCATCGGCGGTGAGGTCGGGCTGATGAACATGTTCATGCCCGGCTGGGGCATGCACCTGTCTGACATACAGGAAGCGCAGGGCGACCTGATCCGCACGGTCGAAGCAATCAGTCCTCGATAATCTGGAACAGCTGCTCGACTGTACGGTCGAGGGCCTCGGCCAGTTTCAATGCCAGGATCGTCGACGGCGTGAAGACGCCATTTTCGACCGTGTTCACGGTCTTGCGCGTGACGCCGACGCGCTCGGCGAGCTCGGCCTGGGTGAGGCCAAGCTCGGTCCGGCGTTCCTTGAGACTATTGGCAAGCCGCTCAGGCATTGCGCAGCGCGCGGCGCTCCAGCGCGGCGAAGGAGATCAGTGCGGAGGCCAGTCCGACGGTCGTCACGATGTGAATCGCGTCGCGGCCGGGAACGGGGGTGAACATGCCGAGCACGTAGAGGAGGAAGCAGGTCAGCATCGCGTTGATGAAGCCGAGGCGCATGGCCCGCAGGCGATGAAGCTGCGTGGATTCGTCATTGGCAAGGTCGCGGACCTGCTTGGGAAACGCCCAGCCGCCCCCGGTTACCAGCGCGAGCAGGACGATGGCGGCCATCACCACCCACGCCGCGATCTTCACGTGGTCGACGGTACGCCCGTCATCTGTGGAGCTTAGGAACGCGCCTTGCTGCGTGATCAGCAGGATGGCCAATACCGGCAGCATCCGCGCCCGTTGCCTGGTCAGATATTCGGCCTTTTCGGCTGAGGTTTCGAGGCTGCCGCGATTCCGCAGCTTGAAGACCAGGATGATCAAGGCGCCGATCGCGACGCCAGCCACCAGTCCGATCGAATAATCGTTCATCGTCGCCCCTTTGTAACCTATGGGTTACTTGTAACCTTTGCGTTACACGGGAGTCAAGCGGGGTTTCGGCATGAGTCCTTGGCCGCTAGAGCGGCGGCGATGGCCGAGAACAACCTCGACATACCCTATCGCGGCGGCTTCCAGGGCACGGAGCACCGCTTCGCGCTCAGCGTCTATTTCGAGGACACCGATGCTTACGGCATCGTCTATTATGCCAACTATCTAAAATTCATGGAGCGGGCGCGATCGGACATGGTCCGCGCGGTCGGCGTCGATCAGGCGGAAGAGCTGCGCCGCTCGGGCAGCGCCTATGCGGTTGTCGAGGTGAACATCAAATATCGCCGGCCGGCGCGGCTTGGCGACGACCTGCTGGTCGTCAGCACGGTCGAACAGGTCCGCGCATCCTCGGTCGATATTCATCAGCGAGTCATGCGCGGGACCGAACTGTTGACCGACGCGACGGTTACTGCCGCCTTCCTCGATGGAGGCGGGCGCCCGCGCCGGCAGCCGAAGGATTGGGTCGAAAAGTTCATGGCGATTACGACGAAGTGATGACACGTTTTCTTGCCTTACTGATGTTGGGGATCGGCTCCGCAGCCGTGGCGCAATCGCCCGACCCGACGGCGACAGTGATTGCGATCCCGCCGCTGACGAGCCCGGACAGCGGCTCACGCGGGAATGAGATGCTGGCGCTCGGCTGGCAGGTCACCCAGCTGATCGAGACCGACTTGCGCCAGACCGCGGAAGTCATGCCGCTGCAGCCCAACCGCGACGATTATTATTCCTATCCCGAAGTCACCGCGCCGAGTTTCCCCAAGTGGCGTTCGGCGGGGGCGAAGGCGCTGGTGACCGGCTTCGTCCAGTCACGGTCGGATGGGCGGCTGACGGTCGGCTGCTACGTCTACGACACGCAGAAGGGGCGCGAGCTCGGCCGCAAGGGCTTCATCGTCGGCGCCAACGACTGGCGCCGCGCCGCGCATAAGTGCTCGGGCCTGGCGTACACCGCGATCACTGGGGCGCCGGGCATGTTCGACACGCAGATCGCCTATGTCGCCGAAAGCGGCGTCGGCGACGGCCGCACGCGGCGCATCGCGCTGATGGACAGTGACGGCTACAACCACCGCTATCTCACCGCGGGCGGCGCCATGGTGTTGACCCCGGACATCGGGCCAAAGGTGCAGCAGATCGCATTCGTCAGCTACGCCGATGGCCGGCCCGCCGTCCGCATCATCGATGTCGCATCCGGCAACCAGCGGCCAGTCTTGAACACCGAGGCGATGACGTTTGCGCCGCGCTTCTCGCCGGATGGCAACCGGATTGCCTTCTCGATGATGAGCGGACCGAATGCCGACATTTATGTGGTCGGCGCGCAGGGCGGCGCGGCGCAGCGCCTGACCACAGCGCCGGGCGTCGATACGAGCGCGAGCTTCTCCCCCGACGGAAGCCAGATCGTCTTCGAAAGCGACCGCAGCGGATCGCAACAGCTTTATGTGATGAATGCCGACGGCACGGGCCAGCGCCGGATCAGCTTCGGCAGCGGATGGTATGCCGCGCCGCAGTGGAGTCCCGACGGCAAGTGGATTTCCTTTACCCGCCGCGCGCAGAATGGGCGAAGCATCGGGATCATCAAGCCCGACGGGACTGGCGAGCGGGCGTTGACCAACGGGCCGGCCGACGAGGGTGCCAGCTGGGCGGCGAGCAGTCGGGAACTGATATTCCAGCGCGCCGGCGCGGGCGGGCGTTCTGGCCTGGCGCGCGTCGCGCTCGACGGCAGCCAGCCACGGGTGATGACCATCCCGCAGGACGGATCCGACCCCGCCTGGTCGAGGGTGATCGACCAATGAAGAAGCTCATTCTTTTCGTCGCCGCGCTGACGGTGGCAGCCGCTTCACAGGCGCAGCTCCCCGGCTTGCGCAAGCGCACCGGGCCACCGCCTGCGGAAGCAATTGCGCAGGGCATCGACGCCCAGCGGACCGAATTCGCCGCCCAGTCCGGCGGGACAACCATCTTCTTCGGCGCGGAAAGCGTCGGCCTCGGCGTCCCGGCTCGCACGACCCTCGCCGCCCAGGCGGCATGGCTTCGGCGGCATCCTGAAGTCGTGGTGCGCGTGGAAGGCTATGGCGACACCACGGACACCCGCGACCATGCGATCGCGGTGGGCGCCCAGCGGGCGGACGCGGTGCGCGCTTATCTGATCTTGATGGGTGTGCCTGCGGCCCAGCTGTCGATCACAAGCTGGGGCAAGGAGCGACCGGGTCTCGGCCGCGCCGTCACCGTCCTCGTTCGGTAATTACGCGGCGCGGCGCTGGTAGCCGGTGCTGGCGAGCCAGGCGCGGGCCTGACGCTGCGCTTCGGCGATTTCGCGGGCCGTCATCTCCAGCGAGATTTCGGCACGGCATTCCTGACCACGCGTGCAGCCCGACAGCGCCGCGAGGTTGAACCACTTGTGCGCTTCGACCAGATCGACCGTCAGCCCCCCGCGGCCGGTTGAAAACGTCACGCCCAGCTCGAACAGCGCGTCGACATCACCAGCTTCCGCATCCGCAAGACGGCTGCGCAGCAGGAACTCCGCGCTCTTCTGACTAATTGCCCCCATTTGTATTCCCCTCAGTCCCCTTGGTGAGACGAGAGTGGTCGGCGAAGGGCAAATAAATGGTTAACGCGATTCAACCATGTTCAAACGGCGAGATTATCAATCAGCCGCACGTCGCCGATCGACGCCGCGGCGATGAGGCGCGATCCTTCCTCCATGGCCTCGAGCGGCTCCAGCGTTGCGTCGTCCACCAGCGCGAAATAGTCGATCTTTAGGAAGCCAGCGTCGATCAGCGACTGCTTGGCTGAGCGCAGCGCCTCCGCGACTGACGCACCTCCAGCGATAGCCTCACGCGCTGCTTCCAACGCCTGCGGCAGGGCGACAGCACGCTCCCGCTCATCAGTGGAAAGCAGCGCGTTGCGAGAAGACAGGGCCAAACCGTCTTCATCGCGCACCGTCGGGACACCCACGATATCGACACCAAGCCCGAGGTCTGCCGACATTCTTCGAATGACCGCCAATTGCTGAAAGTCCTTTTCACCGAACAAGGCGACATCGGGCGCCACATCGACGAACAATTTGGCGACGACCGTCGCGACGCCATCGAAATGGCCGGGGCGGTGTTCTCCTTCCCAGCGATCACTGACGCCTGACACGTGAATGGTCGTGGCGAAGCCGTCCGGATAGAATTCGCTGGCGATCGGCAGCCAGGCGAGGTCGCAGCCCGCTTCGCGCAGCTTGGCGAGGTCTTCTTCCTCCTGCCGCGGGTAGCGATCGAGATCCGCGGGATCGTTGAACTGGAGCGGATTGACGAAGATCGACACGACGACGCGCTGCGCCTGATCCTTGGCGCGAGCAATCAGCGCCAGGTGACCGTCGTGCAGCGCGCCCATCGTCGGCACGAAGGCGACCCGGTAATCGGCCCATTCCGCACGGGCGATTTCCAAGTCTTTCGATTCACGAACAATTTGCACGCCTGTCCCGCCTCCGTTAATCTCCGGACGGGCGGCGCTTGCACCTGCGCCGGGGGAAATATCAAGCATGAGCCAGCCGCATTTCATCGTCTTCGCCAACGAAAAGGGCGGGACCGGTAAGTCGACGACCGCGGTGCACACCGCGGTTGCGCTGGCCGCTTCCGGTCACCGCGTTGGCGCGCTCGACCTCGACAGCCGGCAGCGGACCATGACGCGCTATCTCGAGAACCGCGACGCGACGATGCGTCGGCTGGAAAAGCAGCTCCCGCAGGCGACCTACGCAGTGCTTGACGATCAGACCGAGGCCGGCCTGACCTCGGCGATCGAGCGGCTGTCTGGCGACGTCGACGTGATCGTCATCGACACGCCCGGCCGCGACGACCCCGTCGCGCGCGCCGCGATCCTCAAGGCGGACACGCTGGTCACCCCGATGAACGATAGCTTCGTCGACCTCGACCTCATCGGCCAGGTTCACCCGGAAAATTACAAGATCACCAAGCCGAGCTTCTACGCCGAGCTGATCTGGAACAGCCGCACGCAGCGCGCCAAGAACACGGGCAAGAGCGTCGACTGGGTCGTGTTGCGCAACCGCCTGCAGCACATTGAGTCGCACAATCTCAAGCGCGTGGGCGCCGCGATGGACGAACTGGCCCGTCGCGTCGGCTTCCGCGTCATCCCGGGCCTCGGCGAGCGCGTAATCTATCGCGAATTATTCCCAAAGGGCCTGACTCTGCTCGATCTGCAGCAAATCGGTGAAGTCGGACTTGGCCACATCGCCGCGCGTCAGGAATTGCGCGAGATGATTGCCGGGCTCGGAATCCCCGGTGCCGACGAGGGACAGCAACTCGCCGCCACTGGTTGAGGGGCCGATCAGGCGCTAGGGCGGCGCCATGACCCATCGTTTCAATCCTACCATCCTTCGTGAATACGACATTCGCGGCATCGTCGGCGACACGCTGACCGAAGACGACGCCTATGCGCTCGGCCGGACCTACGGTTCGCTAGCGCGCGACGAAGGCGCGACGCGCATCGCCGTCGGCCGCGACGGCCGCACGCATTCCGGCATGCTCGAAGCGGCGCTGGTGCGGGGCCTGACGGAATCCGGTGTCGATGCGGTACTGACCGGCATGGGCCCGTCGCCGATGCTCTATTTCGCTACGCACACGCTCGACGTGGACGGCGGGATCCAGGTTACCGGCAGCCACAACCCGGCCAATTACAACGGCTTCAAGATGCTGCTGAAGGGCCGGTCGGTGTTCGGGCAGGAAATTCAGGCGCTCGGGCGCCGCGCCGCGCAGGGCGATTGGCTCGACGGTCAGGGCGACACTGAAGAAGTTCAGATTCGTGAGCGCTATGTGGAACGGCTGCTCGAAGGCTTCTCCGGCAACGCCTACCGCGTCGGCTGGGACGCCGGCAACGGCGCCGCGGGCCCGGTCCTGGACGAGCTGATCCAGCGCCTGCCCGGGCAGCATTATGCCATCTTCACAACGGTCGACGGCACCTTCCCCAACCACCATCCCGACCCGACGGTCGAGAAGAATCTTGAGGATCTCAAGCGGCTGGTGACCGATAAGCAGCTCGACTTCGGCATCGCCTTCGACGGCGACGGCGACCGCATCGGTGCGGTCGACAGCAAGGGCCGCGTGATCTGGGGCGACCAGTTGCTGATGATCCTTGCCGAGCCGATCCTGAAAGAGCAGCCGGGCGCGACCATCATCGCCGACGTCAAGGCGAGCCAGGTTCTGTTCGACCGCATCGCCGAAATTGGCGGCGAACCTTTGATGTGGAAGACCGGGCACAGCCTCATCAAGTCGAAGATGAAGGAAACCGGCGCGCCGCTGGCGGGCGAGATGAGCGGCCACATCTTCTTCAAGCACCGCTGGTTCGGCTTCGACGACGCCCTCTACGCGGCGGTCCGCCTAATCGAAGCGGTGTCGGCGTCGGGTAAGAGCCTGACGGAAATCATGGACGCGATGCCTGTGTCGGTAGCGACTCCGGAGATGCGCTTCCAGGTCGACGAAGTCCGCAAGTTCGCGATCGTCGATGAAGTCCGCGACCGGCTGTCCGGGGACGGCGCGACGGTCGATGCGACCGATGGCGTGCGCGTGAAGACCGGTGATGGCTGGTGGCTGCTCCGCGCATCGAACACGCAGGACGTGCTCGTCGCGCGAGCCGAGGCTGGCGATCAGTCGGGACTCGATCGCCTGATCGGGCAGATCGACGAGCAGCTGGCGAAGTCCGGCGTCGAGCGGGTCGAAGCCGAGCACTAGGACCGGCTGGGCGGTCTCAGGCTGCGTTCGGCAAGGATCGTCGCAGCGACGACGCCCGCGCAGAACACCGCGCCTTCAAACGCGCCTGACACCATCTGGCTGACGCGGCCGAAGCCATGTTCGCCGAGGATCGCGCCGGCCTGATCGAGCCGCAGGCGCGAGCCGGGAAAGGTTTGCGCGAGCAGCACGAGGCTGCCGCCCATGAGTCGCCCGCCGAGCAGCGGAATGATCAATCCGGCGAGCGCCCCGAAGCCTGCCGCGATGGCGGCGCTCCGCCGCAGACCGGGCATTCGCGAGGCGATCCAGATGCCGAGCCCAACGGCCGCGCCCAGTATCAGTCCTTCGAGCGCCCCCGTCATTCCCGCCGGCGACCTGCCGAACAGCAGGTTGAAGGCATCCAGCCCCAGCAGCTTGACGACCGCACCCACAATCAACCCACCTAATGCCCCGCCGATTGTTGCGGTGTGCCAGTCTCGCGCCGACAGCTTTCGGCCGATCGCGACCCCGAAGCTGACGCCCGCGCCGCCAATCAGCCCGACCGCGATCGTCAGGCACATGATGACCAGCAGCACCGAGACCGCGCCGAGGCCGGGCTGCAGCGGCCGCGAGGCGCCCAGGAAACCGTAAAAGATGCCGCCGAAGAAGCCGGCAATGCCGCCGCCGACGGTTCCGGCCGCGGCGAGCAGCAAGGTGTCGCGCCAGGACTCGCGAATGGGCAAGGCAGGCGGCCGTCGCGCGACGCCGCCTTCGACGGCCGCGATGAACCGGTAGCCGTGCTTGGGCACCGTCTCGATAAAGCTCGGTCGCGCCGCATCGTCGCCCAGCGCCCGCCGCAGCGACTTGATGCATTGCGTCAGCGCCTCGTCGGTGACCGGCACGCCGGCCCACACCTGGTCAAGAAAGTCGTCCTTGGTGACGAGCGTTCCCGCCTGGCGGACGAGCAGGACAAGCGCATCGAGATAGCGGGAGCTAAGCTCCACCGCCTCACCGTCCCGCCACAGCCGCCGGTCAGCCGCATCCAGGCTGAATTGGCCGAAGCGATAGCAGGCGCGCGCGCTTTTCAGGATAATCTCAGCCTTTGCTCATGCCGCTCACCGGCCTTTGTGATCATGTGAAGCCTCAATCAATGCTGGAGGCAAGTATGGCGGAGTTCGTTCAACCAGGCGGTCGGCGCGGAGTGCCGTGGCGCCTCATCGGCTGGGGCGGCGCCGTCGCGCTGCTCGCCGCTCCGTTCGTCGCGATGCAGCTGAATGCAGAAGGCGTGGACTGGTCGCCGGGCGACTTCATCTTTGCGGCGGCATTGTTCGGGATCGTCGGGGGCTTGCTCGAACTTGCCGTCCGCGCGTCCTCCAACGCTTCCTATCGCACCGGCGCGGCCCTCGCGCTTCTCGGCGCCTTCCTGGTGACGTGGGTGAATCTCGCGGTCGGCATAGTCGGCAGCGAGGATAATCCGGCGAACCTGCTATTCTTCGGCGCGCTGGCCATCGGCATCGCCGGTTCAGTCGTTACGCACGGCAAGCCGGCCGGCATGTCGACGGCAATGCTTGCGACGGCCGCATCGCTGGGCATCGCCTTCCTGATTGCGGTGATGAACCCGACCGACGAGCCGTTCGTGCCGCATTCGCGCGAGCTCATCGGCACCAGCGTCTTCGCCGGCCTGTTCCTTGCCTCGGCAGCGCTGTTCCGTCGGGCAGCCAAGTTCGGCCGGTCGTGACGCAGCGATGGGATTGCTGTATGATGCCGGCATGCTGGAGCAGCACGCCCAGTATGCCGGCGAGGTCGAGCGACTCGGCTCGATGTTCGCCCACGCGCCCGGCTTCATGGCGCTGGTCGGCGGCAAGGATCTGCGCTTTCTCGTCGCCAATGAAGCGTTCAAGAAACTCGTCGGCCGAAGCGACCTGGCGGGAAAAGCGTTCAACGAAGCCTTTCCCGAGCTGGACGATCAAGGGATCGACGACATTCTGCTCGGCGTCGCGCGATCGGGCGAGGCGTTCGTTGCGCGTGCCATGCCGATGACCGTTGTGCGGTCGGACCTGACGCCCGAGGAGCTGGTGCTCGACCTCGTGTTTCAGCCGGTGCCCGAGGGCATTTTCATCCAGGGCCACGATGTCACCGATCAGAAGCGCGGCGAAATGCTTCGTGTCGCGCATTCAAAAGTACTCGGGCTGGCGATCAACGACAGCCCGCTCGAGCAGACGCTCGGTGAGCTGATCCGCATCGTGGAATCGGGCTCGTCGACCGGCGTGCTTGGCTCGATCCTTCTCCTCGACGCCGACGGGCGGCATCTGCGGTACGGCGCCGCACCGAGCCTGCCTCGCGCCTACAGCGAAGCGATTGACGGCTTCGAGATCGGGCCTTGCGCGGGATCCTGCGGAACCGCCGCCTACAACGGCTCTGCGGTTTACGTGTCGGACATCGCCAACGATCCGCTGTGGGCAGACTATCGTGATCTGGCCCTCGCGCATGGGCTGCGGGCCTGCTGGTCGATCCCCATCCTGACCCATGGCGGCGATGTGCTCGGGACCTTTGCGATGTATCATCGCGAGCCGCGCGAGCCGACCTATCGCGATTTATTGCTGGTGGACCTCATCATCCAGACGGCCGCACTCGTAATCGACCGCGACCGTGCGAAGACGGCCCTGAGGCGCGCACTCAGCCCGGCTTAATCGTCCTCGTCTTCGTAGCCGACGAGGTTCAGTTCGCGGGCCTTGATCTGGTGCGTCATGCACCAGTGCTTTAGCGCCTCCTCTCGGCCGTGGGTGATCCACACCTCTCCCGGTGCGAGCTCGCGGACGGTGGTGGTGAGCTCGTCCCAGTCGGCGTGGTCGGAGATGATCAGCGGTAGCTCCACATTGCGCTGGCGGGCGCGCTGACGGATGCGCATCCAGCCGGACGCCATCGCCGTCACCGGGTCGGGCAGGCGGCGCGACCAGCGGTCGTTAAGCGCGCTGGGGGGCGCAATGACGACTTTGCCGCGAAGCTCGTCCTTCGATGCACCGGTCGCGGGACGAAGATCGCCCAGCGGCACACCCAATTCTTCATAGAGCTTGCACAGGCGCTCGACCGCGCCGTGGAAATAGATGGGATCGTGATGCCCGCGCTCGCGCAGTTCGGTGATGATCCGCTGCGCCTTGCCTAGCGCATAGGCGCCGACGAGGACGCAGCGCTCGGGGTCGCTGTGCAGGCGGTGAAGCAGCCGATCGATCTCGCTGCCCGTGTCGGGGTGGCGGAAGACCGGCAGGCCGAACGTCGCCTCGGTGATGAAGATGTCGCACGGCACCGGCACGAAGGGCGGGCAGGTCGGGTCGGACCGGCGCTTGTAGTCGCCGGATACGACCACCTTCTCGCCCTTGTGCTCGAGCACGATCTGCGCGGAGCCGAGGACATGGCCCGCTGGAACGAAGCTGACGTCGACATCACCGACGCGGATGCTTTCGCCATAAGCGATCGGCTGGCCGCCCGGCTGCGGACCGTAGCGGCATTCCATGATCGCCAGCGTCTCAGGCGTTGCGAGGACCTTGCTGTGTCCGCCGCGCGCATGGTCGGCGTGGCCGTGGGTGACGAGCGCACGGTCTTTAGGCTGTGACGGATCGACCCACGCATCCGCGGGCCGCACGTAGATGCCCTCGGGGTGGGGCTCGATCCAGGAACCGATGCGGGGCATTGCGAGCTATATAGGTCGAACATCCACAGGGTTCCCGCGGGAGGACAACAAAATGGACGAATCGCTTTGGGGCATCGTGAACATCGTGGGCCCCGTGGTCCTGCTAATTGCGCTGATCTGGCTGGTGATGCGTCGCCGCGCCGACAAGACCACGAACCAAACCGAGGCCGGCACCCGCGACCTGTATCGCGAGGAGGAACAGCGGCGACGCGACGGGACCGACCAGCTCTGAACCTTCCGGACGCAGTCAGCAGGTGGTTCGAGGGGAAGGGCTGGAGGCCCCGCCGCCACCAGCTTGAAATGCTCGAACTCGCGCGGCGCGGCCGCAGCGGCCTGCTCGTCGCGGCGACGGGCGCGGGCAAGACGCTGGCGGGCTTCCTGCCGACGATCTGCGAGCTGGCAGAAGAGCCCGTAGAGGGGCTGCACACGCTTTACGTATCGCCGTTGAAGGCGCTCGCCGTCGACGTTCAACGCAATCTGATCGGTCCCATCGAGGAGATGGGCCTGCCGATCCGTGTCGAGACGCGCACGGGCGACACGCCGTCTGACCGCAAGGCACGGCAGCGGGTGAAGCCGCCGCAGGTGCTGCTGACCACGCCCGAATCGCTCAGCCTGCTGCTGAGCTATCCCGAGGCCGCAACGATGTTCGCGGGCCTGCGGACCATCGTGGTGGATGAACTCCACGGCTTCGCCAAAGAGAAGCGCGGCGACCTTCTGTCCCTGTCGATGGCGCGGCTGCAGAAGCTCGCGCCGGGCCTTCGGCGCGTCGGGTTGTCGGCGACGATCAGCGACCCCGACGCCTACCGATCCTGGCTGGCGCCGGACGCCGACATGGAAGAGGTCGACATCGTTCTCGGCGATCCCGGCGCCGAGCCGGACCTGTCGATCCTGATCCCCGAGAACCGCATCCCTTGGGGCGGCCATTCCGGCCGCCATGCGGCGCGCGAGGTAATGCAGCTGATCGAGCAGCACCGGACGACACTCGTCTTCTGCAACACGCGCAGTCTGGCGGAGTTGATCTTCCAGGACCTGTGGGCGGTGAATGACAATGCGCTGCCGATCGGTGTTCACCACGGCAGCCTGGCGGTCGAGGCGCGGCGCAAGGTCGAGAACGCAATGGCCGACGGACGTCTGCGCGGGCTGGTGGCCACCGCGAGCCTCGACCTCGGTATCGACTGGGGCAACGTCGATCTTGTCGTGCAAATGGGTGCGCCCAAAGGCAGCTCGCGCCTCCTCCAGCGCATCGGCCGCGCCAATCACCGGCTGGACGAGCCGAGCAAGGGCATCGTCGTTCCCGGCAATCGCTTCGAATATCTGGAAGCGCGTGCTGCGCTGGATGCCGTCGAGGACGGCGAGCTCGACCCTGAGATCTTCCGCCCCGGCGCGCTCGACGTGCTTGCCCAGCACATCCTGGCGATGGCCGTGTCGGCGCCGTTTCAGCAGGATGAGCTGCTCGCCGAGATCCGATCCGCCGCGCCCTATGCGGGCCTGAAACAGGAGACGTTCGAGGAGACGCTGAACTTCATCGCCACCGGCGGATACGCGCTTAAGGCGTACGACCGCTTCCGTCGCCTGGTGCCTGAGCCCGGCGGAATGTGGCGCATCGCCCGCCCGCAGATCGCGCAGCAGCACCGCCTCAACGCCGGGGTCATCGTCGAGCAGCCGCTGATGACCGTTCGCTTCCGCAACGGCCGCAAACTCGGCACGATCGAGGAAGGCTACGCTTCGACGCTCTCGCCCGGCGACCACTTCTTTTTCTCTGGCCTGAGCCTGGAAGTCGAGCAGTTCAAGGAAACCGACATCATCGTCCGCGCCTCCTCCGCGCAGGCACGGATCGTGACCTACGGCGGCCAGCGCATGTCGCTGTCGACGCACCTCGCCAACCGCGTGCGGCACATGCTGTGCGACCGCAACGACTGGAGCCGCTTCCCGGACGACGTGCGCGACTGGCTGGAAGTGCAGTCTGAGCGGTCGGTCCTGCCCGAACCCCACCAGCTGCTGGTCGAGACGTTCAAGCATGAGAAGCAATATTACATGGTCGCGTACAGCTTCGACGGCTGGAACGCGCACCAGTCGCTGGGCATGCTGCTGACCAAGCGCATGGAGAAAGCGGGGCTGAAACCGCTCGGCTTCGTCGCTAACGACTATGCCATTGCCTGCTACGGCCTGGAGCCAATCACCGATCCGAAATCGCTCTTTTCAGCCGACATCCTCGAGCAGGAGTTCATCGATTGGGTCGAAAGCTCGCACCTGCTCCGGAATGCCTTTCGCGAAGTCGCGGTCATCGGCGGCCTCGTCGAGCGACACCACCCCGGCAAAAAGAAGTCGGGGCGCCAGGTCAGCTTCTCGACTGACCTCATCTACGACGTGCTCCGCCGGTACGAGCCCGAACATCTTCTCCTGAAGGCTGCGTGGGAGGACGCGCGCCGAAGGATGACGGAGCTTGGCAGGCTGGTCCGCCTGGTCGATCGCGCTTCGGCGACGATGCTGCACGTCGAGACGGGGCGGATCACGCCAATGGCCGTCCCGCTGATGGTCATTATTGGGCGCGAGTCGCTGCCGCCTGGCGCGGAAGCCGATGAGTCATTGCTGATGCAGGCGGAAGAGCTGGCCAATGCCGCGATGAATGCCGGCTAGTGAAAGCTCGCTGCCTGAACGGCACCTAACATTACCCCTCACCGGTCGTTCAGCATCCGAAACAAAAGATGATGGCGACAAAAGGGGTGGCGCATGGCTTCGAGACTAGTTTCCGGATTGGCAATTTTGGCGGGGGTTGGCCTGACTTTGGGCGGAGCAGCGACAGCACAGCGAACCGGCCGGGTCCGCGCCGTGTTCCAGGAGTCGATGTCGGCCCGCGCCGGACATCCCGCCGACCCCAGCGCAACCCCCGTGCGCGCACCCGGCAATTATCGCTTCAGCTTCGTCGACGACGGGCTTACGCGCGATTATCTGGTGCATGTCCCGCGCAGCTATCACGGACAACCGGTACCCATGCTGATCGCCCTGCATGGCGGCGGCGGTAGCGCCAGCTTTCAGGCAGACGATGCAAGATACGGCCTGATCAGCAAGTCGGAAGCGGCCGGCTTCATCGCGGTCTTTCCCAACGGGACGTCACGCTTTCCCGGCGGGATGCTGGCCACGTGGAACGCCGGCACTTGCTGCGGCCGGGCGCAAAGCAGCAACGTCGACGACGTCGGCTTCATCCGCGCCGTCATCGCCCGTGTCGAGCGTCAGGCGCAGATCGATCCGAGGCGAATCTTCGCCACCGGCATGTCCAATGGCGCGATGATGAGCTGGCGTCTGGCCTGCGAGGCACCGGAAATCCGCGCGATCGCGCCGGTTGAAGGCACGGACAACACGACGTTCTGCCGCCCTTCGCACCCCGTGGCCGTCATCCAGTTCCACGCGGCCAACGACCCGAACGTTCCATTCAATGGCGGACGAGGCATCGGCCTTGCCGACACCGACTTCGTCTCGGTTCCGGCCACCCAAAGCAAATGGGTTCGTCTGAACAAGGCAAACCCGCAAGCGAGCCGGGTGCTGACCGTGGACGGAGCCTAT
This sequence comes from Sphingomonas flavescens, assembly GCF_030866745.1. Classification (NCBI taxonomy): domain Bacteria; kingdom Pseudomonadati; phylum Pseudomonadota; class Alphaproteobacteria; order Sphingomonadales; family Sphingomonadaceae; genus Sphingomonas; species Sphingomonas flavescens. The sequence goes on along the minus strand of NZ_CP133016.1, from coordinate 1,922,484 downwards.
TGCGACCGCCACGCGGCCAAACCCGGCGGCGCACCGGTCGAGCTATGCGTTACCGAGACCGGCGGGCATAGCTGGCCGGGCGGTGGATCACAGCAAGGCCGCAAGCAGCCATCGAAGGCGATCAGTGCGAACGACCTGATGTGGGCCTTCTTCTCGTCGCTTTGATGTTGCACGAGCCAGCAAGGCGGGCATGACGACCCTCATGCGTAATGTGTTCGTCCTGTTGGCTCTTCCCTTCGCCCTGACGGGCTGCGTCGTCGGCACCATCGCCAAGACCGCCGTCGATGTGGCGACCCTGCCGGTCAAGGCGGTCTCGGCCGGCGTCGATGCAGCCACCACGAGCCAGTCGGAAGCCGACGAGAAGCGCGGGCGCGAGCTTCGCAAGCAGGACGAGGAACGCGGCAAGCAGTACCGGGCAATGCTGGAGCGCTGCCGCAAGGGCCGGCCGCTACCGACCGACACCTGCGGCGCGCAGCCGCGCTAGGCGCTACCGTTTGCGGTTTGCCTCGTCGGCGATGACGTAGAGGAAGTCGACGAACGCCAACGACGCCTCGTCCAGCCCGTTCACCTTCGGATCCGCGCTCTTGATCAGGAACCACTCGTTTGGCGCGTGCGCACCGCCGCCGCGGCCGGTGCCGAAGCGCGAAGCGGGCAGACTCAGCGGCGCGGCGGTGAAGATTACGCCTGGCCAGCTGCCGGCACTTCGCGGGCTGATGGAGTAGGGGATCTTTGCGTCGTCGAAGAACCGTTTCTGGGCCCGGACGAGGACGCTGTTTTCATCGCTCTCGTTCGGCCCATAACCGCCCGAAATCGTGACCCGCACATCGTCGAAGCCGCGCTTGGCGAGGTGCGCCTTCAGCTTGGCCACCGCCTCTTCCTTGGTCTGGTCAGGCACCAGCCGAAACTCGAGCTTCGCCTCTGCGCGCGAGGGGAGAACGGTCTTGCCCTGCGGACCGGTGTAACCACTGACGAGACCCTGGATGTTCACCGTGGGCTGCGACACGAAGCGTTCGAGGCTGGTCACATAGGGCTCGTTATTGATCCACCGCCCGACGCCGAGCTGCTGCTTGACCTGTGCCTCCGGATTGCGGGCCGCACCCTCTGCTATCAGCTGCTTCTGCCGCGGCGTCAGCGGACGCACATGCTCGAACCAGCCGTCGATCGCCGGCGTGTGCCCGTCGTCGGCAACCAGCGTGTTGAGCGCCTTCACAAGCCGCCACGCCGGATTCTCGATCCGCGCATAGTTGGAGGAGTGCAGGTCGGCCTTCGGATATTTGTCCGATGTCTCGCCGCCGACGACCATCTGGAACTCAACCGCGCCCTTGGCGCCGAGCACGATGTTCGCGCTGCCATCCTTCGACTGCCCCGATTCCGGGATGAACACGCCAACCGTTTTGGAAAGCGCAGCCCGGACTTCGGGGTTGGCCACCACCTGCGCGAAGTTGGTCGAGGCCACCTCCTCTTCGCCTTCCGCGACCAGCACGAGGTTCACCGGCAGCTTGCGTCCACTCGCCTGGAAGGCCTTCACCGCCGCGAGAAAGGCCATTTCAGGCCCTTTCTGATTGCTGGCGCCGCGACCGACCATGACTTGCCCCTCGCCCGGCCGGTCGACCAGGCGTCCTTCGAGCGGCGGGCTGCTCCATTCCGCCGGGTCGAACTGCTTCACGTCATACATGAAGTAGATGCCGACGGTCGTCTTCGCGCCCGCGTCCAGGGTTGCGAACACGCCGGGCACACCGTCGGTGGGAATAATTTTCGCCTGCTGGAAGCCCGCGTCCAGCGCGAGCTTGCGCATATATTCGGCGCCCTGACTGACGTTTCTCTTTTCTGCAGCAATGGTCGGCAGTGCGATCCAGTCTTGCAGCGCCTTCACCGTGGCGTCGTGCCGCTGCGCCACCGTTGCCGCGATTCGCGCGCGGTCGGGCGTTTTCGCCGGAAGCGCCCCCGCTGCCATGAAAGCCACGCCGCCAAGCAACATTGCAATTCGCATCGATGATTCCCCCTGTTGGATGGCGGAGACTGGAACGTTCGGCGGCGCTCGTCCAGAGACGCCCGATGCGTTACTTCCTCGATACCGAATATAACGGCTGGGGCGGCGCATTGCTCAGCCTCGCCTTGGTGCCTGACGACGGGGAGGAACTCTATCTCACTCTCGCATGGGACGGCGATTTGGACCCCTGGGTAGAGCGTCACGTGCTGCCTTACCTGGACATGGTCCCGGAAAGTCATCGGTCACCGCGAATGAGCCGCGATGACGCTGCGCGAACCGTCGCCCACTATCTGTCCGGCGATCCCGAACCGTTGGTCGTTGCCGACTGGCCGGAAGATATTGCGCAGTTCAGCGCGCTGCTGGTCACGGGTCCGGGACAGATGGTCGAAGTCCCCTCGATGCGATTTCAGTTCCTGCCGTTGGGCGGCTTCAGCACCGCGGCGAACAGCCGGGTACCGCACAACGCGCTGCACGACGCGCGAGCGTTGCGCGATCACATCCTCGGGATGGAGTGATCACTCCGCCGCCGTGCGGAGATGTGCATCGCCCTTGCGCTCGATCCACGTCAGGTCGCTGAGGCTTAATTCGCGGCCGTCATGCGACAGCACGCAGATACGGCGGACGGGCTTGCGATCGCGTTGGTCGGCCAGCGCCAAATCCATCGTCCCATAGCCCCACTTCTCTCCCCATTGCCGCAGCGCGAGCACTACTGGCAGCAGGTCCTCGCCCTTGGCCGAAAGGGTATAGATTACCCGCCGCCCGTCATTGGGATCGGCCTCGCGGTCGAGAATGCCGCCCGCGACGAGCTTGCCGAGCCGGTCGGATAGAATATTGCGGGCAATGCCGAGCCCGGCCTGAAACTCTTCGAAATGCCTTAGCCCGTTGAGCGCGCCGCGAAGGATCAGGAACGCCCATTTTTCACCGATCAGCTCGACCGCTGCCGGGAGCGGACAGGCAAGCGCGGCCTGCCGAAATGAATCGATACCCGCCGTCAGTGTGTCACCCGGCATACGCGTCTCCCCAGAGACTCGATTTGAAGCACAAAAACTGCATCAAAGACAGTTGCTCCGCGCAACTTTGTTCTTTCGCACTTGCACAAAGCCGCCGGCTCCCCTCATCTTAGAACGGTGCTGAGGCAATATGAGCTGGTCGAGAAAGTCCGCTCCTACGATCCCGATGCGGACGAGGGGCTGATCAATCGGGCCTACGTTTTCTCGATGCAGGCGCATGGCACCCAAAAACGCGCCTCCGGCGACCCCTATTTCAGCCATCCGATCGAGGTCGCGGGGATCCTGACCGACCTCAAGCTCGACGACCAGACGATCGCCACCGCGATTCTCCACGACACGATCGAGGACACACTGGCGACGCCGCAACAGATCGAGAAACTGTTCGGAACGGACGTCGCGCGGCTGGTCGATGGCGTCACCAAGCTGAGCAAGATCGAGGCGCAGTCGGAGAACGAGCGCGCCGCGGAGAACCTTCGCAAGTTCCTGCTGGCGCTGAGCGACGACATCCGTGTGCTGCTGGTGAAGCTGGCTGACCGCCTCCACAACATGCGGACGCTCCATCACATCAAGTCCGAAGAGAAGCGCCGCCGCATTGCCCGCGAGACGATGGATATCTACGCGCCGCTCGCCGAGCGCATCGGCATGTACGAGATGATGACTGAGATGCAGACGCTGGCGTTCCGCGAGCTGGAACCCGACGCCTACGCCTCGATCATGCGGCGGCTCGAGCAACTGACGCAGGCGGGCGGCGATCTCGTCAGCCGCATCGGCCTTGGCCTGCAGCTCTACCTCGCCGACAATGGGCTGGAGGCCGAAGTTTTCGGCCGTCAGAAGCACCCCTACTCGATCTGGAAAAAGATGGCCGAGCGGCACATCAGCTTCGAGCAATTGTCGGACGTCATGGCGTTTCGCGTGATCGTCGACGACGTGGCCGACTGCTACCGCGCGCTCGGGCTGATCCACAGCCGCTGGCCGATGGTTCCGGGGCGTTTCAAGGATTACATCTCTACGCCTAAGCGCAACGGCTACCGCTCGCTGCACACTTCGGTCATCCATGATTCGAAGATGCGGATCGAAATCCAGATCCGCAGTCGTGAGATGCACGAGCAGGCCGAGCGCGGCTTGGCCGCGCACTGGGCCTATAAGGAAGGCAAACCGCAGGGCGAGCTGACCATCCCGTGGGTCGATGACCTCGTCGAAATCCTCGACCATGCCGACAGTCCGGAAGAGCTGCTCGAGCATACGCGGATGGCGATGTATCAGGATCGCATTTTCGCCTTTACGCCGAAGGGTGAATTGATCCAGCTGCCCAAGGGCGCGACACCGGTGGACTTCGCTTATGCGGTACACACCGACCTCGGCGACCGCACGGTGGGAGCCAAGGTGAACGGCCGTGTGGTGCCGCTGCGGACGATGCTGGAGAATGGCGACCAGGTCGAAATTCTCGCGTCCGAAGCGCAGCACCCGCAGCCGAGCTGGCTGCGCTTCGTGACCACCGGCAAGGCACGGTCCGGCGTGCGCCGCTTCGTCCGTCACAAGGAACGCGACGAGACCATCCAGCTCGGCCGGAAGATTTACGACGAGATCGTCGCGCGCCTGCCTGCCGAGCTCAACAAGGATGCGCTGAAGCGCGCGCTCAAGAAGCTGAAGATCGAGAATCAGGATGAGCTGATGATCGCCATCGCGCGCAAGCGGGTGAGCGACGAAGACCTGATGGAAACGCTGATGCCGGGTTCAGCCGGCGGAGACGTCGCCCCGCGACCGCTCGGCCAGCGCCAGGCAATCTCGATCAAGGGTCTGACGCCCGGCGTTGCCTATCACCTCGCCCAATGCTGCCACCCGATCCCGGGCGACCGCATCGTCGGTCTTCGCCGCGAGGACGAGGAAATCGAGGTCCACGTTATCGGTTGCGACACGCTGGCGAGCGGCGTCGACGCCGACTGGCTGGACCTAAGCTGGGGCGAGGGCTCGGACGGTGGCGCGGCGCGGTTGGCGATCATCCTGCGCGACATTCCAGGCGCGCTCGGCACCATGTCGAGCATCCTTGGCGCCAAGCACGCAAACATCATCAACCTTCAGCTGACCCACCGCGACGGGAGCTTCCAGACCTTCCACCTGGACATCGAGGTGCACGACCTTGCGCACTTGCACGCAATCATCGCCGCGCTGCGCGACGCGGAGCCGATCAGCTCCGTCGAGCGGATCTAGTCCGGGCCTTCACCCGCTGGTGTCGCGCATGCGCGTCGCCGCCGGCCAGCACCGCCAGCATGACAAGATCCGACGCGCTCGCCGTCATCGGCGCGATCTGCACCGGATGCTCCAGGCCTAGCATGTAAGGACCAAGGACGCTCTCGCCGCCTAGCTCGCGCAACAGCTTGGTCGACAGGCTGGCCGACTGCAGGCCGGGCATGACCAGAATGGTGGCCGGCCCCGACAGACGCGAGAACGGGTAGTAGCGCTTCTGCATTTCGTAATTGAGCGCGACGTCGGGCGCCATTTCGCCTTCATATTCGAAATCGGCATTGAACCCGTCGAGGATCGACACCGCGTCTCGCAGCCCTTCGACGTGCATGCCCGGCGGGTTGCCGAACGTCGTGTAGCTGATGAAGGCCACGCGCGGCTCGATCCCCATCCGACGCGCGAAGGCCGACGAGCGCAGCGCAATCGCTGCATATTGTTCGGCCGTGGGACGCTCGGTGACTGCAGTGTCGGCAATGAGGATCGTGTGGCTGCGCCCGACCACAACGTTGACGCCAAACGGCGTCGCGTCGGGTTCGTCCTCGATCACCAGCCGCACCTGCTTCAGCGACTGGCTGAAGGGGCGGGTGGTGCCGGTGATCATCGCGTCGGCTTCGCCGATCGCCAGCATCGCCGCGGCGAAATAATTGCGGTCCTGATTGACCAGTCGCTCGACCTCGCGGCGCAGCATGCCGTGCCGCTGGTGCTTGGCGTAGATGTAGTCGACCGCGCGTCCGACAAGGGGCGAATTGCGGCTGTTTAGAACCTCGAAATCCTTCGGATTTTCGACGCCCATCTCCTTGAGCTGGTCGTAAACATCGTCGCGCCCGACCAGCACGGGCGTCCCGTAACCGGCTTCCTTGAACGCAATTGCGGCGCGGAGGACGTTCGGCTCCTCGCCTTCGGCGAACAAGACACGCTTCGGATTCTGCCGCGCATTTTCATACGCCAGGCTCATGACCGCGACCGTCGGGTTCAGGCGTCCACTGAGCTGGCGGCGATACGCCGCCATGTCCGGGATTGGCCGCTGCGCGACGCCGCTCGTCACCGCTGCTTCCGCAACCGCCGATGCAACCACTTCCATCAACCGGGGATCGAAGGGCGCCGGGATGATGTAGTCGCGTCCGAAACTGTGCGAACGCCCGCCGTAGGCTGCTGCCACTTCTTCCGGAACAGGCTCGCGCGCCAGCTCAGCAAGCGCTTCGGCAGCGGCGATCTTCATCGCGTCGTTGATCGCCGTCGCGCGCACGTCGAGCGCGCCACGGAAGATGAAGGGGAAACCAAGGACATTGTTGACCTGGTTCGGGAAGTCCGAGCGGCCGGTAGCGATGATCGCGTCGGGCCGCGCCGCCTGCGCATCCGGCGGCCAGATTTCCGGATCCGGATTGGCCATGGCGAAAATGATCGGCTCCTTGGCCATGGTCTTCACCATCTCGGGCTTCAGCGCGCCCGCCGCCGAGAGGCCGAGGAACACGTCCGCGCCGTCGACCGCGTCGGCAAGCGTACGCTTGTCGGTCTCGACTGCATGCGCCGATTTCCACTGGTCGAGGTCGTTCCGCCCTTTGTGGATGACGCCCTTGCGGTCGCACATGAGGACGTTGTCGCCGCGGACGCCCATGGCCTTGATCAGCTCGGTGCAGGCGATCGCGGCGGCACCGGCGCCATTCACCGCCACCTTGATGTCGGCGAGGTCGCGGCCGGTTAGCAGGCACGCGTTGATGAGGCCGGCGGCGGTAATGATCGCGGTGCCGTGCTGGTCGTCGTGGAAGACCGGGATGTTCATCCGCTCGCGCAGCGTCTGCTCGATGATGAAGCAGTCGGGCGCGGCAATGTCCTCGAGGTTGATGCCGCCGAAGCTCGGCTCGAGTAGCTCGACCGCGTCAATGAACCGCTGCGCGTCCTCGGTCTTCACTTCGATGTCGATGGCGTCGACGTCAGCGAAGCGCTTGAACAGCACCGCCTTGCCTTCCATCACCGGCTTCGAGGCCAGCGCGCCGAGGTTTCCGAGACCCAAGATAGCGGTGCCGTTCGAGATGACCGCGACCAGATTGCCCTTGGCGGTGAAGTCGTAGGCGCAGGTCGGATTGTCGGCGATCGCACGCACCGGCACGGCAACGCCCGGCGAATAGGCAAGGCTCAGGTCGCGCTGCGTCGCCATCGGCTTGGTGGCGACGATCTCCAGCTTCCCGGACCGGCCGCGCGAGTGAAAGTCGAGCGCTTCCTGCTCGGTGTATTTGACGTTGCTTTCCGACATGGTCAGGGCCTTAGACCGCTCGCTGCGCAAGAGTCACGCTCGCGCGCAATGAAGGGTCGATTGGACGCAACGCAGCGGCTACGGTTTGGCCATGGCCCGCGCCGACGCTCCAACGCCCATGATGGCCCAGTACAAACGCCTCAAGGAAGAGGCGGGCGATGCCATGCTGTTCTACCGCATGGGCGATTTCTTCGAGCTGTTCTTCGATGATGCGAAAGCGGCTTCGGCGTGCCTGGACATCGCGCTCACCAAGCGCGGCGAGGACGCCGGCGAGCCGATCCCGATGTGCGGCGTCCCGGTACATGCGGCAGAATCTTATCTCGCGCGGCTGATCAAGGCGGGCCATCGTGTGGCCATCGCGGAGCAGACGGAAAGCCCGGCCGAGGCACGCAAGGCACGTGGGTCGAAGGCGCTCGTCGATCGCGCCATCATCCGGTTGGTAACACCCGGCACGCTGACCGAGGAGACGTTGCTCGAGTCCGCGTCGGCGAATTGGCTGGCGGCAATCGGGCGGGCCGGCGAAGAATGGGCGGTCGCTGCCGCTGACATCTCGACCGGGCGCTTCGAGCTGGTTGCGTGTGGACCGGGAGAACTAGCCGCCGAACTGGCGCGGTTGTCGCCTGCCGAAACAATCGCCGACGACAAGGTGCCCGGCATCCGCACGACCGCCGGCAAGGGTGGCTTCGACAGCCTTTCCGGCGAGCGCGCACTCAAGGCGCGCTTCGGGCTGGCGACGCTCGACGGGCTGGGTTCGCCGGGCCGTGCGGAGCTGGCAGCGGTGGGCGGGCTGCTGGCGTATCTGGACGTCACGCAGAAGAGCGCCGGCATACTGCTCGATGCGCCGCGACGGATTGCGCGGGCGGGCCACATGGCGATCGACGCGGCCAGCCGCGAGAGCCTTGAGTTGACGCGGTCGGTCGGCGGCACCGTAGCGGGCAGCCTTCTCGGTGAGATCGACCGATGCCAAACGGCGGCCGGCCGGCGGCTCTTGTGCGAAGACATTGCGGCGCCGCTGACCGATCGCTCCGCCATCGAGCAGCGTCTGGCGCTTGTTGCATGGCTGCACTCCGATCCGATCCGACGGGAGCGGGTACGGAGCGCGCTGAAGGCCATGCCGGACTTTGCACGCGCCCTCGCGCGTCTCGCATCAGGCCGCGGCAGCCCGCGCGATCTGGCGCTGCTGCGCGACGGCCTGAGCGCGGCGGGGAACCTGCAGCAGGAACTCGGCGATCAACCCGACCGCCCGACGTTGCTCGACGCGTTGCTGCCCAGGCTCGGCGGGCACGCGGGTCTCACCGACTTGTTCACCCGCGCACTTGTCCCAGCACCGCCGCTCGACGCGTCGAAGGGCGGATACATCGCCGAGGGCTATGATGCGGACCTCGATTCGTTGCGAAGCGCAGCGTCGAATGGGCGCCGCGCGATCGCCGCGCTGGAAGCCAAATATCGCGACGCGACCACGATCAGCTCGCTGAAGATCCGGCACAATGCGGTGCTCGGCTACCATGTCGAAGTGTCGGCGCGCCACGCCGACCGGTTGATGCAACCCGACAGCGGGTTCACGCATCGCCAGACGCTCGCCGGGGTCGTGCGCTTCAATTCGCCGGAGTTGCACGAAGAGGCGAGCCGGGTGATCGAGGCAGGTGCCCACGCGCTTTCTGCCGAGGCTTCGCATGCCGAGGAGCTGACCCGGAAAGCACTCACAACCGCGTCACAGATCACCGCCACCGCGGAAGCGATCGCCCGCATCGACGTGGCGGCCAGTCATGCGCACCGGGCCGCGGAAGGCAGCTGGTGCCGACCCGAGCTGACCGACGAAGCTTGTCTGGAAATCGAAGCCGGCCGCCATCCGGTGGTAGAGCGTGCGCTGGCCGAGGCCGGTGAACGATTCGTTGCCAACGACCTCAGCATGGGTGCGCACGATCGGCTGTGGTTGATCACCGGCCCGAACATGGGGGGCAAATCCACCTTTCTTCGTAAGGCCGCGCTGATCGCCGTGCTCGCGCAAGCGGGGAGCTTCGTTCCGGCGACGCGGGTGAAACTAGGCATCGTCGACCGGCTGTTCAGCCGCGTCGGCGCGTCGGACAATCTCGCGCGCGGCCGGTCGACCTTCATGGTCGAGATGGTCGAAACAGCCGCCATCCTCGCCCAGGCCAGCGCCAGGAGCCTCGTCATCCTTGACGAAATCGGTCGTGGCACGTCGACCTACGACGGCCTCGCGATCGCCTGGGCGGTGGTCGAGGCGATGCACGACGACGTGCAGTGCCGCACCTTGTTCGCCACCCATTATCACGAGCTGACCCGCCTAGCCGGAAGGCTCGACCGACTCTCGCTCCATCACGTCCGCGCGCGGGAATGGAAGGGCGACCTGGTGCTGCTGCACGAAGTCGCCGATGGCGCTGCCGACCGCAGCTACGGCATTGCGGTCGCAAAGCTCGCGGGCCTGCCGCCGTCGGTCGTCAGCCGCGCCAGGTCGGTGCTAGCCAAGCTCGAGGCAGGCCGTGACGCCACGGGCGGGATCGCCGCCGGCCTCGACGATCTCCCGCTGTTCGCCGCGGTCGCGAGCGAGCCGCAGCCGGACCCGCTGGCATCGGCACTCAACGCCCTTGAACCCGACCAACTGAGCCCGCGCGAAGCGCTCGAGAAGATCTACGAATTGAAGCGGCTGGCGCGCGGCGCAGACTAGCCGTCGACCTCGAGGAAGCCGCTCTGGATCAGTCTCGAGACGAGCGCGATCTTCACGTCGCCAGCAGCTGCGCCGGGTAGCTCGCCGACGCGGAAGGCTTCGTTCGATGCAATATAGCGTAGCTCGGGCTCTACCCCCGGGTGGATGGCGATATGCTCGCCGGGCACCGCGAAATCGAGCGAGCTTCCCGCGTGTCGCAGGTGACCGATCGCCAGCGGCGTGTGTCGAACGCGGGTGTCGTTGTTGACGGTCACGGGAGCCATCGGCCTCGCCAGCTGGGGCAGGTCCGCCGTCGCGCGGGACGCGCGAAGTTCCATTGCAGCCGCGATGAAGTCCGGTGAGCGGCTAATTTCGCGCAGGCGGTCCAGCGCGGGCATGATCGTCTCAGCCAGTCTGCCCGGGTCAAGGCCCTCGGGCCGCCCGAGCACGACTTCGCGCAAGCTGCGATCGCTGTCCGACAACAGGTCGATTGCCGCGATGATCGCTTCGCGCAGCGTGACGGGGTCAAAGACAATCGCGAGGTGCAGCGACTCAGTGGTCGACTCCACCGTGTGTGGCGTGCCGCCGGGAATATAGATGAGGTCGCCGGGATCGACGTCGAGGACCTGGTGGCGCTGCAGGTGCGGTGGCGCCTCGCCGACTTGCGTCCATTTGTTCTGGAGTCCGGGCGGGTCGGTGGAGATGAACCAACGCTTCTGGCCGGTCAGCTGAATGATGATGTTGTGCGGCTTGTCGTAGTGAACGATCGCCCGCGCGCCCGCCGCGCTCCAGAATATGGAGGCTTTGACCGGCTGCCGAATGATTACTTCGAGTGCGCGCACGAAGCGCTGCAATGCCGGCGCGAGTTCGACCACATCGGGAATGCGCACCGTGTAGCCGCGCTCGTGAAACTCGCCGATGATCGACTGGAAGTCTGCGGCATCGGCGGCTTGCCGCAAGACCGGCGCGGCGCCGCTCGGCGCCGGCGAATGAAAATCGAGCTTTTGCGGATGAGAACGATAGCCCCCGCTCAGCATCGTGTCGCTTGGATCGGAACCAAACAGACGCGCTCGCGGGTGATCCGCGTTGCCCTTCAGCGCGAACCACGACCGTCCGATTGCCGCGAGGAATTGCTCCACCGCTAACGGCGCGAATACCTCCGCCAACACCGCCTGCGCTTGCTCATTGGTCATGCCGCCAGTCTAACGGCCAAATCTCCCGGCGGTCGATAGCCGTTGAGACCTGCGACCGTTGCATGGCATGGGAAGTCATGGTGTCCCACGGCTTAGAGGCGGTCACTGCGCCCCGCGCGATCATCGATCGGCGCGCGATCGCCGCGCGCTTGGCTGATGCGGACGAAGCATTGCATCCCGGGATCGCCTCGGAAATTTTGACCGAAGCACTGGCAGGCGGCCGAACCGAAATTGCGCGGCGCTTGAGGGAAGAGCCCGGAAACGGACGAGCAGCCGCGCGCGCGACCTGTTTCTTGCACGATCAAATCGTTCGTCTGGCATTCGAATTCATATGCCGGGGAATGGCCAGTGCAGATGCAGGCGGGATTACGGTCGTCGGGGTAGGCGGAACCGGCCGTGGGGAGATGGCGCCGTACAGCGATCTCGACATGATGTTGATGACGGCGAAGGCTGCGTCACCCGCGCAACAGCAAATCGCCGGGGCCTTGTTGCGCGTGCTGTGGGACCTGAAGCTCAAAATCGGTCACTCCGTGCGGTCGGTGAGCCAACTCATCGCTTCGGCCAAGGACGACATCACGGTGCGGACCGCTTTTCTGGAAGCGCGCTGGCTGTGGGGCGATCAGAAGGTCTTTGATCTTGCGGTTCGGCGTTTTCAGAAGGAAATCGTGGCTGGCTCGGCAGCCGATTTTGTCGCGGCAAAGCTTGCCGAGCGGGACGCGCGTCACATCCGGATGGGCGACAGCCGCTATGTGGTCGAGCCCAACGTCAAGGACGGCAAAGGCGGTCTGCGCGACCTTCATACGCTCTATTGGATCGGCAAATACGTGCATGGGGTCCAGCGTCCGGCGGACCTTGTGAAGGCCGGTTTGCTCAGCGCGGCGGAATTTCGCCGGTTCGACCGTGCGGAGCGGTTCCTGTGGTCGGTGCGCTGCCATCTGCACGAGCTGGCCGGCCGCGCCGAGGAACGGCTCAATTTCGACTATCAGCCGCGCATTGCCGAAATCATGCACTACGCCGACCGCCCGGGGAAAGCCGCGGTCGAGCGCTTCATGCAATTCTATTTTCTCAACGCCAAAACGGTTGGCGACCTGACCGGCGTGTTCCTCGCCCAGCTTGACGAGCAAATGGGAAAGAAGGGGCTGCGCTTCGCCCTTCCCACCATCCGCCGGCGGCCCAAGCGGCTTGGCGGCTTCGTGCTCGACCGAGGCAGGATCAGCATCCCGAGCGATTCATACTTCCGAGATGATCCGATCCGGTTGCTCGAACTGTTCGCACTGGCGTCGCGCGAGCAGCTAGAAATCCATCCGGCAGCGATGCGGGCCGCCAGCCGTGACGCAAAGCTGATCAAGCGGGAGGTCCGCAACGACCCACGCGCCAACCAGCTATTCCTCGAGGTGCTGACGTCCAGGGTGCAGCCTGAACTGGTGCTTCGCTGGATGAACGAGGCGGGGGTCTTCGGCCAATTCGTGCCCGACTTCGGCCGTGTCGTCGCGCAGATGCAGTTCGACATGTACCACCATTATACGGTCGACGAGCATTCCATCCGCGCGCTTGGCCTGCTCGCGGCGATCGAACGGGGTGAGCTGAAACACGATCATCCGCTATCTACCGCGATCATCAAGCAGATCGCTTCGCGCCGCGTCCTGTACGTCGCCGTCCTGCTGCACGATATCGCGAAGGGCCGTGGCGGCGACCACAGCGTGATCGGCGCCGAGGTTGCCCGAAAGCTATGTCCGCGATTTGGCCTGGACAGCGCCGAGACGGAAACCGTCGCCTGGCTAGTCAGGCATCACCTGCTTCTCTCCTCGACCGCGTTCAAGCGCGACTTGACCGACCCCCAGACCATCGAGGACTTCGTCCATCAGGTGCAAAGTCCGGAACGCCTGCGGCTGCTGCTGATCCTGACGGTCGTTGATATCAGGGCCGTGGGACCGGGGGTGTGGAACGAATGGAAGCGAACACTGCTGCGCACCTTGTTCGAGGCCGCCGAGGAGCGCTTGCGACTTGGCCACAAGCAGCATGGCCGGTCGGAGCTGGTCCAACAGCGTCAGCGGGAGCTCGCCGCCGAGCTAGGGTGGACCGCAGGCGCCGCGCGAGCGCATGCCCGGCGCCTGCCCGACAGCTACTGGCTGGCCGAACCCGCGGCTTGGCAGGTAGCCAATGCGCTCCAGATCGCGGCCGCCGCCGCTCACATCGGCACGACGCGCCCTGACGTCGTCGTCGAGGACGATCCAGGCACGGGCGCGACCCGGGTCAGCATCTTCACGCCGGACCGCGAGGCACTCTTCTATCGCATCTGCGCGGGTCTGGCGGCGGCCGGCGCCGACATTATCGACGCGCGCATTCACACGACGCGCGACGGCATGGCGCTCGACAATCTGCTCGTGCTCGATGGCCGGGGAAAACCCTATGCCGATGGGCGGTTGAGGGCACGGCTGGTCAAGTCGGTCGTGGCGGCGCTGGACGAGGAAGCGCCACCGCCGTTGCCGGGCGGACATCGCCGGGGCGCTGTGACGTTTGATGTCGCGCCCTCGGTCACGATTGCCGACCGCGCATCGACGCGGACGACGGTCGTCGAAGTGCATGCGCGCGACCGGCCCGCCCTTCTCGCCGGATTGGCCGCCGCCATTCACGCGCAGAGACTTGATATCCATTCGGCACATATCGCGACCTATGGGGAGCGCGCGGTCGACGTGTTCTATCTAACGGCAGGGGGCAAGAAGCTGACGGCGGCGCAAGGCGAGCGGTTGCGCGACGCCCTGATTGAAGCCGCTGCACAGCCCGGGCGCGCCAAGGCCGCATAAAAAAAGGCCCCATCGCGAGACGGGGCCTTCTTCCTGCTTACTTACGAAGCCTAGTTGCCACGCTCCGGCGCCGGTGGCGGCGGGGGCGGTGGGGGTGGCGGAACCGGGCAGGCCGCGGTCGCCTCGATCACCGAGCCGTCAGGGCACGTCTGAGTCGCGGGGGCCGGAGGCGGAGGTGGAGGTGGAGGAGGCGCAACATACGGCTCCACCTTCCGGCCACCGAACTTGGCGCGCAGCGTCATTCCGAAGGTCCGCGGCTCCGACAGGAACATCGAAAACAGCTGGCGTCCGCCCGGGAATTGCGGATCGATGAACGGTGCGTGCGTGAAGCCGGCCGCGTACGGTGGCTGAGTCGAACCACCCTGCTGGAACGGCGAGTTGAACGCGACCTGCGCATAATCCTTGTTGAACAGGTTCTGCGCCCACAGCTCGATCGCCCAGGACTCGTTCGGGCCACGGATACCCACGCGTCCGTTCACCAGCGAATAGCCCTTCTGACCCTTTTGCGGGAACAAGTCGGAGCCGGTGTTGTACCTGCTGGTCACGCGCGCATCGACATAGAACAGACCGGTCAGCCCGCTTCCGCCGATGCGCGGCGTGTACGAGATCGCCCCCGTTCCGACGCTCTTGGGCGCGTTCGAGATGTTGTTGCCCGGCAGGACACGAAGCGCCGGATTGAGCGGCGCGCCATTATCGGTACCGACCAGATTATTGCGGTACTTGGTATTGGCGTAGGTGAAGCCGAGGTTGACGCGCAGGTCGCGCATCGGGCTGAAACTTGCTTCCAGCTCGACGCCTTGCGAGCGAACGCCGTAGCCGACGTCGCCAGACGGACAGGTGCCGGTCAGTGCGGCAGGGTTCAGGCTGTAAGCCGAACCCGGCGCAATCACGGGTGCGACAAAATTGGCCGAACCCGGCGCCGTGCTGTTGTCGCGGTCGAGGCCATTCAGGCTGGTCCCGCAACCGTTGACGTTCTGAACGATGAAGACCGATCCGTCGAACGTGTTCAGCTGGAAGTTCTTGAACTGCTGCCGGAAGGCGGCGACGTTGAAGAGAATTCCACGGGCGGAGAACTTGCCGCCGATTTCCCAAGCATCGACAATTTCCGGATCGAACTGCAGGTTGCCGACTAGCGCCTGCGCACCGCCGACGCTCGCAAACGAGACGGTGGGCAACTTGAGCGCCGAACGGTCGAGGTTGAAGCCACCCGCCTTGTAGCCGCGCGAGAAGCTGCCGTAGATCAGGCTGTCCTCGGTCGGCTTGTATGAAATGACGCCGGTCCCGGTGAGCTTGTGCTCCTTGCGCGTGTCAAAGATCCGCACGCCGTTCAGTTCGGACGTCGCATTACCTTGGCAAGACAGCGACAGCAGCGCGTTCGACACGGAGAACAGCGCTGCACTGAAGCCCGGGCTGTTCGGATTGATGAAGTTGCCGAGCAGGGCCTGGTTGGCCGGGCAAGCCGTGTTGTTGTTGCCGAACAGTGCGTCCAGCTTCTTGCGCTCGGTGGTGTACCGCAGGCCGACGGTCAGATCGAGCTTCGGCGTCACGTGGAAGATGTTGTGCGTGAAGAGCGCGAAATTGCGGCTTTTCTGATTGTACACGTCAAGCGTCGAGCCGACATTGTTCATGCGGTCGAGATTGTCGAACGCCGCGTAGATCAGCGGCGACGCCGCACCGAAGACTGCCGGACGCGCGGCGAGACAGGCGGGCGATGTCGGCGAATAGAGCGCGGCGAGACCGCCGGGCGACACGATCCGGCAGGTCGCGAAACGGCCATACTGGCTGCCGAAACGCAAATTGTCCGTCAGGGTCAGGCGCTCATCCGCGAAATAACCGCCGACGAGCCAGTCGAGCTTTTCGCCCAACGTCTTGCCCTGCAGCCGGAGTTCCTGGCTGAAGGTCTTGAAGCGCCGTGCGGCATTGCCGTCGGCGGGGCGGTACAGGATGTCCACCGTGCTGTAGTCGAGATCGCCGCCCTGCGATGCATCATAGTCGCGATAAGCGGTAATCGAGGTCAGCTTGGCGCCGCCCATGTCGTAGTCGATCTGGCCAGACAGACCCCAGTCCTTGGTTTTGCCGCCGTAGCTGCGGCCCGGCGTGACGGAGAGAGTGCGGTCATAGCCCGAATGCAGTGCATTGAGGTTCTGCCCGAGGTCGCGAAGGACGTTGACGATATTGTTGCCGCTGTCGTTGGTTCTGGCCGGGTTCGACCCTGGCTGGATCAGCGGGTTGGCAATCTCGTTGAGGTTGCCGATGTTCGGATTAACGCTGTTGTCGACGTAGACCGCGCCGCAGCATTTTTCGTCGCGATGCGTGTAGTCGCCGATCAGCTTGATCGACATGTTTTCGGTCGGATTCCACAGGATCTGACCGCGCGTGAACCAGCGATTGCGGTCGTTAACGCGCGTGTCGTTAGCCGGGTCGCGGTAGAAACCGTCGCGCTTCACGTACACGGCGTCGAGACGGGCCGCGACCGTGCTCGACAGCGGCCCCGTCACGCCGCCGGCAAGGCGGCGAAGGTTGTAATTGCCGACAGTGACTTCGCCGTAGCCGCCGAACGTGAACGAGGGCGGCTTGCTGAAGATGTTGATGAGGCCGGCCGAAGCGTTGCGGCCGAACAAAGTGCCCTGTGGGCCGCGCAGAACCTCGACGTGATCGATTTCGCCAAGTTCGGTGAGGCCGATGCCCGAACGCGAGCGGTAGACGCCATCGACGAATACCGCGACCGAGCTTTCGAGACCCGGGTTGTCGCCGACCGTGCCGATACCGCGGATACGAGCCGAGCCGTTCGCCTCACTGCCGGTCGATGACACGAGCAGCGATGGCGCGAGCTGGTTGAGTTGACGGATATCGGTTGCGCCAGAGTTGCGCATTTCCTGCGCGCCGACCGCCGTGACCGCGATCGGCACGTCCTGCAGAACCTGCTTACGGCCCTGGGCGGTGATAACGATGACGTCCTGCGGCGCGTCGGCGGCAGCCTGCGCCTGCGGTGTCACAGCCGCCTGTTCGGTCGGCGAAGCCTGCGTCGGCTGAACGCGGGTATCGTTATTCTGGGCAAAAGCCGGAGTCGCGACGGCGACCATGGCGGTCGTCATCAGCAAGGCGGACTTGCGGATCATCAATCTCTCTCCCCCAATCGGGCGGGGCCGCCCGGTCGTGGAATGAGGCTAAACCTGAACGCGGCTTCAAGGGAAGATGGGCCGTGCGAGAAATCAACAATCCGCAGCGGTGAAGCAATTTAGCAACAGCCGTGTAAGTAAGGGGGCGGACGTGCCGCCCGCTGTTACTTCGGTGCCAGCACCATCAGCATCTGGCGGCCTTCCATGCGCGGGTGGGCCTCAACCTTGGCGGTCTCAGCCGTCTGCTCCTGCACGCGGCGCAAAACTGCCATGCCGAGCTCGCCATGCGCCATCTCGCGACCGCGGAAGCGCATGGTGACCTTCACCTTGTCGCCATCCTCCAGGAACTCGAACACCTTCTTCATTTTGGTGTCGTAGTCGTGGTCGTCGATGTTCGGACGCATCTTGATCTCCTTGATCTCCTGCGTCTTCTGCTTCTTGCGCTGCTCGTTCGCCTTCTTCTGGGCTTCGTACTTGAAGCGGCCGATATCGAGGAACTTGGCGACCGGCGGGTCGGAATTGGGAGAAATCTCGACGAGGTCGAGCCCGACGCCCTGCGCCTGCTCAAATGCCTCGCGCGTATACATCACGCCCAGGTTTTCCCCGTTTTCGTCGATCACCCGGACCTTCTGGGACTGGATGAACTCATTGTAGCGGGGGCCGGTAAATTGCGGCGGCGCCGGTCCTCGGCGCGGATAGGGCGGTGGTATAGTCGAGTCTCCGTTCTGCTTGTGGAACTGTCGACTTATGCACTCGGCCGCACAATGAAAAGTGCAGGCGCGCAAAAGCGAGTCGATTTTGCCACGATGTGTGGCGAAGGCGCGTCAGGCCAAGTCGGGCGGAACGGCCTCGGCGCGCATCATCGCAACCGCGTCATCGAGGCTCATGATCTTCTGATGCTCGTCGCTGCCCAGCCGCCGGAGCGCGACCGTGCCTTCCTCGGCCTCGCGCTTGCCGACGACCAGGAGGAGCGGGACCTTGGCCAGGCTGTGCTCGCGCACCTTGTAGTTGATCTTCTCGTTGCGGAGGTCGGTCTCGACGCGAATCCCTGCCCCCCGCAACTTCGAAGCGACCTGTTCCGCGTAGCCGTCGGCATCCGAGACAATCGTCGCGACCACCGCCTGCACCGGCGCCAGCCAAAGCGGGAACTTACCCGCATAATGTTCGATCAGGATGCCGATGAACCGCTCGTAGGACCCAAAGATCGCGCGGTGGAACATCATCGGGCGATGCTTCTGGCCATCCTCACCGACGTAGGTCGCGTCGAGCCGCTCGGGCAGCACCCGGTCCGACTGCAGCGTGCCGACCTGCCAGGTCCGGCCGATCGCGTCCTTAAGGTGCCATTCGAGCTTGGGCGCGTAGAAGGCCCCCTCGCCGGGCAGTTCTTCCCAGCCAAATTCCTCGGTCGCCATGCCGGCAGCCTTCACGGCCTGGCGCAGCTCCTCTTCGGCCTTGTCCCAATCCTCGTCGCTGCCGAACCGGTTGTCCGGGCGCAGCGCGAGCTTGATTTCATAGGTGAAGTCGAAGTCCTTGTAGACGCGCGCGGCGAGCTCGCAGAACGCCTGCGCCTCGCTGACGACCTGATCCTCCCGGCAGAAGATGTGGGCGTCGTCCTGCGTGAACTGGCGGACGCGCATCAGCCCGTGGAGCGCGCCGTGCGGCTCGTTCCGGTGGCAGCTGCCGTTCTCGTAGAAGCGGATCGGCAGTTCCTTGTAGCTCGTGATACCCTGCTTGAAGACGAGGATGTGCCCCGGGCAGTTCATCGGCTTCAGCGCCATCAGGTCCGCATCGCCGGACAGGATCGGCGCATCTTCGTCGGTGCTCGGAATCTCGTCCGGCACGACGAACATGTTCTCGCGATACTTGCCCCAGTGGCCGCTCTTCTCCCACTGCCGCGCGTCCATCAGCTGCGGGGTCTTGATCTCGCGATAGCCCGCCTCGTCGATGCGGCGGCGCATGTACGCTTCCAGCGCTCGGTAAATGGTGAACCCGTGCGGGTGCCAGAACACGCTGCCGTGCGCTTCGGCCTGGAGGTGGAACAGGTCCATCTCCTGCCCGATCTTGCGGTGGTCGCGCTTGGCCGCTTCCTCCAGTCGGACGAGATAGGCGTCGAGCTGTTTCTTGTTCAGCCAGGCCGTCCCGTAGATCCGGCTCAGCATCGGGTTCTTGGGATCGCCGCGCCAGTAGGCGCCCGACACGCGGGTCAGCTTGAAGGCGTTCGGATCGAGCTTGCCGGTCGAGGCCAAATGCGGGCCGCGGCACAGGTCGATCCAGTCGGCCGGACCATGACCCGTTTTATACATCGTGATCGGCTCGCCCTCGGGTAGCTCCATCACCCACTCGGCCTTAAATGCCTCGCCGTGCTCAATGAAGAACTGCCGCACTCGCTCGCGGTCCCACACTTCGCGGACCAGCGGCTTGTCGGCCGCAATGACGCGCCGCATCTCTTCTTCGATCACCGGCAGATCTTCCTCGGTGAAAGGGCCACGGCCGGGAGCGGGCGCGAAGTCGTAGTAGAAGCCGTCGTCAGTCGCGGGACCGAAGGTGATCTGCGTTCCCGGGAAGATGTTCTGCACCGCTTCGGCCAGCACGTGTGCGAAGTCGTGCCGAACCAGCTCCAGCGCGTCTTTCTCGTCGCGCGAAGTGATCAGCGCGAGGTTCGCGTCGCCCTCGAACGGTCGCATGATGTCGCGCACCTCGCCGTCGATCTTGGCCGCCAGCGCCGCCTTGGCGAGCCCCGGCCCGATCGCCGCCGCGACGTCCGCCGGCGTCGACCCTTCAGGCATTTCCCTGACGGAGCCATCGGGAAGGGCGATCTTGAACATCTTGGTCATGGTGCAGGCCATGTAGCGAGGCGGCTGGCCTGTCTCAACCGCGGTGAGAGCGGCGCCATTTGACAAGCGCGACGCAGACGTAAAGTAAGCTTTACAGATGGAAAATCGCCTCCGCCCGCTGCGCGCCGAACGCGGTTGGAGTCAGCAGAAGCTGGCCGACCGGCTCGAGGTCTCGCGCCAGAGCATCAATTCGATCGAGACCGGCAAGTACGACCCCTCCCTGCCGCTCGCCTTCCGCATTTCCGAACTCTTTTCCCTGCCCATCGAGGAGATTTTCGTGTCCCCGTCCCGCCGCAGCTCGAAGGCCATCTGATGCTCGCCCCGCTCCTCCTTGCAGCCGCCCAGCTGTTCGCACCGCCCGCCAAACCGGCACCGCCGGTCGACTGCCGCTTCGACCATGTGACTCTGACCTTCGCGGGCACGCCGAAGGAGCAGGCCCGCTGCCTGCTGCGCCACGTTGAACCCGGCGGCGCAGCGCTGCCGGAAGCTGCGCTGCCACCGACTCTCGAGCGGCTTGTCGGTGAACGGCCGCAGATCGATTTCGTGAGACTCGCCGCAGCGCTCCGAGCGGCACGCATCCCGCTCCCCGCCGCGAGCCCGGTGTCGGAAACCTCCGATCATCGCCGCGCCGCCTATTTCGTCATTCACGACACCAGCTCGCCGTATATCGGCACGGAGCCGTTCGCGCCTAACTTCGACCGTTCGGTGAAGTACAACGACATCAATCAGTTCCTCGGCAAGGACGCCGTTGCGCACATCTTCAACGACCGCCTTGGACGGGTGTCCGTCGGCCATGACTTCGAGGTAGGCTGGCGGGCGACCAAATTGGAACGCGCGGTCGGCGAGGCCGCGCGCGGGCGGTTCCTGCACATCGAAAACCTGCAGCCGCGCCGCGCCGACCCCGACGGCCCGCCTAAGAACGATCGAATCGGGCCCCACCCCGGTTTCACCGACCGGCAATACCGCACGCTCGGCCTGCTATACGTTCTGGCGAGCGCCCGATTAGGCCAATGGATGGTGCCTGGCTTCCACGCCAACATCGACCGCGGCATCCCGCTGGCCCACGACGATCCGCAGCATTTCGACTTGGCCAAATTCGATCAAGAAGTTGCGCGCTGGGTGTTGCGCCTGCAGCGAAGGGACTTCGGAAGCGCGGACTAAGGCCTGCCGATCGTCTCCCCGGCCCAGGCGAGTTCCGGGCTCCGCCCGCTTGCCCGAACTACAGCAACCTTGGCGTCGCGAAGCTGCTTCTCGATCTTGTCGATGTCTTCGCCTGATCCTCCCAGCCTCACGGGCAAGCCCAGCCGCGATGCTGCCCAGGCGGCAGTCTGGACATTTTGCTCCCGATCGGGGCCATCGTTGATGTTTGGAAGAGACGCGAACGGGGGAACGAGATGCACCTGCCAGCCCGATTCCGCGGCAGCCATTCGCCGTTCCAGTTCTCGATAAGTTTCAAGGTTCGCCCCCGGCAGCGGCGCGGCACGCACTTCGACCATCTTGTGGGTCTGGTCGATCAGCACCCGATCCGGCTCCACGCCCGCGAGCATTGCCATTTCCCGCATCAGCCGGCTGGCTTCGCGTTGTTCCGCGGCATGGTTCGCCTGCGCAATTTCCACCGATGAAGCGTCTCCGTCAGATGTGCGCACCTGGTCGATGATGAGATCCACCCGCTCGCCCAATGTGCGTTGAAGCTCCGCACTTACCGTCTGTTCGGCGGCATGGATGTAGGTTGGCGTGAGGACAGTGGCTTCGATCTTAAGGGGCGCTGTGCCGAATTTGACCTGAAGATCGCTGACGCGCGCCGAACCGCCGAAGGGCTTAGCCACCGCTTCGCGCGCCTCGCGAGTGGCAAGCGCTTCCCAAGCGATACGCTGGAGAGACAATCCGAGAGGGATAGAGAGCAGGACCAGGCTTCCAACGAGCATCACTGCTTGCAGCCGCGTCTGACTCGGCGAAAGATTCGTGGCGAACCCATAAAGGCGCGCCAGCGCCGCTGCGGCGGCTGCGATGGTCATCAAGTTGGTGAAGAATAGCAGTGATGAACCGCTCAGCACCCGCCAATTGCCGGTCGCGAGCCCAAAGCCCATCACCGCCAGCGGCGGCATCAACGCGGTGGCGATCGCGACGCCGACAATCGCACCGTGACGGCCGCGAATGACGGCATAGGTGCCCGCGAGTCCGGACAGCAAGGCGATCATCAGGTCGAACAGATTAGGCCGCGTCCGGGCGGCAATTTCCGCCGTTACGCTTTGGATTGGGGAGAGCAGCACGATGGCCGCGGAGATGGCAACCGCCAGCAGCGAGCCAAGGAAGATCGCCCACAGGGCGCGCCGGATCTCGTCCGTATCGAACGTCGCCAGGGCGAAGCCGACCCCGATGATTGGCCCCATGAGCGGGGAAATAAGCATAGCGCCGATCACCACCGCCGGGGAGGACAGAAGCAAGCCGAGAACGGCGATGCCGGCAGACAGCAGGGTCATGACGGCGACGTGCGCCGACCATCCGGCATCCGCCCGGACCGTTTCTACCACCGCGACGTAGTCGACCGTGGCGTCGACCTCACGCCGTCACCACCGAGGAAACGCCCGTTGCGCCGGGAGCCGGTAGGGCGAGCGCTGCGACGGGGGCTCGGCGAGCTTCGGCGGTTCGCCCACGACTGCTGCTTTAGACGCCGGCACCGGCCCGTGCTTCTTCGACAATCTGCTCGGCGCGCATGAATAATTGCGTGTCGATGACCACGCCCGACGCCCCTGCGTTTTCTCGCACTTGACTGGGGCGAGAGGCGCCGATGATCGCCGAGGCCACGTTGGGCTCACGAAGGATCCAGGCCAGCGCGAACTGCGGTAGGCTTAATCCCGCTTCCTCGGCGATCGGCTTTAGCCGCTGCACGGCGCGGAGGATTTCCGGCTTCATCAACCAGCTGATGAAGCCGCCCATTTCATCGCTAGTCGCGCGGCTTCCTTCGGGTGGCGGCTGGTCAGGGTCATATTTTCCGCTGAGGACGCCCTGCGCGAGGGGGGACCAGACGATCTGCGAAATGCCGTTTGCCGCGCAGACGGGAATTACCTCATCCTCAGGGTCACGCCAGAGAAGCGAATATTGCGGCTGTGAGGAGACGAACTTGGCGACGCCCGCCATCTCGAGCGAGGCCTGGATCCTGTCAGCGGGCCATTCTGAAAAGCCGATGTACCGCACCTTGCCGCTGTCCACCGCGCGGGTGAGCGCTTCCATCGTCTCCTCAAGCGGCGTCTCGCTGTCGTACCGATGACATTGATAGAGATCGACATAGTCAGTCCGCAGTCGCTGCAGTGACGCGTCCAGCTGCTTTTCGATCTGCGCGCGAGACAGGCCGCGATCCGTGTCGCTCATCGGAAAATAGACCTTGGTCGCAAGCACATAGCTGTCGCGCGCCCGACCCTGCAGCGCGTTGCCGAGAAAGGTCTCCGCAGCGCCGCGGCCGTAGACATTAGCCGTGTCGATGAAGTTGATGCCCTGCTCGAACGCCTCTTCCAGGCATGCCCGCGCCTTGTCGGCTTCGACCCCGACGCCGTAGGTCAGCCACGACCCCAGCGAAATTTCCGAGACTTCGAGATCGCTGCTGCCGAGTTTCCGGTATTTCATCGAGACTTGCACCTCCGCTACGAGCCGACTCATGGACGCTGACGAGCCTGCCTATATCCAAGTCGCCAACCGATCGATCGCTTATCGGTTGCGCAAGGGCGCGTCGCCAACGCTTCTGTTTCTTCCCGGCTATGCGTCCGACATGGAGGGGGCCAAGGCGCTGGCCTTGGACGCTTTCGCCGACCGACGCGGTCTGGCCATGCTGCGTCTGGACTATTCGGGGACCGGCTCAAGCGCCGGACGGTTCGAGGACGGCACGCTCGACCGATGGCTGGCGGAGGTGTTGGCCGCTATCGACGCGCTAACCAGCGGTCCGCTCATAATTATCGGCTCGTCCATGGGCGGGTGGCTGGCGTTACATGCGACGCTTGACCGGCCCAACCGAATCAAGGCGCTGGTCGGCATTGCCGCGGCGCCCGACTTCACAGATTGGGGTTTCACCGACGCTGTTGCCGCAGAGGCGGCCGGTATCGCGCCGGGATTCTGGGAATCCGGCCAGCGGTTGCGCCTGCTTAAGGATGCTATCAACGTTGAATGCCCGGTGCGGCTGATCCACGGCGAGCATGACCGGGATGTCCCGGTCGAGATTGCCATGCGAACGCTTGCCGCCCTTCGTTCAGCAGACGTCCAGTTGACGATCATCAAAGGCGGCGGTCACCGCCTGTCGGAACCGCACGAGATCGACGCGATCCTGCGTACCGTGGCCGAACTGCTGGAGTCCAATTCTTGATCCTCTTCCTCGCCGCTGTTGCCGCTGCCGCGGCCACGCCCTGTCCCGACGTCGTGACGCCCGAAGCGCTCGTTTGCCGGGCGCTCGCCGCGCAAAAGGCGGGCGACGATGCGGGGGCCGCCCAAGGGTTTGAAGAAGCGGCGAAGGCGTCCATCGACAAGGATCCGAAGACTGCGCGTTTGTACGCTGCGGCAGGCAACCTCTGGATCGCCGCCGGCCAGCCGGGGAAGGCGGCCTTCGATCTCGACAAGGCGCTGGCGCTTCCGGGCCTAGAAGCCGAACAGCGTGGGGAAGCGCTGCTCGACCGCGCCCGCGCGGCCGAAGCGCAAAACGATCTAAAGACTGCGCGCGCCCGGACTAGCGAGGCAGCGGCAACCATCTCAGGCGACCCGTTCTTGTGGTATTTTTCAGCGGGCCTCGCGATCCGCGAAGGCGATGCCACGACCGCGAAACTGGCCGTTGGCCGCGCGCTTGCGCTGGCTCCCTCCGATCCGACAATCCTGTTCGAAGCGGGGCATGTCGCCGACTTCACCGGCGACGACGAAGGTGCGCGCCGCTATTGGGCGCAGGCCGCGGCCGGGGATCCCAATGGCCCGGCGGGCAAAGCTGCGGCGAAGGCGATCGAAATGCTGGGTGTGACTCCGACGGTGAAAATCGAGTCGCCTTCGCCTAAATAGGATGCATGCGCTTTCTCCATACTATGTTGCGGGTCACCGACCCCGAAGCCACCATCCGTTTTTTCAACTTGCTTGGCCTCGAAGAGCGCCGGCGAATGGACAATGAGGGTGGTCGTTTCACCTTGATTTTCCTGGGCGCCCCGGGGGACGATGGCGGTGAAGTCGAGTTGACCCACAATTGGGACCGCGAAGACTATGGCGGCGGCCGCAACTTCGGCCATCTCGCCTACCAGGTCGACGACATTTACGACACTTGCCAGCGACTCGCCGACGCCGGGGTGACGATCAACCGGCCGCCGCGCGATGGTCACATGGCCTTTGTTCGCACGCCGGACAACATCTCGATCGAACTGCTTCAGAAGGGCGGCGCGCTGCCCGCAGCGGAGCCGTGGGCTTCGATGCCGAACACCGGCAGCTGGTGATGCTAAAGGTCGTCCCCGTCCCGGCCTTTAGCGACAACTATCTCTGGCTCGTCCACGACGATGAAAGCGGCGAGACCGCAGTCGTCGATCCTGGCGACGCGACCCCGGTTCTGGCCGAAGCGGATCGCCGCGGATGGTCGATCGGCCAGGTGTGGAACACACACTGGCACCCCGATCACACGGGCGGCAACCTGGCTGTTAAAGAAGCGACGGATGCCCGCATCGCCGGGCCCGCGACGGAAAATATCCCGGGTCGAGATATCGAACTGTCGGAGGGTGACGAGGTCCGTCTCGGAGGCCACGTCGGCCGCGTGGTCGCCGTTCCAGGCCACACGCTCGGTCACATAGCGATCATTTTCGATGCCGACGGCATCGCCTTCGTAGGTGACACATTGTTCGCGATGGGTTGCGGTCGGTTGTTCGAGGGAACGCCGGCGCAGATGTTCGAATCGCTGCGGCGGCTTTCCGCATTACCCGACGGGACGAGGCTATATTGCGCGCATGAATATACGTTGTCGAACGCACTCTTCGCGGCTTATGCGGAACCCGGAAACGCCAAGATTGCGGCTCGCCTCGCCGAGGTCCAGGCCCTGCGCGCAAATGCGGAAATGACGGTCCCGACGACGGTTGCACAGGAACGTGCAACCAATCCCTTCGTTCGGGCCAAGGACGTGCAAGCGTTCGCTGCGTTGCGGAAGGACAAAGACAGCTTCCGTTCATAGGGGCCGGCGCTGTAACGGATGTCGAACCGCATGAGGGCGGTTCAGAGGAGGTCGAGAATGCGTGTGATCTCTGCTCTTGTCGCCAGCAGCCTGTTGGCGTCCTGCTCCGCGGGGTTCGGCCCAGGCCCGACGCGTACGGCAGCCAAACAGCATGAATACGAGCAACTTCTGCTCGGCAAGGTTCCCGGCAAGCCGATGTCGTGCCTGCCGCGCTATCGCGCGACGGACATGCGGCCGATCGACGACAATACGATCCTGTTCCGTGACGGCGCGAGCCGGACGTACGTCAATCACCCGCAGGGGTCATGCAACGGACTGGCGAGCGGGCACTATACACTGGTGACTCGCCAGGTCGGCAGTTCCGATCCGTGCCGCGGAGACATCGCGCAGGTCGTCGATCTTACTAGCGGAATGATGGTCGGCAGCTGCGTGTGGGGCGACTTCATCCCCTACACCCGGCCGGGCAGCTAACGCTTGTAGAGCGCGTCCAGCCGCTCGCCGTACACATTGCCGATGATATGGCGCCGGATCTTCAGCGACGGCGTCAATTGTTCGTTCTCGATCGTGAAGCCTTCGTCGGCGATGATGAAGCGGCGGATGCGCTCAATCACCGACAGATCGGCGTTGACGCGGTCGACCGCTTTCTGCAGCCGCGCCTGGAGATCGGGCTTGCCGGCGAAGTCCGGCTCCGGAACGAGCAAAGCGACCAAATGGGGACGGCGGTCGCCGTAGACCATCGCCTGCGCGATTTCGGGCTGTAGCGTCAGCATCCCTTCGATCCGCTGCGGCGAAACGTTGTCGCCCTTGTCGTTGACGATCAGGTCCTTCTTGCGGTCGGTGATGACGATGCGGCCCTTGGCGTCTAGGTGGCCGACGTCCCCGGTCGCGAGCCACCCGTCCTTCAGGACGCGCGCGGTCTCTTCCTCGTTGCGCCAGTAACCGTGCATGACGTTCTCGCCGCGCACCATGATCTCGCCGTCCTCGGCAATGCGCACTTCAGTGTTCATTGCGGGCGGGCCGACCGTATCGAGCTTGATGCCGGCTCTGGGCCGGTTGCAGCTGATCAGCGGCCCTGCTTCCGTCTGCCCATAGCCCTGCAGAAACGTGATCCCGAGCGACTGAAAGAAGATTCCAACCTCGGGATTGAGCGGCGCGCCGCCCGACACCCAGGCCTTGGTGCGCTTACCCATGCGCTCGCGAATCTTGCGGCGGAGGGTGAGCGACAGGATGCCGTCCATCGGCCAGTCCCATGGTTTCAACCCGCCATTCGCCTTGTCCGCGCCGATCTTTAGCGCGCGATGAAGCAGATAGTTGGACAGTCCGCCCTGCGACTGGATCGACTTCAGGATGCGCGCGCGTAGCATCTCGAACAGCCGCGGAACCACGACCATGATCGTCGGCTGCACTTCCTCGATATTGGCAGCGAGCTTTTCGAGGCTCTCGGCGTAATAGATCTGCGCACCCAGCGCGATCGGGAACATCTGCCCGCCGGTGTGCTCGTAAGCGTGGCTAGCCGGCAGGAAGGACAGGAACACCTCATCATCCCAGCCGAAGTCTGTGGAGATGATGTCGGTGCATCCCTCCAGATTGTGCAGGATCGAGCCGTGATGGATGCGCACGCCGCGCGGCGCGCCGCCGGTGCCGCTGGTGTAGATGATACACGCGAGGTCATCGCGCCCGACCGCTTTCTCCCGCTCGCGCAGTCCTTCCACGTCGGCGCTGCCGGCGGTCAGCTCGCTCCACTGGTGGATGTTCACCCAGTCGGGCACCTGGCCTGATCGGATGTCCTCGATGCCGATCACGTGGTGGCATTCGCTCGACGTCAGCACCGCGGGGATCAGGTTCTTGGCAAGCTTCTGATTCGAAACGATAACCGCGCGCGCGCCGCTGTTTCCCAGGATATGCGCATGGTCGCGCGTGGTGTTGGTGGTGTAGGTCGGCACCGTCACGCAACTGGCGGCCATGATGCCGAGGTCGGCGATCAGCCATTCGGGCCGGTTTTCGCTTACGAGGGCCACGCGGTCGCCCGGCTGCAAACCGATGCTCTTCAGATGTTCGGCCAGCGCCGCGACTTGCCGCGCGGCCTCGCCCCAGCTGGTCGACGACCAGATCTTGTCGCGCTTCGCCCACAGAAAAGGCGCATCGCCTTTCTCAGCCGCCCGCGTCAGAAAGAGCGAGACAAGATTGTCGAACCGTTCGAGTTGTCGAGCCATGCGCCCCCTTATTGCGAAACCGCGACACCCTCGCTGCGCGGATCGGCCGCGCCGGCCCAGCGGCCGTTAGCCCATTCGATCGCGTTCGCCTTGAAGGAAATCGGCTGGCGGTAATCGATCTTCGTGTGACCCAGCGCCTGCAGCTGCGGCACCATCGTTTCGAGGAACGTGCCCTTTTCGACGTACACGGTGTCGCCACCAGGCGCGAAAATGGTCGGCAGCGCAATCGCCTGCTGCGCGGTCAGGTGCCAGTCGAGCACGCCGATGATCGCTTTCGCGACCTGCGCCGGGATCGTCGCGCCGCCGGCTGCGCCCACAGCGAGCCGGATTTTGCCATCCGGCCCCCAAACGATTGTCGGGCTCATCGAGCTGCGGGGGCGCTTGCCGCCTTCGACACGGTTGGCGGTGAGGCAGCCGTCCTTCATCGGCTCGATATTGAAGTCGGTCAGTTCGTTGTTGAGGTAGTAGCCGTTGACCATGAGCCCCGACCCGAACGGACTTTCGATGGTCGAAGTATCCGATGCGACGTTGCCCTGACTGTCGACGGCAACGAAGTGCGACGTGCCGCGCTCAACGGGCTGCACCGCTTTGCAGACGAACTTCGGCGCGCCCAGCGGCGAGCCTGCGGTGACGCTCGTCATCGTGCGATCCGGTGAAATCAGCGCAGATCGGCGAGCGAGGTATTTGGCTTCGATCAACCCCGCGACCGGCACGGACACGAAGCCGGGGTCACCGATGAACTGATCGCGGTCGGCGTAAGCGAGGCGCATCGACTCCGCGATGAGGTGCCATGCGGTCGGAGAGTTGGGACCGAGCGCGGTCATATCGAAGCGCTCGAGCTGCTTGAGGATGGTGAAAACGGTCGTGCCGCCGGACGACGACGGGCCCATCCCGCAGATCTTATAGCCCCTGTACATGCCGCAGACTGGAGCACGGGTTTTCGCATCGTAGGTGGCGATATCACCCGTCGTCATTTGCGAAGGATTGCGCGGCGAGCCGTTGACCGTGGCGACAATGGCTTGCGCGTTGGGGCCGACGTAGAAGCTGTCAGCGCCGCGTGCCGCAACCTCGCCCAGAAACTTCGCAAGTGCGGGGTTCTGGATGAGTGTTCCCGCAGGTTTCGGCGTCCCGTCAGCGGCGTAGTAAAGCGCACGCGCTTCGGCCGACATCGCACCGGTTTCGATGGAGGAGGCGAGCGCGCGATTCATGCGCGGCGTCATGACGAAGCCGTCGCGGGCAAGCTTGATTGCCGGCTGGAACAATGCGGCCCACGGCAGCTTGCCGAAGCGGCTGTGCGCCAGCGCCATCATGCGCAGATTGCCAGGCACGCCGACGCTCTTGCCGCCCGGAATCGCTTCCCGCGTCGGCATCGGCTGCCCATTCTTGAAGAACCAGGTGTTGGTCGCCGCGTGCGGCGCTGTCTCGCGGCCGTCGAATGTCACTGCCGGTCCGCCGCGTGGCGAATAGACCATGTAGCCGCCGCCGCCGATGCCCGAGCTCTGCGGCTCGACGACGGTCAGCGCGATCAACGTCGCGAATGCAGCATCCAGTGCCGAGCCGCCCTGCTGCAAGATCTGCGCACCAGCCCATGCCGCGCGCGGGTCGGCAGCGCTGACCATGCCCTTCGGCGCCGTCACCGGCCCGGGAGTAATTACCGCCGGCTGGGCCGGAAGAACGTTGGCGATGGTGAGGGCGAGCAGTCCGGCGGCAATCGGCAGTGTACGCATGGGCAGGAGCGCTACCCTGTCCCGACCGCCTCGGCAATGTTGGCAAACGGGCTGCTCGCGAGGATGCGCTGCAAGTCTTTCGTGATGCGGCGCGCAATTCCCGGCCCGCGATAAACCATCGCGCTGTAGAGCTGCACCAGACTCGCGCCCGAGCGGATACGCCACCAGACATCGTTGGCATCGCTGATCCCGCCCGCCGAAATCAGCGGCAGTTCCTTGCCCGCCACGCTGTAGAAAGCCTCCAACTGTCGGTGCGCGAGCGCCGCCAGCGGCGCCCCGGACAGCCCCCCGCTTTCGGCCGCAAAACGCGAGCGCAAACTCTTCGGACGCGACACCGTAGTATTGGCGACGATCAGCGCATCGACGCCGTGATCGAGCGCCGCGCGAACAATGCGGATCGGGTCGCCTTCCTCAAGGTCCGGCGCAACTTTCAGAAACAGCGGCGGGCCGCCCGGTTGGCGGCCTTCGCGGACTGCCGCCAGCAACTCGCGCAGCGCACCCTCGTCCTGCAGCTGCCGCAACCCCGGCGTGTTCGGCGAGCTGATGTTCACCGTCAGATAGTCCGCGACGGGAGACATTGCGCGGACGCCCTGAGCGTAGTCGGCAATGCGATCCGCGCTATCCTTGTTGGCGCCGACATTCACGCCGACGATGCCGCGAGTCCGATATCGCTTGCGGAGCAGCGCAAGTGCCGCGTCCTGCCCGCCGCTGTTGAAGCCCATTCGATTGATCACCGCTTGGTCCTCGACCAGCCGAAACAGCCGCGGCTTCGGGTTTCCCGGCTGCGGCCGCGGCGTTAGCGTGCCGACCTCGACCGATCCGAAGCCGAGTCCGAGCATCGGGCCGAAGACCTCGGCGTCCTTGTCGAATCCCGCCGCCAGTCCGACCGGATTGGAAAAGGTGAGGCCAGACACGCTCGTTTCCAGCTCCGGCGTGGCTGGCGGCTCGCCCTTGCCGCCGCGCCGCTTGAGCAGCGAGATCGTCGCACGATGCGCCCGCTCCGCATCGAGGCGGAAGATCAGCGGGCTGAGGAGCGGATAAAGAGCCACGCCGCTCGTCTGCGCGGTTGAGTTTCACGGCGCAACCCACTAAATCGGACTGGAAAGCTCCGAATTCACCATGCGACTCTCCCACCTCGCCGATTACGCGGTCGTGCTGATGACCGCCGCCGCCCGCCGTCCCGTGGGCGCGCGCCTCAGCGCGACCGAGCTGTCTGGCGAGACCGGCGTGCCCTTGCCGACCGCGCAAAAGCTGATGGGGCAGCTTGGAGGCCACGGCCTGCTGAGCAGCGTCCGCGGCGCCGGTGGTGGCTTCACGCTCGCACGTCCCGCTACGGAGATCAGCCTCGCCGATATCGTCGAAGCGGTCGAAGGTCCGATCGCGATGACCCAGTGCAGTGGCCACGAGGACGTGTCCGGCTGTGCGCTCGACGCGCAGTGCAGGGTCAAGCCGCACATGGGCGTGGTTTCGAACGCCGTCCGCGGCGCCCTCGATGCGGTGTCTCTTACGGAGCTCGCGCGATGAACGAGGCCGTGAAGAACCGCGAGCTCAAGGAAAAGATCGCTCAGGATTATGAGTGGGGCTTCGCGTCCGACCTCGAGCAGGAATTCGCGCCCAAGGGCCTGAACGAAGATACCGTCCGCTTCATTTCCGCCAAGAAGAACGAGCCCGAATGGATGCTCGACTGGCGGCTCAAGGCCTACCGCGCGTGGCTGGAGATGGAGGAGGTCGACTGGGCCAAGCTCGACATCCCGGCGATCGATTATCAGGACGCTTATTATTACGCGGCGCCCAAGGCAAAGCCGAAGCTCGCCTCGCTCGACGAGCTCGATCCGGAGATCCGCCGGACTTACGAGAAGCTCGGTATTCCGATCGAGGAGCAGAAGGTGCTCGCCGGCGTCGAAGGCGCGCGCAAGGTCGCGGTCGACGCGGTGTTCGATAGCGTCAGCGTTGCCACCACCTTCCGCGAGGAATTGTTCAAGGCGGGCGTCATCTTCCTCTCGATTTCCGAGGCGATCCGCGAGCATCCCGAACTGATCCGCAAATACCTCGGCAGCGTCGTTCCGCAGCGCGACAATTACTTCGCCTGCCTCAACAGCGCGGTCTTTTCCGACGGAACCTTCGTCTACATTCCCGAGGGCGTCCGCTGCCCGATGGAGCTGTCGACCTATTTCCGCATCAATGCCGAGAATACGGGCCAGTTCGAGCGCACCCTGATCGTCGCCGACAAGGGCAGCTACGTCAGCTATCTCGAAGGCTGCACCGCGCCGATGCGCGACGAGAACCAGCTTCACGCCGCGGTGGTCGAAATTTTTGCGCATGAGGACGCGGAGGTGAAATACTCCACGGTCCAGAACTGGTATCCCGGTGACGCCGAGGGCAAGGGCGGCATCTTCAATTTCGTCACCAAGCGCGCGCTTTGCAGCGGCGACCGCTCGAAAGTGTCCTGGACGCAGGTCGAAACCGGCAGCGCGATCACCTGGAAATATCCGAGCTGCATCCTGAAGGGCGATGGCAGCGTCGGCGAATTCTATTCGGTGGCGCTGACCAACAACCGTCAGCAGGCGGACACCGGCACCAAGATGATCCACATCGGCGCCGACACGCGGTCGACGATTGTCTCGAAGGGCATCAGCGCGGGCCGTTCGAACAACACCTATCGCGGCCTCGTCCGCGTGCTCCCGCGCGCCGAAAACGTGCGCAACTTCACCCAGTGCGATTCCTTGCTGCTCGGCAGCGACTGCGGCGCACACACCGTGCCCTATATCGAGGTCAAGAACCCGACCGCGACGATCGAGCATGAAGCGACGACGTCGAAGATCAGCGAGGACCAACTCTTCTACGCGATGAGCCGCGGTCTCGACCAGGAAGCGGCGGTGGCGCTGATCGTCAATGGCTTCGCCCGCGAGGTGCTGAAGCAGCTGCCGATGGAATTCGCGGTGGAGGCGCAGAAGCTGCTCGGCATCAGTCTCGAAGGGAGCGTGGGATGATGCCCCTCCTTGTCCTCGCTGCAGTTTCGGCCGACCTGGATGCGCTCGATCAGGCGGTCACCCGCTGCGACCGCGTCACCGCCAATCCGGCGTTTGCGTCCGAAGCCGCGCGGCGCAGTTCGGCTTTGCTTGCGACCTACAAGGAGCAGGAGGCCATCGTGAATGCGCGGTTGGCGCTTAACGATCAACGCCGCGCACTGCGCGAATCAGCGTCCGCCAAAACCGCGGAGCAGAAGCAGGCCGAACGCCAGCTCGATCTGCAACAGGCCGCGCTCGATGACCGCCAGAAGGCGCTCAACGATCAGCGCATGCTGGAGGCGATCCGGCAGGACGCGACCGACACGATGCGCCGCTATTTCCTTTCCAATTGCCCGGCCGGAAGGTCCGACAAATAGTGCTGAACATTTCCAATCTTCAGGCGAGCGTCGCCGACAAGCCGATCCTCAAAGGCGTATCGCTCGAAGTGCCCGCGGGCGAAGTGCACGCGATCATGGGGCCGAACGGCTCCGGCAAGTCGACGCTTGCCTACGTGCTGTCCGGACGTCCCGGCTACGAGGTGACCGGCGGCACCGCGACGTTCGACGGACAGGACTTGCTTGCTCTCGAACCCTATGAGCGCGCGGCGGCGGGGCTCTTTCTCGGCTTCCAATATCCGGTCGAAATCCCGGGCGTCAGCTATCTTCAGTTCCTGCGCGAGAGCCTCAATTCGCAGCGCCGTTCGCGCGGTGAGCCGGAGCTTTCGGGCGGCGAGTTCATCAAGCTTGCGCGCGCACAGGCGGCGCTGCTGGGCATGGACACGGAGATGCTCAAGCGGCCGGTCAATGTCGGCTTTTCGGGCGGCGAGAAGAAGCGTGCCGAGATGGTGCAGATGGGCATCATGCAGCCCAGGTTCGCGCTGCTCGACGAGACCGACAGCGGCCTCGATATCGACGCGCTGAAGGCGGTCGGCGCGGGCATCAACCAGATCATGCGCGCGCCCGACAAGGGCGTGCTGCTGATCACACACTATCAGCGGCTGCTCGACTACGTCCGGCCCGACCGCGTGCACGTGCTGCGCGCCGGTCGCATCGAGCGCAGCGGTGGCCCCGAGCTGGCGCTTGAGCTCGAGCGCGAAGGCTATGCGGAGGCTGCGGCGTGACGACGTTCGTCATCATCCTCGGCTGCATTGCTTTCATGTTCGCGATCTATGCCGTGCGCGGGAATCCCGGTCGCGCGGTCGCGGACACGGCGCTGCTGGTGATGATGGTCGGCGCGATCGCGCTTGTGGATTTCGTGTTCGAGCAATTCACCGACACCGGTAAAATTGCGAGCATCGTGGCGGTCGCCATCGCCGCCGGTTTGGCGCTCGATGCGCTGTACGGATTGATGGCGCCAGATCGCCAAAAGCAGCGCGACAAGAAGCTGCGCCGGCTGATGAAGAGGCGCGCATGACTGCGCTGCCAACCCGCCGCGACGAAGCATTTCGCTACGCCGATATCGACGCGCTCGCGTCCGTCTGGCGCGATCTTTCGCCGCCAGAAACGCTGCAAATTGCTGCGCAGCAAAAGCTGCAGCAAATCTGGCTTCCAAATGGCGAAAACATCGAGGTCCGGCGCGCGCAAATTACGATTAGGGCTGGCGCGGAATATTCGCTGTTCGCGCTCAACACCGCGCAGGAATATGGACGCGTCGAACTGGATGTGACGTTGCACGAAGGCGCGGCGTTCAACCTCAACGCGGCGAACATTGGCACCGGCACGGCGACGCTGGAAATCGTCACCACCGTTCGCCACCAGGAACCGGCGGCGACGTCGCGCCAGGTCATCCGCAGCGTGCTCAATGGGAACGCGGTCGGCTCGTATCTTGGCAAGGTCGCAGTCGCGCGCAACGCGCAACAGACCGACGGTGAGCAGTCGGTCAAAGCCATGCTGCTCGACCGCGGCGCGACGGCCAATTGCAAGCCCGAGCTGGAGATTTACGCCGACGACGTGAAGTGCGCGCACGGCGCGACCGTCGGCGAGCTCGACCCGATGCAATTGTTCTACGCCGAAAGCCGCGGGATGGACCCGGCGAGCGCGCGCGCCTTGCTGCTCGAAGGTTTCGTCATGGGCTTGTGGGACAGCGCCGACGACAGCGACGCAATCTGCGAGGCTGCGCGCGCGGCATTGCGGAGAGTCGTGTGAACGCGCCCAGCCGCATCAACAGCGCGCTCAACGTGCGCGACCAGTTCCCGGCGATCGAGAACTGGCATTATCTCGACAGCGCGGCGACCGCGCAGAAGCCGCAAGCGGTGATCGACGCGATCACCGAAGCCTATGCGCGCGATTACGCGACGGTGCACCGCGGCGTGTATCAGCGCTCGTCGGAAATGACCGGCCGTTATGAGGCGGCGCGCGCTGCCGCCGCCGCGCTAATCGGCGGGCAGCCGAACGAGATCACCTTCATGCGGGGAGCGACCGAAGCGATCAACTTCGTGGCGCGCACCTTGCCCAAGGACGGTCGCAACCGCGTGCTCGTCTCGCAGCTGGAGCATCACAGCAACATCGTCCCGTGGCAGCTGGCCGGTTACCAGGTCGATGCCGTTCCGCTGACCGCCGACGGCCGCATCGATCTGGACGCTGCCGAGGCGATGCTGACTGAGCGCCATCGCGTCGTCGCCTTCGCGCACGTGTCGAATGTGCTGGGGTCTATCCTCGACGCGGGGCGCGCGGCGGAGATCGCGCATGCCAAGGGCGCGTTGCTGCTGCTTGACGGCTGCCAGGCTGCGCCGCGCATCGGGATCGACGTCGCGGCGATCGATGCCAATTTCTACGCCTTCTCCGGACATAAACTTTACGGGCCGACCGGCATCGGTTGCCTGTGGGGGCGCGCCGAGCTGCTCGACGTCCTTCCGCCCTGGCAGGGCGGCGGCGCTATGGTCGACCGCGTGACTTTCGAGGAAACGACCTTTCTTGACGCGCCGGCGCGATTCGAAGCGGGCACGCCACACATCGTTGGCGCAGTCGGGCTGCACGCGGCGATCGATTGGGTGTCGCACCTGTCGCTCGACGCAATCCACGCGCACGAAGCCGCGCTGGTCGCGGAGACGCGCGCTGCGCTGGCGAAGATCGGCGGCGTCACCGTCTACGGGCCGGAGGACAGCGCCGGCATTGTCAGCTTCAACGTGGACGGGGTGCATCCGCACGACACCGCCACCATATTGGATGATGCGGGCGTCGCGGTTCGCGCCGGCCACCACTGCGCGCAGCCGCTGATGCGCTGGCTGGGCGTCGAGGCGACCGCGCGGGCAAGCTTCGCGGCGCATAGCGACAGCAGCGACGTCGCGGCGCTGGTGCGCGGGATCGAACAGGTGAAACGGATTTTTTCGCGGTGAACGAAGAACGCAAGATTGAGACCGAGCAAGTCGACGCGGTGACCCCGCCGCCGCGCGGCCGCGTGCCCGAGACGGTCACCGAGACCTTCGAGCGCAAGCGCGACTATCTCGCCGGGTTCCTTTCGGGCGAGAAGGACGAGACTGCTGGAGGGCCTGGCGGCGACCTGCAGGCTGCGGTCGTCGAGGTGCTGAAGTCGATCTATGACCCGGAAATCCCGGTCGACATCTACGAGCTCGGCCTCATCTACAATGTGGAGGTCAGCGAGGACGGCGACGCGACCATTACCATGACGCTGACCACGCCGCACTGCCCGGTGGCCGAATCGCTGCCGCAGGAAGTGGAGCTGCGCGCCATGGCGGTACCCGGCATCCGCGATGCGGTGGTCAATCTCGTCTGGGATCCGCCGTGGGACCCGTCGAAGATGAGCGACGAGGCGCGGCTCGAATTGGGAATGCTATGAACCAGGAAACCAAAGTCCGCGCGCGCCCGGCCGCGATCACGCTGACGCCGTCGGCGGAAGCACGGATCGCCGAACTGATGAGCCGCGCACCCGACGGCGCGATCGGCGTCAAGCTGTCGACGCCCCGCCGCGGCTGCTCGGGCCTCGCTTACTCGGTCGATTATGTGACCGAGGAGCAGAAGTTTGATGAGAAGATCGAAACGCCTGGCGGCACTTTCTACGTCGACGGCGCTAGCGTCCTCTACCTGATCGGTTCGACCATGGACTGGCGCGAGGACGATTTCGCTGCGGGCTTCGTGTTCGAAAACCCGAACGCGAAGGGCGCCTGCGGCTGCGGCGAGAGCTTCACCGTCTAGGCAAAAATTGGTAAGGCGGCATGGACGAGGAGAAACATCATGCTCCTGCTGGTAACCGCCCTGTTCGCCGCGTCCGGCGCTGCCCAACCAGTGCGGGACACGCCCGTTATCAACCCGTCGCCTGAAGCGAAGAATTGCCCCGAAACGCCGATGTCGCTCGCTCGCAAGATGGGCTCGACGCCGCACGCGGTGCCGCTGAACAAGCTACCGCCGGGCCAGATCTTCATGGCCGTCGATCGCCGGATCTCGGGCTGCCCCGCCCCGCTGACCATGACCGACTATCGGAATTCGCGCGGGCGCTAGGCCTCCGCCTCGTGCGCCGCTAGGGCGCCGCGATGGACCCGCGTTTCGCCCACATCCGCGACTGGATCTTCGATCTCGATAACTGCCTGTACCCGCACGACTGCCGGCTGTTCGAGCTGATCGATCAGCGAATGACGGCCTACATCGAGCGGCTGCTAGGCGTCGATCCGGTCGAGGCGCGCCGGGTCCAGAAGATGCACTTCCACGGATCGGGCACCACGCTCGCGGGGCTCATGAAACATCACGACGTCGACCCGCACCACTTCATGGTCGATGTTCATGACATCCCGCTAGACCGCGTCGCTCGCGACGACCGCCTGATCGCCGCCATGGCGCGCTTGCCGGGACGGAAGTTCATCCACACCAACGGCAGCGCCGACTACGCGTGGAAGGTGCTGGACCGGCTGGGCGTGGCGGCGGAGGTCGACCATCTGCACGACATCTTCGCCGCCGATCTGGCGCCCAAGCCGGAGCTCCACGGCTATCGCAAGCTCCTTGAGCAATTCGGGATCGAGCCGACTAGGGCGCTGATGGCGGAAGACATGGTGCGCAACCTCGCGCCCGCGAAGCAGCTCGGCATGACCACCGTTTGGGTGGACAATGGGTCGGAGCGCGGTAGCCACGGCTACGAAGATGCCATCGTCGACGTTCGGGTGACCGATGTGGGCGAATGGCTGCACAGCATTTTGGAGACGAGCGAATGAGCGATCTGCAGGCAGTCATCGATCAAGCTTGGGAAGATCGCGAATCACTAGGTAGCGATACCAAGGGTACCGTTCGTACGGCCGTCGATGCCGCTATTGCCGCGCTTGACAGCGGCGACGCGCGGATTGCGGAGAAGAGTGGCGGTCAGTGGGTCGTCCAGCAATGGCTGAAGAAGGCCGTGCTGCTCTCATTCCGGCTTAACCCGATGGAAGCAATTTCCGGCGGGCCCGGCGGCGCAAACTGGTGGGACAAAGTGCCCTCGAAGTTCGCGGGATGGGGTGAAAGCGATTTTCAGACGGCCGCTTTCCGCGCCGTGCCCGGTGCGATAGTCCGCCGCGGCGCCTTCATCGCGCCGGGTGCAGTACTGATGCCGAGCTTCGTCAACATCGGCGCCCGCGTCGGCGAGGGGACGATGGTCGACACCTGGGCGACGGTGGGCAGCTGCGCCCAGATCGGCCGCAACGTCCACATCTCCGGCGGCGCCGGGATCGGCGGCGTGCTCGAGCCGCTGCAGGCCGGGCCGGTGATCATCGAGGACGATTGCTTCATCGGTGCACGCTCGGAGGTCGCCGAAGGCGTGATCGTCGAGCGCGGCGCAGTACTTTCGATGGGCGTGTTCCTCGGCGCCTCGACCAAGATCGTCGACCGCGCTTCGGGCGAGGTCCATTACGGCCGCGTGCCCGAATATTCGGTGGTCGTCCCGGGGTCACTGCCGGGCAAGGACGGCGGACCGAGCCTCGCCTGCGCGGTCATCGTCAAGCGCGTGGACGAGCGGACGCGATCCAAGACCAGCATCAACGAACTGCTCCGCGACTAGATAAGCTCAGCTTATTGCCCGCCGCCGCGCATTTGTTGGCGGCCTTATGGCTACGCACCGTAGTTTGGACGGGCCATGAAGCCCATCGATCCTCACGCGTTTGACCGCAAGCAGGCGGAAGCCACCGCGCCCATCGTGCCGCAAGACCGGCACATGATCCGCACGCAGATGAATCGCACCGACTGGCTGATTCTCGCCGTGCTGGCAGTGATCTGGGGCGGCGCCTTCTTCTTCATCGGCGTCGCCGTGAAGCACGTGCATCCGCTGACCTATGTCTGGCTCCGCGTGACGATCGCGGCCGCGGCGATGTGGCTGTTCCTGCGCTTCAAGGGCCAGCGCCTCGGCCTGCCGGCAAGCGCCTGGGGCTCGATTTTCCTTCTCGCGCTGCTCAACAATGCGCTGCCCTTCACCCTGTTCGGCTGGGGCCAGACGCATATCGCCAGCGGTTTGGCGTCGATCCTCAACGCAACGACGCCGATCTGGGGTGTCGTCGTGGCCCATTTCCTGACCAGCGACGAGCGCATGACGCCGCGCAAGATCGCGGGTGTCCTGCTCGGCTTCGGTGGCGTTGCGACGATGATCGGGCCGGCCCTGCTGTCCAACCTCGGCACCAGCGGCCTTGCACAGGTCGCCTGCGTCGCCGCCTCGCTGAGCTATGCGCTAGCCGCAGTCTGGGCACGCCGCTTCCGCCGTCAGGGCATCTCGCCCCTCAGCGTGACGACCGGTCAGATGACTGCCGCGGCGGTCATCATGCTGCCGATATCGATGTTCTTCGATCAGCCTTGGACGCAGCCGTTACCGCCGCTCAGCGCCTGGGCCGCGATTACCGCGCTCGCTTTGTTGTGCACGGCCTTCGGCTACGTGCTCTATTTCCGGCTTATCGAAACCTCGGGCGCGACCAATGCGCTGCTGGTCACCCTGCTCGTGCCGCCGGTCGCGATCCTGCTCGGAGCCCTGTTCCTCGGCGAAACGCTGGCGCCGCAGGACTTCCTCGGCCTCGGCCTGATTGCGCTAGGCCTCGCCGCGATCGACGGACGACTAATT
Source organism: Sphingomonas flavescens (assembly GCF_030866745.1). NCBI lineage: Bacteria > Pseudomonadati > Pseudomonadota > Alphaproteobacteria > Sphingomonadales > Sphingomonadaceae > Sphingomonas > Sphingomonas flavescens. The sequence continues at coordinate 1,882,237 of NZ_CP133016.1, read as the reverse complement.
AGCCGGCTGACGGCGCCGCGCCCGCTTCCGCGAGAAGCTTAGCGGCCTCGGCGCTCGTCCAGTCGAGGTCGCCGACGTAGCGCCAGACTTCCTTTCCGTTGCCATCGAACAGGATCGACGTCGGCAGAACGACATCCGGCCCGAGCGCGCCCGACAGCCCCATTTTCTCATCATGATAGGGCTTGAGCGTCGCGATCTTGTGCTCCTTGAGGAACGCCACGACCGACGCCTGCGGACCCGTGTCCTGGCTGACTGCGAGCACCTCGATCTTCCCGCTGGACGCCAGCTTGTCGAGCGTCGGCAGTTCCTTGACGCACGGCGCGCACCAGCTGGCCCATAGGTTCACCAGCACGGGCTTGCCCTTGAAGTCGGCAATCCGCACCGTCTTCCCCGCGCCATCCGTGAACGGCGCGTCGGGCGGCAGCTTTCCGGCATTGTCGCGGTGGACGCCTTTGACCCCGCCCGTGTCGTCGGCGGCATTGGCAGTTTCGTTCGCGGCAGTCGGCGCTTCCGCTTTTTGCTGGCATGCGGTGATCAGGAGGGCAGCGGCGGCGATTGGAAGTATGCGCATCTGCATGCGCTAGCGCATCGAGCGGCGAGCGGCTACTCGGACCCCATGACGGCGAAGCGGATTGTGGTGATCGGGAGCCTGCTGGCAATGGCCGGATGCGGTCGCGAAGCCAGCCTGAAGCCGGCGCCTGGCCATGCGCTTCCGGTCAAGCCATTGATGGCCCGCACGACGCCGACACCCGAACAGCTCCTGACCGCACCGGCCTATGCCCGGCCCGAGCGCGTCGATGAGCTGGTCAAGCGTTCGCAGCCACGCCAATCCGACCCGTTCGACCTGCCGCCACCCGCCGGCGGGATGGCGCCCTCGCTTCCCGCCGGTGCCGACCCGACGTCCAATCAGATGGGACAAAGCACACCGAAATGACCAAAGTTCGCAAGGCCGTCTTCCCGGTCGCTGGCCTCGGCACGCGTCTCCTGCCCGCCACCAAGAGCATTCCCAAGGAAATGATCACGGTCGTCGACCGTCCGCTCATTCAATATGCGGTCGACGAAGCGCGCGAGGCGGGGATCGAGCAGCTGATCTTCGTCACCGGCCGCGGCAAGTCCTCGCTAGTCGACTATTTCGACCAGGCCTTCGAGCTGGAGGCGACGCTCAAGGGCAAGAACAAGAGCCTCGACATTTTGGAGCCCAGCAACGCCAGCTTCGGCGAGGTGGTGACGGTCCGCCAGCAGCAGCCGCTCGGCCTTGGCCACGCGGTGTGGTGCGCGCGGCACATTATCGGCGACGAGCCGTTCGCGGTGCTGCTGCCCGACGAGCTGATGTACGGCACGCCCAATTGCCTCGCGCAGATGGTCGAGGCGTATGATCGCGTCGGCGGCAATCTTGTTGCCGCGCTCGAAGTGCCCGAGGATCAGACCCACCAATATGGCGTCGTCAATCCGGGCGCGACCGATGGACCGCTGACCGAAATCCGTGGACTCGTCGAAAAGCCCGCGCCCGGCACGGCGCCGTCGAGACTGATGCTCCCCGGACGCTACATCTTGCAGCCCGAAGTCATGCGCGCGCTGGACGCGCAGGAGCGCGGCGCGGGCGGCGAGATCCAGCTGACCGACGCCATGGCCAAGCTGATCGGCCAGCAGCCGTTCCATGCCTTCCGTTTCGAAGGCCAGCGTTACGATTGCGGCAGCGCGGCGGGGTTTGTGATTGCCAATCTGGCCATGGCGCTGGAGCGCGGCGATGTGGCGCCGGCCGTGCGCGAGTTCATCGCCGGGCGTTAGCCAGCGCGTCCTTCAGCTCGCCGATCTGGATCGCGCGTTCGACCACGCGCGCATCCAGCGCCGCATTGTCTTCCTGCAGTCGTCTGACCGCCCGCGCGCGCTGGATGCGCCGCTCGATCCGCGCAAGCAGCACTTCGAAGTGGAAGGGCTTCAGGATCACATCGTCCGCGCCGCTCTCATAGGCGTTAACGGCGCCCTTGGGATCCGATTTGCCGGTGATCAGCATGATCGGCAGCTCGTTCCATTGAACCTCGCCGCGGATCGCGCGAGCTAATTCCGCTCCGCTCATCCGCGGCATGTTCAACTCGGCAAGGACCAGATCGATCGGCAGGCGGTACAGCTCCGCAATGGCTGTCGCGCCGCTGTCGGCAGTCGTCACCCGATAGCCGGCCTCAGCCAGCCGGCGGGCGATCACGCCGAGGTTGGTCCGATTGGGTTCCACCACCAGAATGCGCCGTCGCTCGTCAGGCTCAGGATAACGAATGTCCATCGGGAATAGCGCTACGCAAAGATGGTTAACGGCGCGCTAAGAAGTATAGTGCTGTCAACGATGCGAGCAACGCCGCGGCCGCACCCGTGGTGCTCGTCCAAAATTTTGACGGTTCTTTTTCGCGGAATACCCACCCGGTCGAGTACCACGTGACTCCACTCCGGAGCCCGAACACGAGCTTTAGCGCAGCAAACAGTGCCACGGCTCCAAAGAACAAGTCAGTTCCGGTCATTCCCGCGCAAGCGCCTATGCCTCGAGCTCGACGTCCCAATAGAGATAATCCCGCCAACTCTGGTGCAGGTAATTGGGCGGGAAGGCGCGGCCATGTTCCTGCAGCTGCCAGCTGGTCGGGCGGATCGGTTCGCGCATGATGTGCATATGCGCTTCCACCGGAGTGCGGCCGCCCTTCCGCAGGTTGCACGGGGCGCAGGCGGTCGCGACATTCTCCCACGTCGTGCGCCCGCCATAAGCGCGCGGGATGACGTGATCGAAGGTCAGCTCCTTCCGTGTCCCACAGTACACGCACTGGAATTTGTCGCGCAGGAACAGGTTGAAGCGGGTGAACGCTGGATACTCGTTCGGCCGCACGAACTGCCGCAGAGCGATGACGCTCGGCAGCTTCAGCGCCGTGCTCGGGCTGTGCACCTCCCGCTCGTAATGCGCGACGACGTCAACGCGTTCGAGAAACATGGCCTTGACCGCCGTTTGCCAGGGCCACAGCGACAATGGGTAATAGGACAGCGGCGTGTAGTCGGCGTTGAGCACCAGCGCCGGGCAGCTTTCGGGATGGCGGATGAGTTCGGGGTGATACATGGACGCGCGAACAGCCTTTCGTTCGGTTCGAACCGAACTGCTGCTCTCCGGCCCCGTCGCACTCAAGGTGGAGAGGGCGGTGCGGCCCATCTTCCCTTGTTGCCCTCCGGATGCCAACCCGGCGTGACATGCGCATGACACCACTTTCCATGACTCACCGTCAAGAGTCCTTTGCGGCACAATTCACATGATTGTTACGCGTTTCGCGCCGTCGCCGTCGGGGCGGCTGCATCTAGGCCATGCTTACAGCGCGGCCATCGGCCGAGCGGCGGGGGACAGCTTTCGGCTGCGGATCGAAGATTTGGATCAGACTCGCTGCAAGCCGGAATTCGTCGATGGCATCTTCGAGGATTTGCGCTGGCTCGGCATCGATTGGGACGAACCGGTGCTGGTGCAATCGCAGCGTACCGCGCATTATCAGGCCGCGCGCGACGATCTGCGTGCCCGAGGCCTGGCCTACGCCTGCTTCTGCACCCGCGCCGACATCGCCCAGTCGCTGACCGCGCCCCACGGCGATGCTGCCACGTCTTACCCCGGCACTTGTCGCCATCTGCCCGACGATCCGGAACGGCGCGCGTCGACGCCGCATAGCTGGCGATTAAATTCGGCGGCGGCGCTTGAGCTGACCGGGCTGCCAACATGGACCGAGCATGACGGCCGCACCTTCAGCGCCAAAGCCGAGGACATCGGCGACGCGATCCTCGCCCGCAAGGATGCGCCCGCCTCATACCACCTTTCTTGCGTCGTGGATGACGCGGAGAGCGGCGTGACAATGGTCGTGCGCGGCGCGGACTTGCGCCCATCGACACCGATCCAGCGCTTGCTCCAGCAACTGCTAGGCCTGCCCGAGCCGGCCTACCTCCATCACCCGCTGATCACCCACCTCGACGGCCGCCGCCTTGCCAAGCGCGACCTCGCGCCGACACTCGCGGCAATGCGGGACGCCGGCGTCGATGGGCCAACGCTTGTCCGCCAGCTTCTCGCGGGCGAAGTGCCGTCTGGCTTTCGCCTTCAGGACGCCTAAATAGCGCCCATGACCCCCATCCTCATCATCCTGCTCGTGCTGGCCATGGCCGCCACGGCCTACGTCCTCGTCCGCGGCGTCATCGCCATGGCGTCCGGCAAAGACCTCACCGGCGAGCAGCAGCAGAATTACATGCGCAAGCGCGTGCTGTTCCAGGGCGTGGCGATCGTCATCATCGTCCTGATCCTGGTCGTGGCCGGCCAAGCCGGTCACTGATGGTCAAGCTCAACAAGATCTACACCCGCACGGGCGACAAGGGCACGGCGGGACTGGTCGACGGCAGCCGCGTCAGCAAGTCGAGCCTGCGCATGGCCGCCATCGGCGACGTCGACGAGGCCAATGCCGCGATCGGCATGGCCATCGCCGTGCTCGAGAAGGACGCGATCGCCGACCAGTATACAGAGATTCAGAACGACCTGTTCGATCTCGGCGCGGACGTCGCAACGCCTGGCAAGATCGAGGGCGCGCTCCGCATCGTCGGCTCGCAGGTCGAGCGTCTGGAGCGCGACATCGACGTCATGAACGCGGGCCTGGCGCCGCTGGAAAGCTTCATTCTGCCAGGCGGATCGGCAACCGTAGCCGCCCTCCACCTCGCCCGCGCGATCGTTCGGCGGGCGGAGCGCTCAGCGGTCGCGCTCAACGAGGCCGAGCCCCTCAACCCGCAGGTCCTCGCCTACCTGAACCGCTTGTCCGACCATCTCTTTGTCACGGCGCGCTTTGTCGCCGGACGAGAGGGCGGCGAAGTGTTGTGGAAGCCGGGCGCGACACGGGACTAAGCCCCAGTTCGGCACCTTCCGCGCCCCGGCACGTTCGGGCCGCATGGCAAAATTGAAAGCAATTGCGCTCAACTGCACGCTCAAGCGCAGCAGTGGCGAGAAATCCTCGACCGACGCAATGATCGACCTGCTCGCGAAGCATTTTGTCGATCATGATGTCGAGCTGACCGAGACGATCCGCGTCGCCGACTTCAATGTCCTGCCGGGCGTCAGCTCGGACGAAGGCGACGGGGATGACTGGCCCGAAATCCGCAAGAAGGTGCTCGACGCCGACATCCTTATCCTCGGCACGCCCGTGTGGATGGGCCAGATGTCGAGCATCGCCAAGCGCGTGACCGAACGCATGGACGCTTTCCTCAGCGAGACCGACGATGCGTCGCGGACGCCCGCCTACGGCAAGGTCGCGGTCTGCGCGATCGTCGGCAACGAGGATGGCGCGCACCATATCAGCGCCACCTTGTTTCAGGCGCTGAATGACGTTGGCTGGACCATCCCGGCCGCAGCCGCCTGCTACTGGGTCGGCGAAGCGATGGGGAAGGTCGACTTCAAGGATCTCAAGAAGACGCCAAAACAGGTCGAGGAGACCGCCAAAATGCTGGCCTCGAATGCCGCGCATCTCGCCACTATGTTACAGGGCGGAAACTATCCGGGGATGAAGCCCAGCAAATGAACCGGCCCGAAGCCCGATCGACGTTCGCGGCCGGCGCGCTCAGCGACCGGCTGTTCGCGACGCGCAAGCTGACGCTCGATCTCGCTGCGCCGCTGTCGGACGCCGATGCGACGATCCAGCCCTTTCCGGACGCTTCGCCGGCAAAATGGCATCTGGCCCACACGACCTGGTTCTTTGAGACCTTCGTGCTGCGCGATCACGTGCCCAGCTACCGCGCCTTCGACGATCGCTTCGCGTTCCTGTTCAACAGCTATTATGAAGCCGAAGGACCCCGCCACGAACGCCCACGCCGCGGCATGCTCTCGCGCCCGTCGCTCGACGAGGTTCGCGCCTATCGGGCGCACGTCGACGAGGCGCTGGTCCAGGCGCTTCCCAATCTGCCCGCCGCAGCCCTCGACCTGATCGAGCTCGGCATCAACCATGAGCAGCAGCATCAGGAACTGTTCCTAACGGACATCCTCGCAACCTTCGCCGCCAATCCGACGGAGCCCGCCTACGCGGAAGCCCCACCGGCGGCCTGCTTCGGTGTCGAGCCTCTGGCCTGGCACCGCGGGCGCGACGGCGTTGTGGAAATTGGCGCGTCCGACACCGGGTTCGCCTTCGACTCGGAGCGGCCGCGCCACCGCATCCTGCTCCACCCGCATGAGATGGCCACGCGGCGCGTGACCAATGGCGAATGGCAGGACTTCATCGCCGACGGCGGTTACCGCATTCCGACCTTGTGGCTGTCCGAAGGCTGGGACTGGGTGCAGCGCGACGCCGTTAACGCGCCTCTCTACTGGAATGACGACGGCACCGAGTTCACGCTCGCCGGACGACGCGAGATCGACCGCGCGGCTCCAATTGCGCACGTGAGCTATTTCGAGGCCGACGCCTTCGCCCGCTGGTCCAACGCCCGACTCCCGACGGAAGCCGAATGGGAGGATTTCGCCAGCGGTGCCGATCCGGCCATTGGCAACCAGCTCGACGCGGAAGCCGCGGTGATGCCGCGTCCCGGCGGCGGCGTGTTCGGCGATGTCTGGGAATGGACCCAAAGCGCATTCGCTTCCTACCCCGGGTTCACCACCGCCGAAGGCGCGGTCGGCGAATATAATGGCAAATTCATGTGTGGGCAGTTCGTGCTGAAGGGCGCCAGTTGCGCCACCCCGCGCGGGCACAGCCGCGCTTCCTACCGCAATTTCTTCCCGCCCGCCGCGCGCTGGCAATTCACAGGGGTCCGCCTTGCTCGCGACAGTTGATCAACAGGCACAGCAGTTTCACGATGATGTGCTGGCGGGGCTCGCCGCGCCTATTCCCTCGATCCCGGCCCGTTGGCTCTACGACCGTCGCGGGTCGGAACTGTTCGACGAGATCACGCGCCTCCCGTCCTACTATCCGACACGAACCGAAACCGCGATTTTCCACACCATCATGGATGACATCGCCTCACGCGTTCCCAAGGGCGCCGTGGTCGTCGAATTCGGCGCCGGGTCACAGACCAAGACGCCAATCCTGCTCGACGCGATTAAACCCTCGGCCTACGTGCCCGTCGACATCTCCGGCGACTATCTCGAGCAGAGCGCTGCCGATCTTCAGGCCAGCTTCCCTCAAGTTGAGGTCATCCCGGTCACCGCCGATTTCGCCCGGCCCTTCGCCCTGCCCGGCGGCCTCGACGATCGCCCGAAGCTCGGCTTCTTCCCCGGCTCCACCATCGGAAACTTCGTGCCCCGCAGCGCGACCGACCTGCTGCGGCAGTTCCGCGACCTGCTTGGACCTGGGTCACAGCTGCTGATCGGGATGGATCGGGTAAAGCCGGTTGATCGCCTAATCGCCGCCTATGACGATCCCGAGGGTGTAACTGCGAAATTCTCATTGAACCTACTGACGCGCATCAATCGCGAGCTGGACGCCGACATCCCTGAGGATGCCTTCCGCCACGAAGCGCGCTGGAACGACATCCTGTCGCGGATCGAGATTCACCTCGTCGCGCTGCGCGACGTGGGGTTTATCATCGACGGGCGCACCTTCACCTTCGCAGAAGGCTCATCGATCCATGTCGAGAACAGCCACAAATACGGCCAGCGTGGCGGCCGAGTGCTGATGCTCGCTGGCGGCTGGACACCGATCGCCGAGTGGACCGACCCGGCAGGAGACTTTGCCGAGATCCTGGCGGTGGCCGAACCGAACCGCTTCGCCCCCTAGCCGCCGCGGGGCGGCGCGGCTAAGCGCAGGGCATGATTTACGCCGTCATTGGAATCATCGACCTCATCCTCGCCGTGGCGATGTACGTCATCATAGCGCAGGTGATCGTCAGCTGGCTCATCGCGTTTAACGTGATCAACGTGCACTCGAACGGTGTGCGCACGATCATTGGCGCCATGGAGCGGATGACCGAGCCGCTGTACCGGCCGATCCGGCGCTTGTTGCCCGATTTCGGCGGCATCGATTTCTCGCCGCTCGTCATCCTGCTGATCATCGGCGTTCTCCGGTCGAAGGTTCTTCCGGGCATTCTGATGGAAGCCGGCAACACCCTCACATGACCGCGAAGCGGATCGACGGGAAAGCCGCAGCGCAGGGCATCCGCGATCGCATCGCCACCGAAGTCGATGCCTTCCGCCAGCAGGTCGGGCGGGTTCCCGGTTTGGCGGTCGTTCTAGTTGGCGACGATTCCGCGTCCGCCGTCTACGTGCGCTCTAAAGCCCGCGCGACGGAGCAGGCGGGTATGCAGGGGTTTGAACACCGTCTGTCAGCGACGACAAGCCAGGACGAACTGGTGGCGCTGGTCGACCGGCTGAATGCCGATCCTGCGGTCGATGGCATCCTCGTTCAACTACCGCTTCCTCCGCAGATCGACGAGCAAGTGATCATCACCCGCATCTCGCCTGACAAGGACGTCGACGGCTTCCACCCGGTCAATGCCGGCCGCCTTGCGATCGGGCTGCACGGCTTCGTGCCCTGCACGCCGCTTGGCTGCCTGCGATTGCTTCAGGCCGAGCTCGGGGAGCTGTCTGGCAAGGATGCGGTCGTGGTTGGCCGGTCCAATATCGTGGGCAAGCCGATGGCGCTGCTGCTGCTGCGCGAGAGTTGCACCGTGACCATCGCGCATAGCCGGACGCGGAACCTGCCCGAAGTGGTCCGCCGCGCGGATATCGTCGTGGCCGCCGTCGGTCGTCCGAACATGATCACCGGCGATTGGCTGAAACCGGGGGCGACCGTAATCGATGTCGGCATCAATCGCACCGAGGCCGGCCTGGTCGGCGACGTCGACTTCACATCTGCATCGGAAATCGCAGGTGCGATTACGCCTGTCCCTGGCGGGGTCGGTCCGATGACCATCGCCATGCTGATCCGCAACACCTTCGTCTCCGCTGCGCGGCGCGAAGGCTATTCTTATGAGAAAAGCTTATGATGATCGCGTTCCTCCTTGCCACCGCAACGGCGCCGGCGGCGCCCGCTCGCGTGGTCACCGCCGTTGACGCTGAACATGCCTTCGCCCGCGACGCGAAGCGGATCGGCCAGTGGAGCGCCTTCCGCAAATGGGCGGACCGGGATGCGGTCATGTTCACGCCGCAGGCAGTTTGGGCGAGCACCTTCCTCAAGACTCTGAAAGACCCGCCCAACGCCATCACCTGGCGCCCAGCGCGCAGCTTCGTTTCCTGCGATGGGCGCACCGCCGTGAACACCGGCCCCTGGTTTAAGCAGGACGACAAGCTGGGCGGCTTCTTCACCACTGTTTGGCAGCGGACACCCCGCGGATGGCGCTGGGTCTACGACGGTGGCGGCGAATATCCGGAGGGCACCAGCACACCGGGCATGAAGGTCGAGGTTAAACGTGCGAACTGCGCACGTAAGGCCCCCGGCGCGCCAATCTCTGCCCCGCCCCCACTGACGAACCGCGAAGCGCGGCAGACGCCTGAAGACAGCGGTCGTGGCCAGTCGGCGGACCGAAGCGTGGGTTGGGATTGGAAGGTCGAGAAGGACGGCTCGCGCAAGCTCCGGGTCTTCCAGTGGAACGGCCGTTCCTATGCCCAAGTGCTGTCCGATGAGATTCCGGCCCCACGCACCAAATGATCGAACTGTTCGGATCGGCCCTGGTGACCTTTCTGGTCATCATCGACCCGCCGGGTTGCGCGCCGATCTTCGCCAGCCTCACGCGTGGCACGCCCCCGGCGCATCGCCGCGCGATGGCGGTCCGGTCGGTGCTGATCGCCTGGGCGATCCTGATGTTCTTCGCGCTGCTCGGCCGGCCGATGCTCCATGCGCTCGGCATCAGCCTCGCCAGCTTTCGCATTGCCGGCGGCATCATGCTGTTCATGATCGCGCTCGACATGGTGTTCGAACGGCGGACCGAACGGCGCGAAAAGCGTGCCGAGGAAATCGAGGGCACGCCCGAGGCGGAGGACATCAGTGTCTTCCCGATGGCGATTCCGATGATCACCGGGCCCGGTTCGATCGCCAGCGCCATGCTTTGGGTGTCACGGGCCGAAACCCCGACCCACGTCATCGTTGTCCTCGCCGCGATCACCGTCGTGATGCTGATGACGATGCTTACTCTGCTCGCCGCGGGACCGCTGATGCGACTGATCGGCGAGAAGCTGGAGGCGATGATCACGCGCATCCTCGGCGTCATCCTGGCTGCCTTGGCAGCGCAGTTCATCGTCGATGGGTTGAAGCAAAGCTTTCCGAACGTGCTCGGCTGATCAGCCGACCACGCGCCACATCCGGAACGGCGAATCCTTTGGCAGCGGGACGGGCTTCAGCCACGCCGGGAGCTTGCCCTGCTGAAGCTGGACGTAAAATCCCTTTGGCGCTTCTGCCGCGAAGATCGTCGTCGTCGAGCTGTTCGGGCAGCTTAGCACATAGTCCGACCTGTACTTCTGGACGATGCGGTGGGCCTGGGCCTCAGGCCCGCGCCAGAAGTTCATCACGTCCGCGATCTGCTGGCCGTTGCGGTGGTAGGGACCAGCCACGGCATCGTGATGCGTGACCGTGATGAGCCGGGGACTGAGGTCGATGAAGGTGAACACGCGGCCTTTTGGCTGCAGCGCGATCGGGCGCAGGCCCCACATCGATCCGCACAGACGGTTGGCCTTGCCAATGGCCTTGTCTCGCGCACTCGCCTTGGCCTCCGGTATATAACCGACGACCATCGGGACGATGGCACCGGCGGCGCAGATCACGACCAGCGCGCCGCCCAAGACTCGGGTAATCGGGCTACTGCTGTGCCACGCACGAGGCAGCAGGAACCAGGCGAAGGCCGCGGCGCCGACGACGGCCATCATTTGCGAGGCGGGGCCTGTGCGCGTCTGCCAAAGCAGCAGCGCGGTGGCGGCGAGACCGGGAACTGCGGCGCCGATCACGCGCCGCAAAAGCTCTCGGTCAGAGCGCCGCATCCAAATGGTCAAACCCCAGCCGATCAGTCCAGTGATGGGCAAGGCGAGAATCAACGTCGCGATGCGCCAGCCGTGACGGTAGATCGGTCTCGCCTCCTTCACGTGACTAAGCCAAAGCTGCTCGACCTCGGGTGACACGCCCTCAAGCCGCTGGAGGCAGTGCGGGAACATCAAGGCGTGCCAGCCGGCGATAGCGGCACCGGCACCGATCGCGAGCAGCAATCGACGCTTCCAATCGAGCGGGGACAGCCAAGCCAGTCCGAACATCAGTGCACCGCCGACTAGCGCATCGGACAGCCAAACCGGCGACAAGGCGTCGCAGACGGCGCCCCAATTGTCGTTGGACGCGAACACCAGGAAGCCGAGGGCCGTCGCGCCGCTCAGCGATACCGCATAAGCGAGTAGCCGAGCGCGCTCCTCGCGGTCGTCGACCCAGAACAGCACCATCGCCACGCCAGCGAGCGCAAGATAGATGATCATCTCAAGCCCGATCGCCAATGAAAGCGCGCTGGAGAGCCCAAGCGTGAAACCCCCTCGGACCTTCTTCGGATCGGCAATCCCGGCGATACTGATCGCGAGCAGCGCAAGCTGCCAGCCATGGTGATCGATCCGCTCGGGCATGAACATGCCGTTGGTCGACCCGGCGAAAAACAGGGCCAGGAAAGCGATGAGATAGGCGGTGTGGCCGAGCAATCGCCGCGCGGTCAGCGCCAGCGCAAACAACAGGACCAGATAGGGTAGCAGCGGGGCGATCGCGACCGCCCAGCGCTCCGCGCCGGCGCCGCCAAGGAACGGCCTCAGGCCAAAAATAAGTCCGGCAATGGGCAGATCGACCAGTCGCGACCAGTGGATGTTCGCGCCGAACGGCGGGTTCAGCCGGTAGTTACGAAGGTCATACCAGCCCTGCCCATGCATCCAGGCCCGGACCTGCATGATCCGCATGTTATCGTCGGTGTCGCCAAGCCCGAACCAGCGGATCTGCTGCCACTTGTCGGCGATGAACCAAATGGAAAAGCCCAGCCAGACCAGGAAGGTAACGAGCTTCCAGTTGCGACCCAGCCAATCGAGGGCGCGCGCCTCCCAATCCCCCGCCTTGCTTTGCTCCATGTTTCGCGCTCTAGCCGTCTGATTCTAAACGGCAAGCAGCCGGGGCATGGCTTCCAGATTAAACCTTCAACATGAAACCGTCGGTCAGCTTATGCGGTTTGCCGTGGTCGGCTTCTCACTCGCGGGTGTCTATTCGGTCATCTACTGGGTGCTGGCGACCTACGTGATGCCGCCCGTCGTGGCGGTGGTCATCGCCTTCCTCGTTTCGGTCAGCCTTGGCTTCGTCGCGCATAGCCGGTGGAGTTTCCGCGGCCACGGCGCGCAGGAAGACCACCGGCTGAAGATCAAGTTCCTGCTGGTGCAGAGCTCGGGTTTCGTCCTGAACGAGATTTTCACCTGGGTCCTGACCGGTCCGATGCACGGGCCGACCTGGTGGCCGCTCGTCCCCGCGATCTTCGTCACGCCGCTCGCGACCTTTGCGCTGAACCGCCAGCTGGTGTTCCGCTAAATGGAACGCGTCGTCTATCAGCAAATGGCCGAGCTCGACGAGCGGCACTGGTGGTACCGCGCGCGCCGCCGGATCATCGCCGACCTGATCCGCCGCGAGGTCCGCCCCGGTCCCGATGCGCGCATCTTGGAACTCGGCTGCGGCACTGGCCATAATCTTTCGATGCTAGCTGGCTTTGGCCATGTCGACGGTCTGGAGCTCGACGACGAAGCGCGCGAAATGTCTGCGCAGCGGCTCGGCCGTGAAATCATGAGTTCGCCGTTGCCGGAGCTAAACGGCGTCGCAGATCGTCATTACGATCTGGTCGGGGCGTTCGATGTGATCGAGCACATCGAGGACGATGTCGCGGCGCTGGCCTCGATCGCGACCAAGCTGAAGCCCGGCGGCAAATTCATCATGACTGTGCCCGCGCACCAGTGGATGTGGACGGCGCACGATGTCGTCAATCATCACAAGCGCCGCTACTCCAAGCGCTCGCTGCGCCAATTGTTTGACGGTTCACCGCTTCAGATCGACCGCCTCGGTTATTTCAACAGCCTGCTGTTCCCGCTGGCCGTCGCCGAGCGGACCGCGTCGAAGTTGCGGCGCAAAGACAGCGGTGACGTCACTTTGCCGCCCAAGCCGCTCAACGCCGTCCTGGAGAAGGTATTCGAAGCCGAGCGCTACGCGGTCGGGCGCCTGCCCTTGCCGCCCGGCCTGTCGCTGTTCGCCGTCGCTTCGGCGAGGTAGCCGAGCCGGGCATCGCTGCGCGCGATCCGGTCGCCGCCGGCGATCTCCTGCACGATGTACAGCGGCCGCTGCTTCGCCTCATTGTAGAGGCGGCCGATATATTCGCCCATCAGCGCCAGAACGAACATCTGAATCGCGCCGAGCACGACGACGATGAGCATCAGCGAGGTCCAACCCTGGATGCTCTGCCCGGACATCCACGCGTACGCGATATACAGGACCAGAAGCACCGACCCGAAGGACAGCACAAGACCGGCATGGCTGGCCAGCTTCAGCGGCGCGGACGAAAATCCTGTCAGTGCGTCGAGCGCGAAACGCACCATTTTGCTCAGCGGATATTTGGTCTCGCCCGCAAAGCGTTCCTGCCGGTCGTAAGCGAATGGGACCTGCCGGAAACCGATCCACGCGACCATCCCGCGGATGAATCGCGCCTGTTCCGGCATCGCTAGCAAGGCATCGAGCGCACGGCGGCTCATCAGCCGGAAGTCGCCCGCGTCGAGCGGGATATCGACCTCGGTGGCGCGCGACAGCAGGCGATAGAAGCCGTGCGCCGTCGCGCGCTTGAACGCGGTCTCGCCGGCGCGGCTCTTGCGCACGCCATAGACGACGTCGGCATCCTGCTCGCGCATGGTTTTCAGCATCGGCGACAGCAGTTCCGGTGGATCCTGAAGGTCGGCGTCGATGATGAGGATTGCATCGCCACAGCACAGGTCGAGCCCAGCTGTCAGTGCCAGCTGGTGCCCATGGTTCCGTGAAAGGTTGATCGCCACGACGTGCGGGTCGCTCGCCGCAAGCTGTTCCATCGCTGCCCAGCTGCCATCGCGCGAACCGTCATTGATGAGAACGATCTCGTGATCATCGCCAACCGCGATCCGCGCCGCCGCGCTTAGCCGCTGATGCAGCTCGGGCAGGCATGCTTCCTCATTGAAGCAGGGAACGACGATCGACAGCGCGGTCATTGGTGCGTTTTGTAGAGCACAGTCCCCGGCCCGCGCCAGACCAACCGCATATCGGACACTGTCGCCGGGTCGTACGCCGGCGCATCGATCAGCCAGACATAGTCGAAATCGTCGCGCGGCAGGTTGCGCAGAGACTCATTCACCTGCCGATGAAGATTGTCGCGGCAATTGTTGGGCCGCACCAGCTGCGACGGATCGGCGGCGAAGTAGCCGGCGCGTCGATACTTGAGGTCGAGCAGGTTGACGCCCTCGAGCAGCCACTGGTCGTTCGAGAAACCGTCCTTCCGGACGATGACCATCGCCCCAAGGTGACCATTACGCAGTGGAGGCCAATATTCGGCGCAGGTCATCCCGACCAGGCTGATGACGCGCGCGCCCCGCGGCATCAGGTCGATCGCGCGCAATTTCGCTGTTTGATCGTTAGCCGCCCAGGCGAGGCTTACCGTATTTGCCACCGTCCGCGTGGCGAAGAACAACAGTCCTAGCACGGCCAGCACCTGGGCCGTCGTCCGGTCGGGGGCGCCGGGAAAACGAATGGCGAGGATCATCACCGCCATCAGGTACGGAACAAGCCGCATGTCGGCGTAGGCCGAACCGAAAACGATGCGCGGCACTGCGGCAAACGCGATCGCCAGCACGATGGCGGAGAAGGCCAGGTTGCGCGACAGCGTCAGCTTGCGGCTGAAGATCGCGTACAGAAACACCAGCAGCGGCACGACCAGCGAGCCGATATCGAACCATTTCCAGCGATCTCGCAGCGCGGCATAGATCCATCGCCATTTGATCTTCCAATTGAACCAGTCGATGGTTTGCCCGCCGTGCGCTTCGCTGCGCCACAGCAGCATCACTGCGAGCGGCAGGGCCATCACCGAGCAGTGCAGCGCGGCTTCGATCCCGGCGCGCCACCACGTCCGTCCTCGGTCATGGATGCGTACCGCGTCGGCCGAAAAGCACATGAGCCCGAGGAGGCCCCAACCATAGGTGTGGCAGAAGAAAATGATCAGCGAGATTGGCGCGAACAGCCAGCCACGCAGCACCGTCTTGTCCAGCCGTCCCAGCCGCAACCAGAGACCGAACGCGAGAAAGGCCAGCGCCACCGACAAGGTGAAATTCACGAAGCCGAATAAGAACGGGTAACCGTAGATAAAGGGTAGCGCGAAGAAGGCGGTCGGCGGCTCGCGGCCGTGCACCTCACGCGCGCACCACAGGAATCCTGCAGCGGTCATCGGAGGGATCGCCAGCACGATCAGCTTGATGGCCGGTTCCAGGCCGATCAGCTTGCCGAGCGGGATGATAAGCAGATCGACGCCAAGATTGCCGATCGCAGCCCAATGGTAGTCGTAATAGCGCTGCAGATATGGCGAGGTGGCGAGGTCGAGTTCGACCCGATAGCGGCCCATGTGGCCGAACAGATCGACCAGGGGCGGTATCGGCGGATAGAGCAGCGGGATCGCGGTCGACAGGACGACAAGCGCGAGGAACCAGCGGCGCTCCCACCACGGGCGCGCCGTCTCGGCCGTTTCGATTTCCTGAGCGGCCGAAGCCCCCATGTTCACATGCCCGCCATGAAACGCTCGCGGCGTCCTAGCGGGGCTTGCTCAATTGTCCATCTGGGGCGCGTCGAATTACAAGCTATTAACCATCTTCGCCCTACGACCGGCACAACATGGACGCCGTGTCATCAATTACCCTGACTGCCCCGACGAAATCCGACGGTGTGCGCTTTTCAACATGGCAGGTCGCTGCTGCCCTCACGTTGCTGGCGCTTGGCTTGCGGATGTTGGGCGCCATCGGCCGCCCGCTTTGGCTGGACGAAGCCTACAGTGCCTGGTTCTCATCACGCAGCTGGACTGTCCTCTGGTCGGAAGTTCCCAAGTACGAACCACACCCGCCATTTTATTATTCGATCCTAAAACTGTGGCGCGCCTTGGCCGGCGATGGCGGCATGGCCCTGCGTTCGTTGTCGATGCTGTTCACGCTGGTGACGATCCCGATCGTTGCTGCTGCAAGCAACGAACTCGAGCGGCAGAACCCATCGGGCCGGCCATTGCTGCGCTCGGGCATCGCCATGTGCCTGACAGCGGCATCGCCAATGCTGGTGCTGATGGGCGCAGAGGCTCGTCCCTATCCACTCCTCATCCTGGCCTATGCGACTGCCACCCTCGGCGTCCTTCGCCTGACTCGGGAATTTTGCGAAGGCCCCGGCACGGCGACGTCCTGGCTCGCACTGATTGTCGGCGCCGAACTGGGACTATGGGCGCACGGTCTCGGTCTCCTGTACGCCGCATGCCTCGCGGTCGCGTTGGCGCCGGCGTTAGTAAACGGTCTCGACCGCCGACGTTTTTTGCTCGGCGCCGGTGCGGCTGCGTTAATCGTCGCGCTGTACGTTCCTTGCCTTTTGATGATGGCGCAGCGCGCCGGCGACTGGGGCAGCGGCTGGCTCAGCTGGCAACCAAGCATGATGCTGCAATTGCTGGGCCTGTACACAATCCCAGTCGAGGTTCTGACAATCAGTTCCGCGGTCACCGCGCTGACCATCGTCCTGCTTGCCAAGCGCGCGTTTCAGCGGGCGGTCGAGCAAACCGGCTGGACTGCGGACCGCGCAATCCTATTGCTGTGGTGGGGGCCGCCACTGCTGGCCATCGCCATATCGATGCTGGCGATGCCGGTGTTTTTGCCACGCACGCTGACGCCCACGCTGATCCCCGCCTACCTGGCGATTGCGGGCGCACTCGCGCGCGTCCCTTCATCGCGCGAGCGGTTAGTGCTCGGCGCGGCATTGGTTATCACGATCATGCCGGCCGCAGTCCAAGTCGCGCTTCGGCCGTCAACCGAGCCATGGGATGAGGTGAGCGCCTATCTTCGAACTCATGTCCGCCCAGGTGACCAGGTGTGGGTATACCCCAATGACAGCGCGCTGCCCTTGCTCGAAGCAGGAAGCCGGCTGCCGATACGCGGCCTGCCCGGCGACTATCCCGCCAACGGGTTCAGGGGCCCGATCCGGGCGGGTTCGCCGGCGGTCGTCTCACTGACCGCCAAACAGGCCAACGCCGTTGTCCATGATCCTGCGGTGCAAAAAATTGCGACGATCTGGCTCGTCTCGCGGCAAAGCGGCGTCTTCGATCCGTCGAGCGATCTGCCGCACGCTCTGGCGGCGGTGCGCAGACCGGGTATCGAGCAGAAGTGGAATGACATCTCGGTGCGCCCCTACGGCAAGCGCTGAAGTCGTTTCGCCCTCGTTCAAATTGCAGAAAGCTTGTGAGGGTTAGCCATTCCTCAAGATCAGTGGAGGAGGCATCCATGAACAAGCTTTTGATGGGCAGCGCAGTCGCCGTCATGGTCGTCGCAGTCGCACCGGCTGTCGCTCAGGTCGCTCCGCCGCCAGGGGTCGCGCAGGGCACGACCGTCGCGCCGCCGATGGCTCCGCGCGCACCCCAGGCGCCGATGGTGCGGCGGGGACAGCCGAACGTCATGATCATGATGAACAAGCCGATGACCCGCGCGGAGGTTAGCGAGCATGTCGCGCGGATGTTCGCGCATCTCGACGCGAACCATGACGGCTATCTAACGCGAGAGGAAATTCAGGCCACGCATCAGAAGATGATGGCCATGGGCCCGGAGATGAAAAAGCGCATGGCCCAGCGGGGCATGGGCCGGGGCGATCGCGGCGCCGCCTTCGACCGGCTCGACACCAACCGCGACGGCAGCATCAGCCGTCAGGAATTCATGGCCGGCCGTCCCGAAATCCGCGAGCAGCGCGTGATCGTCATGCGCGACGGCAAGGGTCCCATGGCGCCTGGCGCGATGCCTGAAATGCCGGGCCACGGCGGCATGAAGATGCGCATGATGCACATGGGCGGCATGGGCTTCGGCGGGAAGATGTTCGACATGGCCGACACCAACCATGACGGCCGGGTCTCGCTTGCCGAAGCGCAGGCGGCGGCCTTCGCGCATTTCGATCGCGCCGACGCCAATCACGACGGTAAGATCACCCCGGACGAACGAAAGAACGTCCGCATCATGCGCATGGAACGCCATAGCTAGGTCTTCGCAGCCACTTTCTTTCCGGCGCCGCGCGACTTCTTCGCCGGCGCCGGTTTTGCACCCGCCTCGGCCTCGCGGTACTTTTTCTCGACTTCGAACATGTAGTCACGGGTGATCGGCGTTGCGTGCCGGTCGCGCACATATTGCACCTGGAAATTGCAGGCGGCGCCACTTTCAAACATGACAATACCGCCGGCCAGGTAGAATTCCCACATCCGGAAGAAGCGCGCGTCGTACAACCGCTCGATCTCCGCACGCTTCTTCGTCGCGCGGTCCAGCCAGTGACGCAGTGTGTAGGCATAATGCAGGCGTAGCGTCTCGACGTCGCCGACGATCATCCGCACCTTCTCGCTCGACGAGCACATCTGCGACAGGCTCGGCAGATGATAGCCGGGAAAAATCCATTTATCGGTGAAGGGATCGGGCGTACCGGCGCCGCCAAGCTTGCCGATCGTGTGAAGCAACATCACGCCGTCGTCCGTCAGCAGTTCGCGGCACTTGGAGTAGAATTCGTCATAATGCGCCGCGCCGACATGTTCGAACATGCCGACCGAAACGATGCGGTCGAACCGGCCGTCGAGTTCGCGATAGTCGATCAGCTGAAACTTCACGCGATCTGCAACACCCGCATCCGCCGCCCGCTTCTTCGCGATCTTCAGTTGCTCTTCGGATAGCGTCACGCCGAGCACGTCGACGTCGGCAACGCGGTTCAGATATAGCGCCATCCCGCCCCAGCCGCAGCCGATGTCGAGCACGCGCTGGCCCGGCTTCAGGTTCAACTTGGCGGCGATGTGCGCTTTCTTGTCGGCCTGCGCCTGCTCCAGGCTGTTTTTCGGATTGGTGAAGTAGGCGCAGCTGTACTGCAGGTCGTCGTCGAGGAAGAGCGCGTACAGCTCATTCCCAATGTCATAGTGATGCGCGACGTTGCTGCGGGCCTTGCCGACCGGGTTGCGACGGAACAGTGACTTGAGCTTACCCGCCTTGCCCTTGCCGAGCGCCTTGCGGCCGCCCTGTTCCCACGGCTGCGCCCCGACGATGAGTTCAAGCAGGTCGAGGATCGTGCCGTCCTCGATCGTCAGCCGGCCGTCCATGTATAGCTCGCCGAGCTTGAGCCGCGGATTGCGAAACAGTTCGAAGGTCGCGCGCCTATCGTGGAGCTTGACGGTGATGCTCTTCCCCCCGCCTGGCCCGTAGGTCCCGCGGCTGCCATCCGCCTGGATCAGGGTGATGCTACCGACGGGAAGGATCTGGTCGATGAACCGGCCAATCAGGGACATGCGCTATAAACTCCATTTCCGCTGGCGCCGATTGCCACGCCATTGCAGCTAGCGATAGGCCTCGTGCGCAAAGGCCCAACGCAAGGTACCCGCCAGGCCGAATGTCGCCGCGCGGATCGCCGGCGCGGAGAAGGGAAGCGGCCGGACGTCGTGCATCCGCTGCGCCCAATGCGGGAGCAGGTCGACGGCCGCCTGCATGAGCAATTTCTGCGCGGCCACTTCGCCCAGGCTTGGTGCCGGCGCGCGCAGGACGAAGTCGCGGAAAGCGCGGGTTCGCTCGTCAGTTCTCAGCTCCGCACGAAAGTCAGTAAGCATGCGCTCAGCCGCCCTACGCGTTTGCGGCACCGGATCGGCGCCAAGCAGCCGCGCCACCTCGCCGCTTTCTTCAAAGTAGCGGTCCTGATCTCCCGCGCTCATCCGCGGCTCGCCGTAGCGGCGCCAGCCGTCCAAGAACATGATCGCACCGGCGACATGCACCCAAGCCAGCAGACGCGGGTCGCCCGCTTGGTACCGGGTGCCATCGGCCAGCGTCCCGCCGACCTGATCGTGGATGCGTCGCACGCGATCGATTGCCGTTAGCGCGGCGTCGCGCTCGCCATACGTCGTGACGGCAATGAACCGCGCGGTCCGACGCAGGCGTCCGATCATGTCGGATTGCACGTCGCTATGATCCCACACGCCGCCGAGCGCTTTCGGATGCAGCATCTGCAGCAGCAGCGCGGCGATCCCGCCGGCCATCATGGAGGTCACGTCGCCGTGCACGCGCCACACAACCGAATCCGGTGCGAACAGCGCGTGATCCGATCGCGCGACGGGCCGCTCGCCTTTCGAGCGGTCGTTGAAGGTGCTGCGAACCTGCTTCACCAACGCGCGGCGGATCGGGGTCAGCATCAACCGTAGGCTCGCACGAAGAAAACGAGCGTCGTCGCTGCAGTGACCGCCAATGTCCACGCCCGCACCAGTCCGAGGGGTAGGCGCTTGCCCAGCTTGGCACCGAGCCAGCCACCGAGGATCGCCCCCACCAGCATGGGCACGCACGCCGCCCAACGCACGAGGCCGACGCTGGCGAAAACCATCGCCGCAGCAAGATTGGCGATCGCGAGCATCAAGGTCCGCGCAGCAAACAGCGATCGCGGATGCGCGCCGGCCAGCAATCCGTAGGTCGCGGTCATCATTAGGCCCACGCCTCCGCCGAAATAGCCGCCGTAGATCGCGAGCAGCGATTGCGCGGTGACGAGGGTTGGCCGGCCGATGATCACCCGCTCATGGAGCCAGGCCGACGCGCGCTGTCCGAACAGCATCGCGATCAGCCCGACGAACAGCAGCCACGGAATGATGAAGTCGAATGCTCGGCTCGGGGTCAGAACCAGGAGCACGCTGCCCACCAGCCCGCCGACAAACGTGATCGCCGCCAGCATTCGCACCGACATGCCGCCGACCGGCTCGAGTTCGTCGCGATATTCGGCGGCGCTCGCTGCGGCGCCTGGCAGCAGTGCGACATTGGAGGTCGCATTCGCAACATTGGCGGGGAGGCCCAGCGCAATCAGCGCGGGCAAGGTGGCGAAGGTGCCGCCGCCGGCAAGCGCGTTCATCGCACCGCCGACGAATCCTGCGCCAGCAGCCAATGCGATGACGCTTGGATCAGGCAGCGGCGCTGCGGCGCTTCCGTTCGGCCGCGGTCTTCAGCTGGCCGCAGGCGGCGTCGATGTCGCGGCCGCGCGGAGTCCGCACCGGCGCCGAGATGCCCGCCTCGAAGATGATGTTGCTGAACGAGCGGATGCGCTCGTCCGACGAGCATTCGTAAGGCGCGCCGCCCCACGGGTTGAACGGGATCAGATTGACCTTCGCGGGCAGCCGGTAATGGCGGATCAGCCGCACCAGCTCGCGCGCATGCTCGTCGCTGTCGTTCTTGTCCTTCAGCATCACGTATTCGAACGTGATGCGCCGTGCGTTGTTCGCGCCCGGATAAGCGGCGCACGCCTCGAGCAACTGCTCGATCCCGTACTTGCGGTTGAGCGGCACGATCTCGTCGCGGATTTCCTTGGTCACTGCGTGCAGCGATACGGCAAGGTTCACGCCGATCTCCGCACCCGCGCGCTCCATCATCGGCACGACCCCGCTGGTCGACAGCGTGATCCGCCGACGCGACAGGCCCAGCCCATCGCCGTCCATTACGATCTTCAGCGCGTCGCGGACATTGTCGAAATTGTAAAGCGGCTCGCCCATGCCCATCATGACGATGTTGGTCAGCATGCGGCCTTCCGGCTGGCTCGGCCATTCGCCCAGCGCATCGCGCGCCAACATCACCTGCCCGACGATCTCCGCCGGTTCCAGGTTGCGCACCAGCGCCATCGTTCCCGTGTGGCAGAACCGGCAGTTGAGCGTGCAGCCGACTTGGCTCGATACGCACAGCGTCCCGCGATCCGCGTCGGGGATGAACACCATCTCGAAATCGTGGCCGTCGTGGGTCTTCAGCAGCCACTTGCGCGTGCCGTCGGACGACACCTGCGCCTCGACCACTTCCGGCCGCGACACTACGAACCGCTCCTCGAACCAGCCGCGCTGCGCTTTGGCGATGTCGCTCATCAGCGCGAAGTCGGTGACCCCGCGATTGTAGGTCCAGTGCCAAATCTGCTTGCCGCGCAGCTTCGCCTGCTTCGGCTCTAGCCCCGCCACTTCCAGCGCAGCGCGGATCTCGTCCTTCGACAGACCAACCAGGTCGACCTTGCCGTCGGCGCGCGGCTTCACGGCCCGCGGCACGGGCACAGGGTCGACGGCGCCCGGAATGGGCATCAGGTTGGTGTCGGCACTCATGGTGAGGCGCGCTATCTAGTTACGATCAACGGATTTTGCCAGCGCTGCGAAGCGCGCACCGGGCCGCCGCCGAATCGATGGCCGTGGGCGCCCCATCGAGCAGATAGGGATCGCTGAAACGACTTCCTCCCTGATCGCGGCTCTCCACGCTCATCGTGGTCGCCACGCGCAAGGCTTCCACAATCGCCTGCGCCTGCTGCGGCCCGCGGCTCCACGCCCAGCCGTTCCGTGTCACCAGCAGGAATGGCTGGTCGCCAATCTTCAGCATCACGCTTGCGTCGCCGCGTGGGATTCGGCTCAGCCGCGCATGGAATTCCGCCCAGCGGCGGCCGTCCGCGGCAAATGTTAGTCCGGCCAGCGCCTGGATCTTGTCCTTTGTCGCCACCCTCAGGGACCGCGTCAGCGCTTCACAACTCGCGCCCCGATCGATCGCCACCCACGCACCGCCAGCGCTCAGGATTCCCGCGCTAGCCGCACTGGGAAGCACCAGCGCGCAGAAGAAGGGTGCAAGTCGAAGCAAGTAAAACAGCCTTAGCCACTTTCGTTGAACAGTAATCATCCAAAACGACGCCTTAACCAACCGAACTTGTCGTTTAAATCCGATTATGCCATCCCCTTGGACGCTCGGTTATCACGATTCGCCAACAGGGGGCGTCATGGTCCGAGTATATCCCAGAACAGTCGTTCCCGGCGCATTGTTTACTGCCTGATTGAGCAGTGACCATCGCTGATATTCTGCCCCGCCTCGCGGCGGAGCTGGCGCTGTTCGCTGGCGTCGGCTTCCTGGTCTTCGCGCTCAACGATCTTGCTGTCGACCTGATCTTCTTCGCTCGCCGGCTGTGGCGGGCGATCGGCGTCTACAGCCGGCACCAGCGGGCCTACGCCAGCTATTTCGTGTTCAACAAGGATCCGGGCTTGCTCGCGGTCTTCGTTCCCGCCTGGGACGAGGCGCCGGTTATCGCGCCGATGCTGAAGGCGATGCTGAAGCGCATCGACTATGACAATTACCGCATCTTCGTCGGCTATTACCGCAACGATCCCGCCACCGCCGCCGCCATCGCGAGCGTTGTCGACAAGCGTGTCGAGGCGGTCGAAGTTGCCGCGAACGGCCCGACGACCAAGGCCGATTGCCTCAATCATCTCTACGATGCGCTGCAATCCTACGAACTTGCGCATGACTGCGAAGCGAAAGCCGTTGTCCTTCACGATGCCGAGGACGTCGTTCATCGTTACGAGCTGCGGATCTTCGACGGGCTGATCGACCGCGCTGCGGTCGTCCAGCTTCCCGTGCTCCCCCTGCCCGACCCGCAATCGCGCTGGATCTCGGGCCACTATTGTGACGAATTCGCCGAGGCGCACATCAAGGAACTGGTTGTGCGCGAAGCGGTCGGTGCCGCTATCCCCTTGGCCGGCGTCGGCTGCGCGATCGAGCGTCGCGCCTTGTGCCGCTTGGCCGCACTGCAAGACGGCAAGCCGTTCGCGCGAGGCAGCATGACCGAGGATTACGAACTTGGCCTCAAGCTGGGCGCGCTCGGCCTAAAAACCATGTTCGTGCGCATTCCGGCGGAGCCTGGCGAGCGCGGCGTCGTCTCCAGCCGCGGACATTTCCCCGCCACGCTTGGCGAAGCCGTGCGCCAAAAGGCCCGCTGGCTAGGCGGCATTGCGTTGACCGGCTGGGATCGCCTTGGCTGGAGCGGTGGCCTCGGCGAGCGATGGATGCGGATGCGTGATCGCCGCGGTCCGCTAGCGGCAGTGCTGCTGCTCGCCGCCTATCTCGCAGCGCTCCTTTGGTCGCAACTCTGGCTCGCTGAAGCGCTCGGCGCGCCGGTCCAAGCCCGCATGAACCCGACGCTGACCCTGCTGCTGACCGTCAACGCATGGTTGCTCGCCTGGCGGGTGCTAATGCGCTTTTGGTTTACGAAATCCGCTTACGGCTGGGTCGAAGGCTTTTTCTCCATTCCCCGGTTGTTCGTCGGCAACGTCATCGCGATGCTCGCCGCGGCGCGAGCGCTTTCGATCCACCTGCGCGGCGGCGCGAAGCGGTGGGACAAAACCCGGCACATTTTCCCCGCCGAGCTTCCGCAATGAGCCGTTCCCTACGCTTTCTCGCGCTCGCGACCGCTGGTTGGATCGGCGTGCGGATGATCACGGTTGGCCATTTGCCGAATCCCGACTTTTTCAAGTTTCGTCCGACCGAGGCCAAGGCCGCCGAGATCACACCAACCCAGTTTGCTGAGATCGAGCCTATCGCTCCAGCCCGGCCGATCGCGGTGGAACCCCAACCGGCGCCGGTGGAAGCCGCAATGGCCGCAGCGGCGCCGGCAATTCGATACGTACAGGGAATGGTCGGTGTGCCCGTGGCAATGACGCGCGGCGTTGTGCCAGTCTACCAATTGCCGGCCGCAATGCCGGCGCGGCCTGGGCGCCCGGCGCGTTACTATGACGCGCGCAGCGCGGGCGTCGAAGGCTATGCCCAACTACCGGAAGTCGACGGCTGGCCGGCTACCCGCCTCGCAGCCATGTCGTTGCCTAGCACCTTCGTGTCCACACCGCAAAGCATGCCCGCCGCGCCAGTCCCGCCCATCGACCCGCACAAACTCGACCGTCTTCAACTCTCCTCCTGGGCGCTGCTGCGTAATCAGCAGACAGGAACCGCCGGATCGCGTTCGCTCGCCAGCGGCGGACAGCTCGGCGCCAGCCAAGGCGGCGTTCGCCTAATCTACAACATTGATCGCCGGATTGGCGTCGCCGCGCGCTTCAGCAGCGAGGTCGGCCGACGCGGTGGCGAGGCGGCACTGGGCATCCGCGTAAGACCGTTGGTCAGCGTCCCCGTCTGGATCACCGCCGAGCGGCGTCAGGCGGTCGGCAAATATGGCGGGGGCCGCAGCGATTTTGCCTTGTTCATGGAAGGCGGCTTTTATCAGCAGCCGCTGCCGTGGGACTTCGCGCTAGACGGCTATCTCGAGGGCGGCGTCGTCGGCCTCAAGACCCGTGACTTGTTCGTGGATGGCGCAGTCACGGTCAGCCGGCCTGTCTATCGCCAGTTTTCCGCCGGCTTCGGGGTGTGGGGTGGGGCTCAGCCCGGTCTTTACCGCGTGGATGCCGGGCCCCGGATCACCATGCGGGTACGCAACAACCTCAAGGTTCACGTCGACTGGCGGCAAAAGCTGGCCGGCAATGCCCGGCCGGGGTCGGGCCCCGTGCTCACGCTGGCAGGGGATTTCTAGGCGCTCGCGGGTTGGAAGCCGTCGGCCTTTCCGGTTAGGTAACGGCGCCGATGGACATCTACCTCCCGATCGCCGGTCAGTCCGTCAACGCACTGCTGATCGTCGTGCTCGGCTTCGGGGTCGGCCTATTGTCGGGCATGTTCGGGGTAGGCGGCGGCTTTCTCACCACGCCGATCCTCATCTTCTACGGCATTCCGCCTACGGTCGCGGTCGCGTCCGCCACAACGCAGATCACGGGCGCCAGCGTATCCGGCGCGATGGTCCACATGCGTCGTGGCGGTGTCGATTTGAAGATGGCGGGCGTCATGATCGCCGGCGGCCTGCTCGGTTCGGTTGTCGGCGCCGTGCTGTTCCGACTGCTGCAGTCGAGCGGCCAGATCGATGTGGTGATCGGCTTCATGTACGTGCTGATCCTTGGCTGGATCGGCTCGGTCATGCTGCTGGATAGCCTCCGGACGCTCGGCTACGTTCCCGCCAAGGCCGCCGACACACCGCGGCCGCGTCACAACCGCTGGGTGGCATCATTGCCCTATCGCTGGCGGTTCAACAGCTCGGGTATCTACATCTCGCCGGTCGCCCCCTTTGCGCTCGGCGCGCTTGCCGGCGTGCTGACCGTTTTCCTCGGCATCGGCGGCGGGTTCGTGCTGGTCCCGGCGATGATCTACATCCTCGGCATGCCGGCGCGTGTCGTCATCGGCACCAGCTTGGTCATGATCCTTGCCGTCAGCGCCGCGACGACAATGGTCCACGCCGTCACCACGCGCGCCGTGGACGTCGTGCTTGCTGCCCTGCTCCTCGCCGGCGGCGTCATCGGCGCACAATATGGCGCACTCCTGACGCTTCGCATCAAACCGGATTACCTGAGGCTTGCGCTCGCCGTGATCATCCTCCTCGTCGCCCTGCGCATGGCGCTTGGCCTCGCCTGGCGGCCCGAGGAAATCTTCTCGATCGAGTATTTGTGATCCGCCGCGCGCCCCTTCTGCTGGCCCTGCTCGCGCCGCTGCTGATCGCCGCCGACAAGCCCGTCCTGGTGCCTGACATTTCCGCGCGTCAGGTGCAGATCCGTTACAGCTTCAACGGCGCCCAGCTGCTGCTGTTCGGCGCGGTCGTCTACCCGGGCGGGCGTCCGCCCGACCGCCAACTCGACATCGCGGTGGTCCTGCGCGGTCCCGTCCAGCCCATCCTGGTTCGCGAAAAGCAGAAGATCGCCGGGATCTGGATGAACGCCGATTCCAACCGCTTCCGTTCGGCGCCGTCATTCTACGCCGTCGCGTCGACGCGCCCCATCAATGACCTGCTCGATAGCCGGACCGCAGCGATCTACGAGCTCGGTGTCCAGAACCTCCAACTCTCGCCCGGTGGCGGCGCGCTCCCCGAAAAGGAGCGCCGCTTCGAGGCAGGCCTCCTTGACCTCCGTGGGCGGCAGGGACTGTACGCGGAAAACGACCATGGCGTGGAGATTACCGGCGGCGTCCTGTACCGCGCGACCATCACCATCCCCAGCCAGGTGCCCGTGGGCGCCTACACGGCGGAGACCTTCCTCATCGATCGCGGCAAGGTGATCGCGGCCGCAACTCGGGACATTCAGATCGACAAGTCGGGGTTCGAGCGCTTCGTTGCCGTCGCCGCCCGCCGTCAGCGCGTCGCCTACGGCCTGACCTGCGTCGCCTTGTCGCTCGGACTAGGCTGGGCTGCCGCAGCTGCGTTCCGCCGCCGCTTTTGACGCGCTCGCCGGCAATATCCTCAAGTTAATCTTAACCGCTCCCGGTTATGCCCGTGCCCGCACAGGGAGTTTTTGGGCGAAAAATGGAAAACATGAACGAGCAGCCGAACCTGCGGGAGTTCCTGAACGAGGTAAGTAGTTTCCAGGAGGAAACGCCCTCGGCGCAGCCCAAGGCGCCTGCGCAGAACCTGACGGCAATCGGCAAGGTCGTCGAGATCGCGGGTTCGGGCTCGCAGATCGTGCTCGATGCCGCGACCGTCGCGGCCCTTCAGTCACACAAGGATCCTTCGGTCGCGATGTCCGGCCAGGTCGGCAGCCAGGTGAAAACCGTCGTCGGCAACAGCTGGCTGATCGCCAACGTTCGTACCCTTCGCGCCGGCAATCCCGGCGAGCTCATTGCCTACATCGACTTCCTCGGCGAAGGCTCGCGCGATTCGGATGGCGGCATGTCCAACTTCCGTCGTGGCGTGACGCGCTACCCGATCCCGGGCGCCGAAGTGATGCCCGTCAGCACCCAGGACATGCGCTCGATCTTCGCTGCCACGGATGAGCCGCACATCGAGATCGGTACTGTCTATCCGACCGACGACATCCGCGGCGCGCTTTACGTCGATCCGATGCTGTCGAAGCACTTTGCGGTCCTCGGCTCGACCGGCACCGGTAAGTCGACCTCGGTCGCGCTCATCCTGCACCGCATCTCGCAGCTCAGCCCCGAAGGTCACATCGTGATGATCGACCCGCACGGCGAATATTCTGCCGCCTTCAAGGGCTGCGGCGAGCTGTTCAACGTCGACAACCTCCAGCTTCCCTATTGGCTGATGAACTTCGAGGAACATTGCGAAGTGTTCCTGACCACCGACGGTGCCGAGCGTCAGCGCGACGCCGACATCCTCGGCAAGTGCCTGCTCGCCGCCCGTACCAAGGGCAAGGACATGAGCCAGTACGGCAAGGTCACCGTCGACAGCCCGATCCCGTACCTGCTGACCGATCTCAACGCGATCATCGTCAACGAAATGGGCAAGCTCGACCGCGCCGGCGACACGTTGCCGTTCCAGCGCATCAAGACCAAGCTCGACGAGCTTCGCGCCGATCCGCGCTACACCTTCATGTTCTCCGGCATGCTCGTCTCGGACTCGATGGGCAGCTTCCTCGCCAAGCTGTTCCGCCTGCCGAGCCTCGGCCGTCCGATCTCGATCGTCGATGTGTCCGGCGTCCCGTCCGAAGTCACCAGCGTAGTCGTCTCGGTGCTCGCCCGCATGGTGTTCGACTACGCCATCTGGTCGCGCACCGAGGCACAGCGTCCGCTGCTGCTCGTCTGCGAAGAAGCCCACCGCTACGTGCCCAAGGACGAGAACAGCGGCGCCCAGGCCGTCCGCAAGATCCTCGAGCGTATCGCCAAGGAAGGCCGTAAGTATGGCGTCTCGCTCGGCCTGATTACGCAGCGTCCGTCCGACCTTGCCGAAGGCGTGCTGTCGCAGTGCGGCACGATCGTCTCCATGCGGTTAAACAACGACCGCGACCAGGCGTGCGTCCGTGCCGCCATGCCGGAAGGTGCGCGCGGTTTCCTCGACGCAATTCCCGCGCTTCGCAATCGCGAATGCATCGTCTGCGGCGAAGGCGTGGCTATCCCGATCCGCGTCCGCTTCGACGACCTCGAGCCCGAGAAGCGCCCCGCCTCATCCGACCCCAGCTTCGCCCGCCTATGGCGCGAAACCGGCGACGAAGAAGGCATCATCAACCGCACCATCAAGCGGTGGCGCGGTCACGGCCGCTAGGAGTTTTAGTCAGCCGCCAAGAATAGAAGCCGTGCGTAATCGCTGCTGGACTTGCGCGCCGTACATGGTGCCTGCACGCCAGCGCTTGAGGACAATGGGCGCACTGGCACGCACCAGTTGAATGCCGGATCGCTTGCCCTGCGCCACAAGACAGGCTCCGCGGCTATTATCGACCCATGCGGTGCGCCAGGCATCATCGGGATAGGTCTTTGCCATGATGGGCGCAGCGCGTGCCAGCATCTGCTCGGCTTCGCCGAACCGTCGGTGCGTGCACAGCAGATCCGCCAAGTCCGTGAGGATAGGTGCCATCAGGCGGTTCTGATGGACTTCGGCTGCCGTCAGCCCGCGGCGAAACAGCGCCTCGGCTTCGACGTCTTGCCCGATGCCTCGTTTCGCCAGCGCCAGATTCGCAAAAATAAAGGCGAGGTCGTCGTGCGTGTCCTCGCGCTGCGCGAGATAAATATTCATGCTCCGGGTCAGCAGGGGGATCGCTTCCCTTAAGCGGCGCTGCTCGATCATCACCCGCGCAAGATTGTTCAGCGTCGACGCCAGATCCGGATGGTTGGGTCCGAGCACTCTTTCATCGAGCGCCAAATTCTGTCGCCAGTAACGCACTGCGGCGTCGGGTTTGTTGTCCAGATAGGCGTTGGCCCCGAGTTGATTGAGGTCTTCGGAGACCTTGGGATGAAGTTGGCCCTGTACCGCCGCCCGAATCCTCAGCGCTTCTTCATACTCCCGCGTCGAGGTTGCCAGTTCGCCAGCCATTTGATTGGTCCAGGCGCTCGCTTCCAGGTCGCGGGCGACCGACGGCGCCTTCGGTCCGTCGTGCGAGCGATCCCAAGCCAA
The DNA here is from genome assembly GCF_030866745.1 of Sphingomonas flavescens. NCBI lineage: Bacteria > Pseudomonadati > Pseudomonadota > Alphaproteobacteria > Sphingomonadales > Sphingomonadaceae > Sphingomonas > Sphingomonas flavescens. The sequence goes on along the minus strand of NZ_CP133016.1, from coordinate 1,852,355 downwards.
CGCTTTGTTGATGAGCGGTCGCGCATCATCGAAGCGGTCTAGCTTCGAAAGGGCCTCGGCCCGTCCGATGAGAATGCGCGAATAGAGTCCGGTGTCGACCAATTGGGCCGGGTCGCCAATCCCGGCCAGTGCTTTGCCGAAAAGTTGCTGCGCCTGCTCATATTCACCTTGTTGCGATCGCGATGTCGCAAAGGTGGCCAACTGGCGAACGCGCGTTTCGCCACGGGCCACCGGCAATGCAAAAGATCGCCTGATCAGTTCGTCCGCTCGGCGGAATGAGCCGAGCCCCATGTAGACGTCGCTAAGCGTGCTGATGAGTTCCGCCTTCACGTCAGGCTCATTGGAGAGTGCGCCGTCCAGCTGCCGCGCGCCCTTGTCCAGCGCTTCGACCACCGTCACCTTATCGCCCTGCGCCTCCTGTGGATCCGCGACCGCGAAGAGCCCCTTCACGAAGTCCGTCGTGCGCTCGGCGGTCATGGTCTTCTGCCGAGCGATGTCGCGCTCTCGGACAGCTTGCGCGCGCGATACGAGAGCGAAGCCGGCAAGGCCGGTCATGATGACGAACCCGACGGTGGCTGCGGCCGCCAGCGCAAGCAACCGCCGTTGGCGCCTGTGCTGCTCTCGCTGCCGTAGATCGTCGTAGCGCGCGCCGACGACCCCGGCGACGAGCTTGAGAAATGCGTTGCGTCGGCCGTCCCCGGACTTGCGCGCGTCCGCCGCAAGTGGCTCCCCGCCGAGCTCCAAAAGCGCAGGCGGAAAAAAGCTTTCGCCGGGAACGGCCGAGCCGTCGGCCTCCGGCACCAGCAAACATTGGATGCTCCCCGCTCGCCCGAGCGCGGCAAAGGTTCGAACCTCTTCGTTAACCCAGCGCGAAGCTGCGCCATTGCGCGAGCAGATGACGATCAGGCTGGCCGACTCTTCCAAGGCCTGTCGAACCGAATCGGCTAGGTTGGCCGAGGCCGCCAGTTCTTCGCGATCCTGGAAGACGGGCGGCAGTCGGCGCTCGAGCGTCCCCCAGGACGTCGGCCGGCCGACCATCGCTTTCGGTAGGCGGTAGCGCTCCAATTCGCGATGGAGCCACGCAGCCCATCGGCGATCCTTGTGATTGTAGCTGATAAACGCGGAGTACCGCATCAGCTCTCGCCGTGTCGGCAATCAGGCGGGAACGGACTTCGCGCGTCGCCGGCGCACCGCTATTCCAATTCCGGCGAAGCCGAGCAGCATCGTCAACCACGTCGCCGGCTCCGGAACCGCGCCAATCAACGACCCGCGGCTGTCGAACAGGTACGATCGATTTTGCAGCGGCCCCGTCTCCTGGACCTGAGCATTCGGCAAGTTGAATCCGTACGTGCCCGAGACCAGCTGAGCTGCGGCATTGTAAGAATAGTTGACCTGGAACCCGTCAAGCAGTTCGATCAGCGTGATCGTGTAAACGCGCAGCGAGGTCGAATAACCCGCCAGGAGGTTGGCCTTGCCCGAGTCGAACCTCTGCTGAAGCGTGGCGTTGGGGTCGCTCAACGTCGAGGCGTCGACGATCGTCTTCGATAAACCGAAATTGTCGTAGGACTGCTGACTGAACGTGGCGTTCTGGACAAGATCGATGCTACGCTGTCCACAATTCAGCGGGTTGGTGCATCCGTAAAAAGACACCGTGAAGCCGTTCGAATTGATCGACGTATCGGCGACGTAGGTCCCGTCGTATCCACCGCCGCCAAAAAAATCTTCGACGCCCGGCCCGTCCACGAAACGCGCGCTGAAGACCGGCGTAGGCGCGTAGGCGGAAAGTTGCGTCTGAACCGTCGAGGTATCGCCATTCACCTGCGGCGTCAGGAAAGACTGGATCGATCCTAGCGAGACCGTGCCGTTACTGTTGACATAGAATTGGCTGTACGATGTCCCGCCGATGCTGAGCGGCGTCGCGAACGTGTAGGGCGTGCAACTCCCATCGGTCTTGGGACTGCAGTAGCCGGAAAGCATCCAATTCGCGCCGCCATCGATCACGGTGCGACCCGCAATTGCGGGCTGAGCCCAGATCCCCGCCGTGAGGATTGCACACGCTAACGCACGCCAAGCAAATTTACGCATAAGACTCGCCCCCGAGTAAATTTAAGTTAACCATAATCAGCAAATAGTTGGCGGCAAAGCTTTTTCGGCTCGGCAACGCGATTGGCATTTTCTACCCACCGCCCGTGGCTGGCACTGCGGTGGAAGTTCTGGCACCTCCCCAACCATGTTGCGCGCTCTAAGCCTCGCTTTAGCCGACCTCGGCAATCGCCGCGTCATGGCGATCATGTTCCAGGCGCTTCTCATCACGCTGGCGATCTTCGCGCTGCTCGCGGCGGTGCTGGTCTGGCTGTTGAACGGAGCCGACCCTTGCGCCGCAATCGGGCTCGACAGCTGCCCGCTGGATGCCGGCAGCGGCGGCATCGGCGCGCTCCTCCTGACCCTCTTAGCCGGCTGGTTCCTCTTCCCCGCAGTCGCGCTGGCAGTAATCATGACTTTCGCCGACAAGATCGGCCGGACCATTGAGGAACTGCATTATCCGGAAGCGGCCCGGGCTGCCCACCCAATCGGCATCTTGGCCGGACTGGGGATGGGTCTTCGTTCCGCCGGCCGGCTGTTCCTGTTCAATCTGATTGCCGCACCCTTTTACATCCTGCTGCTGATCACCGGCGTCGGGCCATTCATTCTGTTTGTGATCGTCAACGGCTTTGCGTTCGGCCGCGACATCGGCGAGCTGGCCGCGGCGCGTCACGGCGACCGCGTATCCCGCCGGACCTGGCTGCGCGCAAAGCGCGGCGAGCAGCATCTGCTCGGCGTGCTGGTCAGCGTGCTGTTCCTGATCCCGTTCGTGAACCTGGTGGCGCCCGTGCTCGGCGTCGCCGCCGGCATTCACCTGTTCAACCGGTCGTTCTGGCCGGCTCGCGTCTAGGCCCGTTTGATCCCGACCGTCAGTAAGGCCTTGAGCCGCGCCTTTAATGCTTCGGCAAGGCGCGTGTCGACGACCGGCGCGCTGACCAGCCGGACGCCGAGCGGATTGACCGGCTGACCGCTCTGCTTGACTTCGAAATGGAGGTGCGGCCCGGTCGATAGCCCCGACGATCCGACATAGCCGATCACCTGCCCGCGACGAACGTAGCTGCCCGGCTGCGCGACGATGTCGCTCATGTGGCTGTAAGTGCTGACGATGCCGCCGCCGTGCGCGATCTGGACCTGTCGACCGTAGCCGCCGGCCCAGCCGGCTGCGGCAACTTGTCCATCTGCGGCGGCGACAATCGGGCTGCCCCAACTCGCACCGATATCCACGCCCGCGTGGAATCGCGTAAAATGCAGGATCGGGTGATAGCGATAGCCGAAGTAGGACGTGATCGGGCCGTTCGCCGGCATCACCAGGCCGCTCTGCACCGGCGCGGGCCGTTCCGCGTTCGCCGCGTCGATCCATTCGCTGCGGCCGTTGGCCGTCCACCGCACCAGTTGCAGCGACGACCCACCGAGCCGGTTCAGTCCGGCATAAAGCAACTGGCGGTCCGCGTTGAGCACCAGGTCGAACCCATCACCGGCCCCGATCTCACCGACGTCGATCTGCGTCGCGAGCGCCGTCAGATACTGCGCCGCCACCTCCGGTGAAGCGCCCGCCGCGCGCAATGCCCAATAGAGCCCGTCGCCGGCCCGGCCGCGAATGCGCAGCGGGCTTGCGGCAATCACCGCCCGCTTCGGCGCAACCGCCGGTTCGGCAAATTTCACCGCCCGCTTGGGCACGAAATCCACCGTTTCGACCGCAGCCGTCGGCGCCATCGGCATTCCTGTCGCGCTGCCGCCGGACATCGATGCGACGCCAAGCGCATGCCACTGCCGTTGATCGTCGGTCGCCGCCCCCACCGCGGGGCGCGGAAGCGAGGCCCAAGCGACGCCGCTGCACAGCAGGGCGGCCAAGCCGGCGCTTTTCCAGCCGAACAGGTTGCGTGACGTCAGCACCCCTCTCTGATGCCAAATCGAGGTTAAGACGGACCTAATCCACTCGTCGAAGGAACCTTGCGCTTCCTTCCCGCGCTGCCACATTCGAACATGATGGCGCCGCGTTCAGACGCTACGGTCCGGGCGATCCTCGGGCCGACCAACACGGGGAAGACGTACCTCGCGATCGAACGCATGTGCGCTCACTCCTCGGGCGTCATCGGCTTCCCGCTGCGTCTCCTAGCGCGTGAAGTCTACGACCGCGTCGTCGCCCTAAAGGGCGAAAAGCAGGTCGCACTGCTGACTGGCGAGGAACGCATCGTTCCGCCCACGGCCCGCTATTTCCTGTGCACCGCCGAGAGCATGCCCGTCCCCGGCGGCGCCAGCCATCACGAGGGCGAGCAAAATCGCGACTTCGCCTTCGCGGCGATCGATGAGGCGCAACTCGGCATCGACCCGGAACGCGGGCACGTCTTCACCGACCGCCTGCTCCGCGCCCGCGGCCGCGAGGAGACGCTCATCCTCGGCTCGGACACGCTGCGGCCGATCATCCGCGAGCTGCTGCCCGAGGCCGAGATCGTCAGCCGCCCGCGCTTTTCCACCCTCCGTTACGCCGGCAGCGTCAAGCTCTCGCGCCTGCCGCCGCGCTCAGCCGTCGTCGCCTTCTCCGCCGAGCAGGTGTACGCGCTTGCCGAGATGCTCCGCCGCTTCAAGGGCGGCGCCGCAGTGGTCATGGGCGCGCTTTCGCCCGCCACGCGCAACGCCCAGGTTGCCATGTTCCAGCGCGGCGAGGTCGATTATCTGGTCGCTACCGATGCCATCGGCATGGGCCTCAACATGGACGTCACGCACGTCGCCTTTGCCGGCCTGGAGAAGTTTGACGGGCGCCGCGACCGCCGCCTGACGATCCCCGAAATGGCGCAGATCGCCGGTCGCGCCGGGCGCCACCAGAAGGACGGCACCTTCGGCACGCTTGGCCTGACCGAAGAGAGCGGCGGCTTTTCCGAGGAAGAGGTCAACGCGATCGAAGACCATCGCTTCCGGCCCCTCGACAGCCTCTACTGGCGCAACGCAAACCTCGACTTCACCGACGTCCGCGCGCTGATCAAAAGTCTCGAACAGAAGAGCGACGACCCGATTTTGCGCTCAGCGCCCGAAGCGATCGACCTCTCGGTGCTGAAACTAGTCGCCGAAGACCCCGCCATCGCCGCCCGGCGCGGCATTCACGCCCGTCGCCTGTGGGCCGTCTGCGGCCTGCCCGACTTCCGCAAGGTCGGGCCGATGCACCACGCGCGCATGGTCCGCCGCCTGTTCAGCTACATTGGCGAAGGCGGCCACGTCCCTCACGAATGGTTCGCCGCGGAGGTTGCCCGGCTCGATAACATGAGCGGCGATATCGAGGCCCTCGCTGACCGCCTCGCCGGCATCCGCAGCTGGGCCTACATCGCGCACCGCGCCGACTGGCTGAAGGAGCCGGTCAAATGGGCCGACCGCACCCGCGAGGTCGAGGCGCGGCTGAGTGACGCGCTGCACGAGCGGCTCACCCAGCGCTTCGTCGATCGCCGCACCTCCGTCCTCGTCCGCGACATCGGCGCCCGCGGCGCCGACGCGCTGCCGGTGACCGTCGCCGCCGATGGCGAGGTCAGCGTGGGCCCCGAGCCCATCGGCCATCTCACCGGGTTCGACTTCCGCGTCGACCCCTCCGCCAAGCTCGCCGACAAGCGCCTGCTCCTCGCCGCCGCCGAGCGCCGCCTAGGCGACGAGCTCGACCGCCGCGCCAAGGCGCTGGTCGAGGCGAAGGATGAAACATTCCAGCTGATCATCGAGGATACCGGCGGCCTGGCCGTCTGCTGGGAAGGTCATGTCCTCGCCCGCCTGGCGCCCGGCCGCTCGCTCCTCGAACCCGCCCTCCGCACCGCGCGCGCCCTCGACCGCCTATCCGCTCCGGCACGCGCAGCGCTTCGGCAACGCCTTGAAGCGTGGCTCGAAACACAGATTGGTCGGCACCTCGGCTCGCTAAAGCAGCTGGCCGCTGCCGCTGGCGATCCGGCGACGCCGTCCTCGGTCCGTGCGCTCGCCGCCATGCTGGCCGACGCAGGCGGTCACCTTCCGCGAAAGACTGCGCTCAGTGCCATCGCCCATCTCGAACAAGCCGATCGCCAAGCCGTACACCGTCTGAGGGTCCGCCTCGGCCCTCTGGACGTGTTCCTGCCGCTGCTGCTGAAGCCCGCCGCGCAATATTGGCGTGCCGCGCTTCTCGCCGTGAAGCAGGGCCAGCCGATGCCGACGCTACCCGCCCCCGGCGCAGCGACGCTCACGGCGGACGCGGACCCGCGCGGCGCGGCGCTAGCCTACCGCCGCCTCGGCAAGACCTGGCTGCGCATCGACCTCGCCGACCGCCTCGCCAGCCATGCCCGCAAGGTTCGCTCCGCCGGCGGCAACGATCCTGTCGACCGCGATCTCGCGATATCCGTCGGCCTCGACGACGAAGCTCTGTCGCGGCTGATGAATGACATCGGCTTTGCCCGTGCTGGCGATGCGTGGAAGTGGCACGGCCGGCGCGGATCGCGTCCCGACGCCTGGCGCCCCGGGACCAACGCGTTCGCCGAACTGGCAAAGCTCAAGAAGTGAGGATCGACCGCTTCCTGCACTGCATCCGTCTGCTCAAGAGCCGCACTCTCGCCCAGTCGCTGGTCGAAGAGGGCCATGTCCGCATCGACGGCAAGCGGATCACCAAGACCGCTGAGGAAGTTCGCGTCGGCAGCGTCATCGCCTTTCCGCTTCACGACCGCATTCGTATCCTGCGCGTGCTCAGCTTGCCGGACCGCCGCGGGCCCGCGACCGAAGCTCGCACCCACTACGAGGAACTGGGCGTTGACGAGCCGAAACCCGCGACCTAGCGAAGCGGCAAAGGGAGCCTGAACACATGACCTACGTCGTTACCGACGCCTGCATCCGCTGTAAGTACATGGACTGCGTCGAGGTCTGTCCGGTCGACTGCTTCTACGAGGGCGAGAACATGCTCGTCATCAACCCCAACGAGTGCATCGACTGCGGCGTGTGCGAGCCGGAATGTCCGGCCGAGGCCATCCTGCCGGACACCGAAAGCGGGCTCGAAAAGTGGCTCGAGGTCAACGCCAATTTCTCGTCCAGCTGGCCGAACATCACGCGCAAGAAGGACAGCCCCGCCGACGCCGACGAGCACAAGGGCGAAGAAGGCAAGTACGACAAATACTTCAGCCCGGAGCCGGGCGAGGGCGACTAAACTACGGCGCCGGGCGAATACGACTGAGCCGCGGCTGCTGGCCGCCTATTTGGGCGACCGGTGGATCGTGAAGGTGTAGTTCACCCCGCCGCCGGCCGACAGCTGGTTGCGCGATCCGAACTGCCGCACGATCGGCGACTTGGCGGCATCGCCGACCAGCCGTTCGTATCGCGCGTAGCCGAATAGCCCCCAATTGTTGCTGAGCGCATAGGTCGCACCGGCAGCCGCGGCAGCGGCGTAGATGCCACTCCCGGGGCGGTAGGCCGGTAATCCGGTGACCGAGGCCACGGCGGGCGTGACGCCAAAATAAGCGCGCTGAAACTTCGCGTCCGAAAACATCACCCGCGGCCCAACCGAAAACACATATCGGTCGCCGTCGCGCCAGATCTTGTCGGCGCTGACCTCGCCGACCACACCGTCATGGCCATTCAGGCCTTTGAGCAGCTTGGCGCGAACACGCAGGCTATCCTGCCATTCGTACTGCGCGAAGCCGCCGAGTTCATAGGTCGTCTTCACGTCGCCCACGGCAGCGCCGACGTCGGACGCCTTGCGCTTGCCCTGGATTTTCCCGGTGACACCCAGCTTGAAGCCGTCCGACGATACAATCCCAAGGCTCGGCCCGTCGTCAGGCGCGCTAAAGCCAAACTGCTTGTCGCCGTGCGCGATCTTGAAATGGAAAAGCGGGGCAATCTTGTAACTGTCGGCGCCGATGTATTTCGGCTCGATCTGCGGACCGATCCCGACCCGCACCCGAATGTCCCGATTTTCCTGAGCGTCGGCTGCGCCCCAGGCTGGCAGAAGCGCGGCCAAGCCGATCAGAAGATTTTTCATCTGGCCCCAAACAGCCGCGATTGCATTTAGTTGCACATCCGTTGCGATCGTGTGCGCACTGTGGCGTCAGTGCCGCAACAGCAACCGCTCCACGATCATTTCGGCCGCTTCTTCGACGCTAGTCATGGTGGTGTCGATCCGGATGTCGGGCTGCTCGGGCCGCTCGTACGGACTGTCGATCCCCGTGAAATTCTTGAGCTCACCGCTCCTCGCCTTGGCGTAGAGACCCTTGACGTCCCGGCGCTCCGCTTCCGCCAGCGGCGTGTCGACGAAGATCTCGAAGAACTCGCCTTCCGGCAGCATCCGCCGGACCAGCTCACGCTCGGCCCGGAAGGGCGATATGAACGCGGTCAGCACGATCAGGCCCGCGTCGGCCATCAGCCGCGCCACCTCGCCCACGCGGCGGACGTTCTCGATGCGGTCAGCCTCGGTGAAGCCAAGGTCACGGTTGAGGCCATGACGCACATTGTCGCCGTCCAGCAGGAAGGTATGGCGCCCACGCGCCGCCAACTTCTTTTCGACCATATTGGCAATGGTCGACTTGCCCGACCCAGACAGTCCCGTGAACCACAGCACCGCCGGTTTCTGGCCCAGCAGCGCCGCATGCGTCTCCCGGCTGACTTCCAGCGGCTGGCGGTGGATGTTGAGCGCCCGCCGCAGCGCGAAGTGCAGCATTCCAGCGGCCACCGTCGCATTGGTCAGCTTGTCGATCAGGATGAAGCCGCCCAAAACACGATTAGGGGACACGCGGTTAGGCGATCCCCCATCCACCGCATAAGGCTCGAACACCAGTTCGCGATCGGTAGCGATGGTCGCGACGCCGATGGCATTCAGCTCCAGCGTCTGCGCCGCCAGATGCTCCAGCGTGTTGACGTTGATCTCGTACTTGGGCGCCTGAACCGTCGCGGTCACCAGCTGGGTACCGAGCTTCAGCCAGTAACCACGCCCGGGCAGCAATTCTTGCTCGTCCATCCAGACGATTGTTGCTTCGAACTGGTCGGCCACTTCGGGCGGCGCATCCGCTGCCGCGATCACGTCGCCGCGCGAGCAGTCCACTTCGTGCGTGAAGGTCAGCGTCACCGACTGACCGGCAACGGCGCGCTCCAAGTCGCCGTCGGCGGTGACGATCCGCTCGATCCGCGTCGTCCTGCCTGACGGCAGCACGCGAATATCTTGCGACCGCGTCACAACGCCTGAGGCAATCTGGCCGGTAAAACCGCGGAACTCGTGACTGGGCCGGCTCACCCGCTGCACCGGCATGCGCAGCGGCTTGTCGGCATCCGCATCAGCATCGAGCGGGATGGTATCGAGATGCTCGAGCAGGCTCGGCCCGTCGAACCACGGCATCGCCGTTCCGCGCTGCACGACATTGTCGCCGGTCAATCCCGACAGCGGGATCGCCGTCCACCCCTCGATACCGACCTGCTCGGCAAAGGCGCGATAGTCGGCAGTGATCGCCGCGAACGCCGCCTGGTCGAAATCGACCAGGTCCATCTTGTTCACCGCCAGCACGGTCCGCCGGATGCCAAGCAGGCGCGCGAGGTACGAATGCCGCCGCGTCTGGGTCAGCACGCCTTTGCGCGCATCGACCAGCACTACTGCCAGGTCGGCGGTCGACGCGCCGGTGACCATATTGCGCGTATATTGCTCGTGGCCCGGCGTATCGGCGACGATGAACTTGCGCCGCTCGCTCGCGAAATAGCGATAGGCGACGTCGATGGTGATGCCCTGCTCGCGTTCCGCCGCCAGCCCGTCGACGAGCAGCGCCAGATCGACGGCTTCGCCCTGCGTCCCGTGCCGCTTGCTGTCCGCCTCCAGCGCCGCCAGCTGGTCGTCGAAGATCTGCCGCGTCTCGTACAGCAGCCGCCCGATCAGCGTGGACTTGCCGTCATCGACGCTGCCGCAGGTGAGGAAGCGCAGCCGCTCCTTCCGCTCCTGTTCGGCCAGCCAGGCACGGACGTCGGCAGGCGCGGTCATTTTAGACCGTCACCCCAGCGAAGGCTGGGGTCCAGGTCGGCTCGCGTGCAATAATCTTCGCGACATGGATGCCAGCCTTCGCTGGCACGACGAGGCGCATCAGAAATACCCCTCCTGCTTCTTCTTCTCCATCGATCCGCTGCCCGCGTCGCGATCAATGGCGCGGCCCTGCCGCTCGCTGGTCGAGCTCGCCAGCATCTCGGCGACGATGTCCTCGACACTTGCCGCGTCGCTCTCCACTGCGCCCGACAGCGGGTAACAGCCCAGCGTCCGAAATCGCACGGTGCGCGTCTCGACCTGCTCGCCGTCGGCCAGCCGCATCCGCTCATCGTCCACCATCAGGATCAGGCCGTCGCGAACCACCGTCGGGCGCGCCGCGGCGAAGTAGAGCGGGACCACCTCGATCCCCTCGCGCATCACATATTCCCACACGTCGAGCTCGGTCCAGTTGCTGAGCGGGAACACCCGCATGCTTTCGCCCGCCGCGATGCGCGCATTGTACAGCGACCACAGCTCCGGGCGCTGGCGCTTCGGGTCCCACCGATGATTCCGGTCGCGGAAGCTGAACACCCGCTCCTTCGCCCGGCTCTTTTCCTCGTCGCGCCGAGCACCGCCGAACGCCGCATCGAACTTGCCGGCATCCAGCGCCTGCTTCAGCCCCTCGGTCTTCCACAAATCGGTGTGCATCGGCCCGTGGTCGAACGGGTTGATCCCCCGCGCCACCGCGTCCAAGTTCTGATGCACGATCAGCCGTACGCCCGGCAGCGCCGCCACACGGTCGCGCTCTACGTACATGTCGCGGAACTTCCACGTCGTATCGACGTGCAACAGCGGGAACGGCAGCGGCCCCGGAAAGAACGCCTTGCGCGCCAGGTGCAGCATCACCGCGCTGTCCTTGCCCATCGAGTAGAGCATCACCGGCCGCGCGCTTTCCGCGACCGTTTCGCGCAGGATGAAGATGCTTTCCGCCTCGAGCCGGTCGAGATGGGACAGGGGACTGCTCATCGATTGCGCGATGTGCCCGCTTCGTGCGAACTTGTCACTCGCGGCCATTCGCCGCCGAAGGAGAGTATCGCGTGAGGATGAAACTGGCGTTTGCCGCACTGATCATGACGGCCGCCTCTCCGCTGATTGCGCAGGCGGCACCCCGGCCGGTGAGCCGGGCCGAATTCCTGAAGGCCAACAGCGCCCGCTTCGCCGCCGTCGACCTCAACCGCGACGGCAAGATCGACCGCAAGGAAATGGCCGCCGCCCAGCAGCGTGAGCTTGCCGTGGCGCGCCAGCGGATCCAGCAGCAGCTCGCCGCCAAGTTCCGGCAGCTCGATACCAACAAGAATGGCTCGCTCAGCCTTGCAGAGTTCCAGGCGGCGATGCCCAATATCAATACCGCGGAAACCCCTGATCAGCTGCTCGCCAAGCTCGATACCAATCGCAACGGAACTGTCGATGCCAACGAGTTTCGCGCGCCCGACCTCGCCAAGTTCAATCGCGCCGACACCAACCGCGACGGCGTCGTCTCGCCCACCGAAGCCCGCGCCGTCGCGGGCCAACGATAGCCTAGCGCCGGCCGGCCGCCCGGCCTAAGGACGACTCTTCCCTGGGGAGCCGCCAAGCGGCTGAGATCGGCATGGTGCCGGGACCCATCGAACCTGATCCGGCTCACACCGGCGTAGGGAGAAGGAGAGTCAAATGGCGGACGTTCCCGCGCGCACCGAACTCAAAGTCACCACCGGCTCGATCCGCGGCAGCCGCAAGATCCACGTCGGCCCCCTCGGCGTCGCGATGCGCGCCGTCGATCTCGAGCCCTCCTCCGGAGAGCCGCCCGTCGTCCTTTATGACACCAGCGGCCCCTACACCGACCCGAACGTACGGATCGACATTATGGCCGGCCTGCCGGAGCTGCGGCGCGAGTGGATACGGGCCCGCGGCGACGTCGAGGAAGTGGCGCAGCGGGAAGTGCTGCCGGAAGACAACGGACAGCTTGGCCCCGACCGGTCCGGCGGGGTGCAACCCTTTCCAAACGTTCGGAAAAAGGTTCTTCGCGCCAAGGCTGGGGCGAACGTCACGCAGATGCACTATGCGCGGCGCGGAATCATCACGCCGGAGATGGAATATGTCGCCCACCGCGAGAACCTCGGCCGCGAAGCCGCGCTGAACCAAATCCGCGACGGCGAAAGCTTCGGCGCTGCCATCCCCGACTTCGTCACGCCCGAATTCGTCCGCGACGAGATCGCGCGCGGACGCGCCATCATCCCCAACAACATCAACCACCCGGAATCCGAGCCGATGGCGATCGGCCGCAACTTCCTGGTCAAGATCAACGCCAACATCGGCAACAGCGCCGTAGCCTCGGATGTTGCGTCCGAGGTCGACAAGATGGTGTGGGCGATCCGCTGGGGCGCCGACACGGTCATGGACCTCTCGACCGGCCGCAACATCCACGACACGCGCGAATGGATCATCCGCAACTCGCCCGTGCCGATCGGCACCGTCCCCATCTACCAGGCGCTGGAAAAGGTCGGCGGCATCGCCGAGGACCTGACCTGGGACGTCTATCGCGACACCCTCGTCGAACAGGCCGAGCAGGGCGTCGACTATTTCACCATCCACGCAGGCGTCCGCCTGCCCTACGTCCCGTTGGCCGCAAACCGCGTCACCGGCATCGTCAGCCGCGGCGGCTCGATCATGGCCAAATGGTGCCTCGCCCACCACCGCGAGAGCTTCCTCTACGAACGCTTCGACGAAATCTGCGAGATCATGAAGGCCTACGACATCGCCTTCAGCCTCGGCGACGGCCTCCGCCCCGGCAGCACCGCCGACGCCAATGACGAGGCACAGTTCGCCGAACTCTACACGCTCGGCGAGCTGACGAAGAAAGCCTGGGAGCACGACTGCCAGGTGATGATCGAGGGTCCCGGCCACGTGCCGATGCACAAGGTCAAGGAGAACATGGACAAGCAGCTGGAAAGCTGCGGCGAGGCGCCCTTCTACACCCTCGGGCCGCTCGTGACCGACGTCGCCCCCGGCTACGACCACATCACCAGCGGCATCGGCGCCGCGATGATCGGCTGGTTCGGCACCGCCATGCTTTGCTACGTCACGCCCAAGGAGCATCTCGGCCTGCCCGACCGCGACGACGTCAAGGTCGGCGTCGTCACCTACAAGCTCGCTGCCCACGCCGCGGACCTCGCCAAGGGCCACCCCGCCGCGCGCCTGCACGACGACGCGCTCAGCCGCGCCCGCTTCGAGTTCCGCTGGCGCGACCAGTTCAACCTGTCGCTCGACCCCGAGACGGCGGAGCAATATCACGACCAGACGCTGCCCGCCGAAGGCGCCAAGACCGCGCACTTCTGCAGCATGTGCGGCCCCAAGTTCTGCTCGATGAAGATCAGCCAGGAAGTCCGCGAGTTCGCGCGCCTCAACCCGCCCATGCCGACGACCGAGAACCCTGACCGCGGCAAGTCCGACGGCCTGCCCGCCGATGCCGAAGCCGGCATGGCGGAGATGAGCCGCGTCTACGAGGAGACCGGGCGCGAGCTGTACATCGGCGCGGGCGACCGGACCCACGACTGATGGCCGACCTCTACGCCAAGGCGCTGGAGTCCGAACGCAAGACCCTGTGGGCCACCTGCCGCCTCAAGGGCCTGCCCAAGGGCTCGCGCGAACGCCAGCGGATCGAGGAGCTCGACCGCCTGATCGCCGAGCATAAGGCGAAACAGGCAAGCTGACAGGGCCCGTGCCAGGGCGGCCGAGCGTCGGACTCAAGTGCATTTCGGCCACGGATGTTTCACCCTATGACAACGACGCAAGTTGCGTCGTCGAGTCGCGTATGGGCGTCCGCTGCATCCACCTCGTTTGAGGGAGAAGGGGCATGTCCATCCGCGCGGCGCTCGTCGCCGTTTCCGTCGCTTTCGCTGTTCCGGCCGCCGCTGCCGTCCCGCCGTATCCGGCGTCCTTCCATACCCAGGAAATCGCCACCAACGGCACCACCATCCACGTGCGCGTCGGCGGCAAGGGCCCGGCCGTGGTCCTGCTCCACGGCTATGGCGAGACCGGCGATATGTGGTCCCCGCTCGCCGCCGAGCTGGTGCGCGATCACCAGGTCATCGTCCCCGACCTCCGCGGCATGGGCCTGTCCGCCAAGCCCAAGTCGGGGTTCGACAAGAAGACGCAGGGCGAGGACGTCGCCGGCGTGCTCGACGCGCTGCACGTCGCCAAAGCCGACGTCGTCACCCACGACATCGGCAACATGGTCGGCTTCGCCTTCGCCATGGAGCATCCCGATCGCGTCCGGCGCTGGGCGCTGATCGACGCGCCGGTCCCCGGCGTCGGCCCGTGGGAGCAGATCATCCAGAACCCGCTCCTCTGGCACTTCCGCTTCGGCGGTCCGGACATGGAGCGGCTCGTCGCCGGCCGCGAGCGCATCTACCTCGACCGCTTCTGGAACGAATTCTCCGCCGACCCCAAGCATTTCGACGAGGCCAGCCGCCAGCATTACGCGAAACTCTATGCCCTCCCCGGCGCGATGCATTCGGGCTTCGAGCAGTTCCACGCCTTCGACCAGGACGCGGTCGACAACCGCGCCTGGCTCGCGGCCAAGGGCAAGCTCGCCATGCCCGTCCTCGCGCTCGGCGGAGAAAAGAGCTTCGGCACGCAAATGGCCGAGGTAATGCGCGCCGGCGCGACCGACGTCACCGGCGGCATCGTCCCCGCATCCGGCCACTGGATCATGGAAGAGAATCCCGCCGCCACCGTGAAGCTCGTCCGCGACTTCCTCGCCAAACCCTGACCTTAGTCCGCGCGTGACAGCTACCCGCACTCCCGCCCTCTTCATCGGCCACGGCAGCCCGATGAACACGCTGGAGTTGAACGGCTACACCGAGGCATGGCGCGCGTTCGGCCGGCACCTGCCGCGCCCGCGGGCGATCCTCTGCGTCTCCGCCCACTGGTATTTCGGCGCGACCGCCGTCACCGCCATGCCGCGCCCGCGCACCATCCACGATTTCTACGGCTTCCCGCCGGAGTTGTTCGCGTTCGACTATCCCGCCGCCGGCGACCCCAATCTCGCCGCGGAGATCGTCGAGACGGTCAAGCCGGAATGGGTCGGCCTCGACCGCGACCAGTGGGGCCTCGACCACGGCACCTGGTCGGTGCTGGCGCATCTCTACCCCGGGGCCGACATTCCGGTGCTGCAGCTGTCGATCAACGCGACCCGCCCGCTCGATTATCACCTCGCCCTCGCGCGCCGCCTCGCGCCTTTACGCGACCGCGGCGTGATGATCGTCGGCAGCGGCAACATCGTCCACAACCTCGGCCGCCTGCAGTGGAACGAGCCCGACCTCGGCACCGACTGGGCCGAGCGCTTCGACGATGCCGCCGCCGACCGGCTGACGAGCGCCCCCGGCGACATCCTGAAGCTCGCCGAGCACCCCGATTACCGCCTGGCCGTGCCGACGCCCGACCATTTCATCCCGATGCTCTATCTCGCCGGCCTTGCCGAAGCCGAAGGCGCCGCGCTCGAGCCGCTGGTGCGCGGCTATTCGATGGGGTCGATCTCGATGAGTTGCTACGGCCTCGGCGCCGACCTGGAGCTGCGCAAGCACCCAACCTGCGCCGCGCGGCTGCCGGCGAACGTGCCGCCGGAGCAGACGAATATTTAGGGCGGTCCTACTATCGAACGACGATCCTCGATTGACGCCCTTTGCCTTTCAACAAGTCACGAATTTCTCGAAGGCGGGTGTTCGGAGGAAAAGCGGCTAGATCAGCTACCATCTGATCGGGACACTCCAGATCGCTAACTACCAGATCGATTCTTGAACCGACTGCGTCCTCTGCTGTCAAAGGCCAAATCCAATTGTGCGGCACCGTATGTCGGTCGATTTCACGTCCACCGAACTTCTGCTCAGTCCATTGATTTAGTAGCCTGTAACCGGCCGCTCGAAGACGCTTCGTCCAGTTGGTCTCTGAGACTAATGAATCGAGCGCATTTTCGGTCGTTTCTAAGACTGAGAATCTCGGAACGCCGCCTCGCGCCATTATGTCGTAGCACGAGCCATCAATGCGGTCCTTCGGACGACCAACCGCCGTTCCCGCGTTTCTAAAACGCTTCCGAACGCGTTTCCGAAATTCTTTCGATTGGCCAACGTAAATTATCGTCCCTTCAACTCGGTTCGCAATGGCATCCGACAGCGTCGGATCGTGAATCGCGTAAGTGATCCATTTCCCACTGACGGTCGCCTGATCGGCGTGCGCGAATTGCTGGTCGACCGCTTCGCGAAATGCGGGGTCACGGAAATATCGCGTGAATTTTTTCCCAGCCATCAAACTACCTCACCAAGAAAGCGCCGGTGCCAACGAGAGCCGCTCGGCTTCCTTTTAGGCCGCTATGGCGAGGCGAATGGCTTCAAGGTCTCTCAACGCTTCTTCCCGCGTTGAAAACTGTCCAAGTGACATGGACAAAAGCGCTCCGCGGCGGTCGGTGATGTACCACCGCCACATCCAGCGATCGTCCATGTGAATGAACTTCTGAAGATCCATATGCCACTCCTCCTTGAGGATGTGCCGAATGCTTCCCGTGCCTGCGCGTACTGAGGTTTTCGATGAGCCGATGATCCCGCTTCTGGTATCAAGCATAAGCTTTACGTTTCCGCCGGCGAGCCCGAGCTAAACCCAACCCGTTAGTCAGTCAGTGGGAGCAGGTGATGCGATCTAAGTTCCTACGTTATCATGCGAATCTCCTCGGAAATGCGAATGCGACTCACGTTGGCTATGCGAACATTGCGCGAACACGGCCTGGGAACAAGTGACGAACGATACTTATCCCCAAGCACGTTCCGGCGGTAGGTTCTCCGGAGAACGTGGTGAGGACTGCATCCGGGTTGGAACCGGAGCGTTCACCCCCGCATGCTTGAACACATCCCCCACTGGCTCGGCGCGGCGCTCGCGAACGTCCGCGCCGGGCATGACAAGCTGACGCTGGCCCGCCTCGACCTCGCCGGCGCCGCCTCGCTCGACCTGACCAGCCCCGCCTTCGCGCCCGGCGGACGCTTGCCGCCGCGCTTCACCGCCGATGGCGAGGGCGTGTCGCCGCCCTTGCTGTGGCGCGGCGTGCCGGAGGGGACGGCCAGCCTGGCGCTGATCGTCGAGGATCCCGACGCGCCGACGCCGCGGCCGATGGTCCATGCCATCGTCGTCGACATTGATCCGGCGCTCGGCAGCCTGCCCGAAGGCGCGATCCGCCCCGACGGCGCGGGCGCGGACGGCAAGGACGTCGGCCGCAACTCGGGCTTCGGCGAAGGCTGGCTGCCGCCCGACCCGCCGACCGGCCACGGCAGCCACGATTACATCTTCCAGCTCCTCGCGCTGAGCGCCGACGCGGAGGCCGACGACAAGAACTCCCCCGGCCGCGCCGATTTCATCGACCACGTGTCCGGCCGCATCCTCGCCGCCGGCGTCCTCGTCGGCACCTACTCGCGCGGCGAAGAAGCGGACATCGGCCCCATCGGCAGCGCCGTTCCGGCGTAACAGCCTTCGCCACCATAAGCGGTCCCGACCGTTTCGTTGCTGGAGGTTTGCCAATGAACATGGGTTACGGCCGCTTTGCCGCGATGATCGCCACCTCGACCGTGGTGATGTTCGGGCTGATGTATCTCAACACCTACGCGCTCGACCATGTCGCGTTCAGCCAGACGCGAATGTGGATGGCGCTGCTGATGGGCGCGGTGATGGCGCTGATCATGATCGGCTTCATGTGGGGGATGTACCGGAATCGCGCCGCGAACCTCGGCATCGTCGCCGGCAGCATTGCGGTCTTCGCGATCGCTCTGTGGCTGGTGCGCAGCCAGGAAACGGTGGGCGACGTCGCCTACATGAAGGCGATGATCCCGCATCATTCGATCGCGATCATGACCAGCGAGCGGGCGCACATCAGGGATCCGGAAGTGCGCAAGCTGGCCGACGGGATCATCGACGCGCAGGTGCGCGAGATCGCCGAGATGAAGCGCCACATCGCGCGGCTGGAGGCCAACCCGCCCGCGGCCAACGCGCCCGACATCCCCAGCTATCGCGACCGGCACGTGCCGCCGCCCGCGCCGGAAACAGATGCTAGCGCGGGAATTAACACGCTGCAGGCGGAATAGCGCCGGGGTTCACTCGGGCGGCGTCACCCGCACGATGCGGATCGGCCGGCTGTTTCCGTGAAGGTCGGGCCAGGCGATCGAATGGCCCGCCGCCAGCCCGTACAGCGCGGCGCCCATCGGCGTCATGATCGAAATGCGCCCTTCGGCGATGTTTGCCTCGCCCGGCATGACCAGCTTCAGCTCGCGCATCTCGTGCGTGCGCTCGTCGACGAAGGCGACGGTCGAGTTCAGGCCGACGTGGCCTTCGGGCAACGTGTCCGCATCGTGCAGCTCGGCGCGCTCGATCTCCTCCAGCAGCATGGCGGCGACCACCGGCTGCTGATGCTCGGCGCGCAGCGCGAGGCTGGCGACCATGTCCGACTCCGCCGCCAGCAAATGGATCGGCGGACGTCCGTGGGTCGCCGGTTGGGTGGCATTCATTGGTCTTCTCCCTTGGCGAGGCGGCCGCGCCGGCTCGGGGCCGGCGGCGCATCGCTCGCCATCGAATTTTCGAAGTGCATCCGCCTGGGGCGGACACGGCTCGGTTATGGGAGGCCCCAAGCGCGCTGCCACGCGGCAGCGGCCCGCTCAGGGCGTTAGAGTCGTGCGGTGCTGCTGCCTGGGTGCAGCCGGGACCGGTCGAAGACGGGATGCTCGGTCATGCTTTCGATATGGACCATGGGCCAGCGTAATCAAGCGGGCAGGCCCTGGCGCGGCCAGCGACGACTTAGGACTTCGCCAATCGCACCAGCGCCTCGTCGAGCGCCTGCAGGAACCGTGAGCGGTCGGCCTTCGCGAACGGCGCCGGGCCGCCGGTGATGCCGGCCCCCGCGCGGAGGTCGGCCATGATGGCGCGCGTCGCGATGGCACCGCCGATGCTGGCGCTGGTGAAGGGCTTGCCGTTGTGGCCGATGACCGTCGCGCCCTGCTTCAGGCAGCGGTTGGCCAGCAGGATGTCGCCGGTGACGACCACCGTCCGCGCATCCGCCCGCTCGGCGATCCAGTCGTCGGCGGCGTCGAAGGCGTCGGACACCAGCACCCGCTCGATCAGCACATGATCGGGCACCCGGATCGGCGCGTTGCTGACCACCGTCACCGGCACCGCGCCCCGCCACGCGACCTTGTACACCTCGTCCTTCACCGGGCAGGCGTCGGCGTCGACCAGGATGCGGACTTCGCTCATGCCGCCGCCCTAGGGGTGCGTCCGTAGGTTGTTAAGCCGCCTCTTTGGCGAAAGGCTCGGACCCATGTTGCAGTGCAGCACGTTGATGGGGTGCGCGGCCGTTCGCGTCGTATCGAGGATACCGCTTATGACCCGCCCCGTTCCCGCCGCCACCGCCGCCGCCTGGAGCCGCCTCTGGCTCGACACGTCGTTCCTGATGGCCGACGCGGCGATGGTGATGACCATGCGCGGCTGGCGGATGATGGCCGGCGGACGACCCGCCGTGCGGGAGGCGGAGCGGATGGTCAGCGAAAAGGTCGAGGCGGGTTTCGAGCTTGCCGGTGCGGTCGCCAGCGGCCGGGTGAAATCGCCCGAAGGAGCGGCGCGCGCCGCGATCGGCACCTACGGCAAGCGCGTCCGCGCCAACCGCAAGCGCTTGGGCTAGAGTAGACCCGATAGGAGGCGCGCGACCCGGGGAGAGGAGAGCCGCGCGCCTCGGCCGGTCAACGCATGCCGCCGCTGGCGGCAATGCGCTCCCCGGTCAGCCAGCCGCTGTCGTTGGACGCCAGGAACACCGCGACCTTGGCGATGTCGTCGGGCGTGCCGGCGCGGGCCAGCGGGGTCTGGGCGACCAGCTGGTCGACGAATTCGGTGCCGCTGATGCCGGCATTCCCGGTACCTTCGGTTTCGGTGTAGCCGGGCAGGATCGCGTTCACGCGGATGCCGCGCGGCGCGAGCTCGTTGGCCAGCACGCCCGTCACCGCGTCGAGCGCGCCCTTGGTGCCGCTGTAGATTGCCGACTGGGGCACCAGCACGCTGGTGATGTTGCTGGAAATGTTGATCACGCTCGCCCCGTCCTTGAGGTGCGGGACGGCCGCCTTGGTGGTCAGCAGCGGGCCGAGCACGTTGACGTCGAACTGGCGGCGATACTCGTCCTCGCTGACGTCCTCGATGGCCGAAAAGGCATAGACCCCGCTGTTGTTGACGAGGATGTCGAGCTGCCCGAACTCGTCGATCGCGGCGTCGACCAGGCCCTTGGCCTCGGCTTCCTTCGAGACGTCGGCCTTCACCGCGACGGCCTTGCCGCCCGCCTGGCCGATGGTGTCGACGACGGCGTCCGCGCCGTCCTTGCTCGACGCGTAATTGACGACGACGGACGCGCCTTCAGCCGCCAGTGCCTTGGCGATGCCCGCACCGATGCCCTTCGATGCGCCCGTCACGACCGCGACCTTGCCTGCCAGTTTTCCCATTTTTCCTGTCCTTCTCCGATCGGCTCTGACGGGCCGACCGCGGTCCGTTACTCCGATAGTTCAGAAATATGGAACTGTTGAACAGCGGTTCAAGGACCTCTATTTGAAAATCGAAATGCGTCCTCTGCTTCACCCTTCCGCCGACGATATCCGGCCTGAGGCGATCCTTCACGCGCTCGCCGATCCGGAGCGGGCGGCGATCTTCGCCGGGATTGCCGGAGCGGATTGCGTCCAGCGCTGTTCGCAGATGGCCGATGCAGGCGACCGGGTGATCCCCAAGTCCTCGCTGTCGCAGCACTTCAAGATCCTGCGCGACGCCGGTCTGATCCGCTCCGAACGGGTAGGCATCGAGATGCGCAATTATTCGCGCTGCGCGGAGATCGATGCGCGCTTTCCCGGCCTGATCAAATCGATCCTGACCGCCTACGCGGCAATGCCGGCAGACGCCTAGCACAGGACACCGCCCAGTCAGCCGGGCGGTGTCCCGTCACAAGGTCAGCAGCTGCAATTCTTGCAGGTGCATGGTTTGCACTGGCACCCGCCGCGGGTGTCGAGTTCGGCAGCCTTGGTCTGCAATTCGTTCTGGGTGGTCATGGTGTTTCTCCTGTCCCGCGCCGCGTTGATTCGCGCCGCGTGAAGGCTGTATGACCCCTGTACCATGGTACGGAATCAAGCGAGAACTTCGGACACGATCGGCGGTCTCGCCGCAGCGGCAGGCGTCGGGGTGGAAACGGTGCGTTATTATCAGCGGCGCGGACTGCTGACGGAGCCGGCGCGGCCGCCGGGCGAAGTGCGCCGGTACGGCGATGCCGACGTCAAACGCCTGCGTTTCATCCGCAGCGCCCAGGCCGCGGGCTTCACCCTCGCCGAAATCAAGGAGCTGCTCGACCTCGACGCCGGCGACGACCGGGTCCGTGCCCGCGAACTGGCCCGCGACCGCGTCGCTGCGATCGACGCGAAGATCGCCGAGTTGACCGAAGCCCGCGACGCGCTGTCGGCACTCGCCACGGCCTGCGCTCACAAACGCAGGGGCCCTTGCCCGATCATCACCGCTTTCGAACGGTCCTAGAGGCGGTATTGCCGACGATGCGTCCGATGCAGAGACTTCGCCGAGGAGGGGACGATGATCGCTCTGCTGATGTTTGCCGCCGCGGCGCCCGATATTGCCGCTGCCCGTTCCAGCCTGGTCGGCCGCTGGCAGGGTAAGCTCGAATACCGTGATTACCAGGCAGACAAATGGTTCGGGCTGCCGGTGAAGGTTGAGGTCCGCGACGGCGGGGACAGCGTCACGCTGATCCGTACCGCCGATTATGACGACGGGCCGAAGACTGGGAACGTGCGCATCACCACAGTCTCCATGCTCGCCGCGGACGGCACCCATGAAAGCAGCGCCACCTTTCGGAAGGCCAAGACGGTCGAGGTTGAGACCTCGGCGCTGAAACTGACTGCGGCGAAGGACGCCACGCACTGGACGCTGGTCGAAACCGTCACGGCGACCGATGACAACCGGCCCGCCACCATCCGGCTCACCACCACCCGCGACGGCGACTTGTTGGTGACGCTCAAGGAGGTCGACTTCACCGACGACGCCAAGAATGAATGGCTGGCGCGCAATCGCACCACGCTGACCGCAGTCCGTTGAGGACTATCCCCAGCTTTCGCGGCGCCAGCGTATTCGGACTCTTCCTTCCGCGACTCGCCTGATTCATGATGCGCGGCGGGACCTCATGGGAAGGAGAGGTGTGCGATGCCGGACAATGGAACTCCTTGGAATCTCGTTGATTCCAGCTTCATGACGCCAATCCTGTTCCGCGATTTGCCCGGGGTTGCCGAAATCGAGCGGCAGCTCGACATGCGGGTCCGCGACCGCCTGCTGGACGACGAACTTGAAGAGCTGCCGCATCTGGTGGACGAAACGTCGCGGGCGCTGTTCAACATCACCGAGCACGATATCCGTTATGCGGCGCTGCCCGACAGTGTCCGCGACCGCTTCACCCGCGACCAGTGGGAAGATCAGTTCGCGATGCTCGGCGAGTATCGCCGCGACCCTAACGCCATCTGGGACAGTTTCGGGCTTGATGTCCGCTGTCCCGAAGGGCGCGGGCTTCATTGCCTCGACGTCTTTGGACGACAGCTGATCGCCGCGGTGAACGGCCTACATCCCCGGGCCATGCTCGTGTTTGCAGAATATCCCGAGGCTCGCGCGGCCTGACGCGTTGTTCATGGTCAGTGCTGGTTGCCGCTGATAGGCGCCGCGCCGAATGTCCATGGAGACCCGATTGATGAAGAAGCTTGTACGCATCGCTGCCGCGGCGGCGGCGATTGCCTCGGGCACTGCCGCGACGGCGCAGAGCAACACCGATGCGCGGTGCATCGTCCTCAGCAGCGCCTTCGCCCGTGCTGGACCGAACGATCAGGCTAAGCAGCTCGCGCAGGCGGCGCTGAATTTCTACCTGGGCAGAGTCAGCCCGACGGCGAGCAGCGCTCAGCTGAAGAGCCTGTTCGACCAGCAGATGGCGACGATCAACGACGCCAACGATGGTCCGCTGATGAGCGAATGCATCAAGAACTTTCAGGCGGTGGTCAGCCGCGTCGACAACATCGCGGCACAAAGCAATCCGGCAACCAAGCCGACGCAACCCGACGGACGCTGACAGCCGCCCGTCGAAAGCGGCGGCTGCCCATCGGATAAGGCTAGGCGACCAAACTCGGTCGGCGTAGCTGTTCAGGGTTCGCTGAAACGGGAGGTGGCGTGCGCTTCGGCCAGGCCTGTGGTTTGGCGCTGATTTCCTGGGGAGTTGCATCCGCTGCGCCTCCGCCTGTCGGGAGGCCGCGTCCGGCACCGCCGGGACCGTCCACGATGGCGCCGCTCCCGCCGGCAGTGATCGACAACGGACTCCAGATCGGCGGCGACGAGGTCAACGCCCGCAAGGTCGAAACGCGGATGACCGTCGAGGTCCGCGTCAATGGACGCGGCCCGTATCATTTCGTGGTCGACAGCGGCGCCGATACGTCCGCCGTTGGCCTGCGCCTCGCCCGCGACCTGCAGCTCCCGGCAGGAACGCCAGTACTGCTGAACGCCATCACCGACCGCAATGTGGTCGACCGGGTCAAGGTCGCGTCGCTGACGTTGGGCCCGAGTACCATTACCAGCCTCGAGTTACCGGCGCTTAGCGAGAGCAACTTGGGCGGCGACGGGATGATCGGCATCGACGCCCTCGTCCGCCAGCGCCTCATGCTCGATTTTGACGCACGGATCATCAAGGTCGAGGACGCCGCAAAGCCGCCGCCGCGTTACCCAGACGAGATTGTCATCACAGCAAAGCGGCAACGCGGGCAACTTATCCTGACAGAAGTGCGCGCCGGCGGCCTGCGGCTCAACGCGATCATCGATACCGGCTCCGAGATCTCGATCGGCAATCTGGCGCTTCGCGACAAGCTCCTGAAGTCCAGCCGGAACCGAAAGGTGTGGACGGTGGCGGCGACGGGGGTCACCGGTAAGACGATCGACCTGCAACTCGGGACAATCAAAGAACTCAAACTGGGCTCGGTCACGCTCGGCAATGTGCCTCTCGCCTTCGCCGATGTGCCGCCGTTCACCGTCTTCGGCGTGAATGACGAGCCGGCTCTGCTCCTCGGTACAGACCTGCTGGAAACCTTTCGCCGGGTCTCGCTCGACTTTCATTCACGCAAGGTCCGGTTCCAGCTGCGGCGCTGCGGCTCTGAAGCGGTTGCCATCAGCACCTCGCCGACCTCGACGATCAGCCGCTTATCCTCGACCGGCGATCGCGCCGTGTGCGGGTAAGCAGCCCCAACACGCTTAACTTTCGTTGAGGTGAGATGAATCAAGGGTTCAGCGGGGCAACAGCCTAGGGGGCGTACCCGTTCGGGTGTTAGTGAATGCAAGGAGACATACGATGACACGCACCCTGATGCTCGGCGCCGCTGTCTTGGCCGCGGTCGCTGCCGCGGCTCCTGCCGATGCGCAGCGCTGGAACAATCACCATTCGAACAATTGGCGCACTATTGCCGTGGAGACGGTCGACGGGCGCGATACGGACTCGATCCGCGTGCCGGGCACTGCGCGGTATCGGCAGATGCGGGTTTGCGTGTTCGGTGGCCCGATCCAGATGCGCGACGTTGATGTCCGCTTCCGCAACGGCGGTCATCAGGATATCGGGACTCGCAGCCTGATGCGCGCGGGCACCTGCACGCGGAACCTGGATCTTCGCGGCGCCGCCCGCGATGTCTCCGAGGTGCGGTTGAAATATGCCCCGCTGGCACGCGGATGGGCGCGGCCCGTGGTCCGCGTTCAGGTCCGCTAAGCACCCCACGGGGCGGGCGTTTTTCGCCCGCCTCGACATACTATTTGTTCACCATTGAAAGACCAAAATGGAGCCAAGGGGTATGCATCCATGGCTCAAGCTTCAAAAACCCAGCCCGAACGCCGCAGCGCCGACCGGCTGGCTCTCCGATTGAATGCGACAATGCGCGACGGCACGAAGAGCCGTGTTCGCGCCCGCGTTATCGACATGTCGATCAAGGGGTGCCGGGTCGAGTGCACTTCAAACGTCGAGAACGACAGCTGGGTCTGGCTCAACATCGCCGGGCTCGAAACGCAGTTCTGCCGGGTGGCCTGGCATTGCCAGGAATTCATCGGCCTGGAGTTTGAACGACCGCTCTCGCAAGCGGTATTCGATCGATTGCTGGCGGATCAGCAGCGTCTGCCCGACAGCGCGATCGCCGAGCTGCGCAGCATTGCGACCCGGGCCAACCGACTCGCCCGGGCGGCAGACGATACGCAGATCGCCATCCTAGCCGACCTGTCACGCAAATGCGCGGTGGATGCAGTGGTCGAGGGACTTCGCCTCGGCGAGGATTCGAAAGCCGCCTAAGCGACTCTTTTTACTTTCTGTCGAAAGAAGCGAAGGCGGCGCTTAGGCCGCCTTCTTTTCATTCAGGATCTGGCTGATGCCGCCGGCCGAATCGATTCGCTCGGCAAGCGTGCCGCGCGGCAGTTCTTCGTCGAACGCCCACGCCAGGACGGCCTCGAGCTGCTTGATCGTCATGTCGTCGCACATGCCCTCGAAGGCCAGCTTCACGACCGGCTTCATCGGCGAGCGGAGTTGGATTTTCAGGCCTTGGGCTTCGACGAGCTTGAGATATTCTTCAGGCGTCTCTTCCGCATCGAGGGCGAAGTCGTAGGCGGCGCTTAGTCCCTCGTAGAGCGCGGTGTTTGCGCGGATCTTGGCGAGGCGGGCCTCGTCGGCCTTGGTGCGCACGTCGGCTAGCTTGTTCTTCAATGATCCCTCCGATGCTCTGGTCGGTGATTCGGTAACTGGCTGCGCCCGCTCTTCGGCGACGGCGACCTGTTCTTGTTGAGATTCCGGTTCGGGTTCGAAGGTCTGCTCTTCGGCCACCGGTTCCTGCGCGACAGGCTCCTCAACGGCTACCTTCTCGGCGGCGGGTTCTTCTGCAACGGGCTCATCGCTTTCGGGATAATCCGGAGTCTGCTCCGCCGTCTCGATGACCGGCTCAACCTTGACCGGCTGGCTGCCGTAGAAGCCGGTCAGGCCGGCGATGCTATCGAGAAGCTTGGAAAAGCCGGGCGCGGCCTTCGCCGTGCGGGACGACGATGGCTCTTCGTAATCGTCGACGACATCGAACGGTTCTGGCGCTGATTCGGACACGACGTCCTCAACTTGCTCGACGGCGGCTTCCGATTCCTCGGCGGCAACCTCGAATTCGGACACTTGAGCGATCGGCTCATCAACCGCAGCGGATGTCTCTTCGACATCGTCGATGACTTCGGGCGCGATCTCCGGCGCCGGATCGGGGGTCTTGTTCGCCTTGCTCGGCTTTGCCGCCTTGGCCGCGGGGCCTTCGAGGCTGACAAGGCCATAGACATAGTCGACCCACGCGCCACCGGCGCTGAGCGGCAACAGTGTCACCCAGCAACGGGTTGGACCGTCCCCGGCGTCGAATTCGTCTTCGAATGCGAGGAAGTCGCGGGAGATGGCGACGATCGGCAATTTCTTGGCGATGCAGGACAGGACCGACGGCTGGTCGGCGTCCATGATCCGCTCGGGCCAGTCGTCCCCGCGCAGCGCTTCGCCCATGTGGCGGATTTCCGCATCGTGACCGCCGCTGATCAGCTCCATCAGGATAGACTGAGGGCCGGCGTCCGACAGCTCGAGCGGGTCGAGGTCATGCAGCGGTGGAAATTCCTTGTCGCCGCGAATCGAGAGCCAGTAATTCAGGACACTCGCGTGGCGGCGGCGTTCGGCCGCGTCGATCTTTTTGAACGCCGTCAGCAAAGCTTCTGCGGACGGCTGGTCAGCCGCTTTGGTGCCTGAACCCGGCGCTCCCATGAATCGGACCCCTCGCGATGTGCTGCGTATTTGCAGCCCGCTTCATGCGCCGATGATGCTGAGAAAAGGTTAAGATCGCAGTGGCCAAACGCGCAGACGCCGCCGGAAAAATCGAGCGGCGCCCACGTCCTTTCAGGAAATCAATTTGGTTAAGCGAGTTCGCGCTCGCGCTCATCGATCATGGCCTCTGGCAAGCCGGCGCCCATGTCGACCGGCTCCGCGGTCCCTGCGGCGACCTCGCGCTCACGCTTGTCGAAGAAAGCGGCGCGCTTGAGTCGATTACGGAGTGAAGCCGATGGGTTGTTCGGGGTCGGGCCGCGATAAGCGCGATCGACCCAGCTTTCACCCGGCATGCGGTCATCGTCAGCCGTAGCCTGCGTTGGCGGTGGCGTGGAGACCGCCGGACGAGCCTGAACATTGCCCCAGCTGAATGCCGACGCGGCAGGCGCGACGATCTTCGGCTGCTCATGCTCGATCGGCTCGATCACGGTTTCGTCGCGCACCGGTTCGGCGAATTCGGCACGGTCGTCTGCCATTGCCTGTTCGTCGATCCACACGTCCTCGTCTTCCTCACGGCGACGACGTGCGATGGCGAAAGCGCCGCCACCCAAGGCAAGAAGTGCCAAGGCACCGCCGGCAATAACCGGAACTTCGTTGCCATTCTTTGTCGGTGGCGTTGCCTCAGCGGTGGCCGGCGCTGCCGGAGCGGATGAAGGTTCGACAATTGGCGTAGCCGCCGGTTCAGTCACGGGTGCGGTCACTGGCGCAGCGGACTGAGCGACCGCAGTGGGCCGCGCAGGCGCTTGGGTGCTGGCCGTGCGAACCGGCGCTGACTTTGTCGCGACAGGCTTCGCGGTGGCCGTGCGCGTTGCACGTTTCACCGGCGTCGCAGCGACAGCCGCAGGCTCAGCAGCCGTCGTCGGCTCGGCAGCGTCCGTTGCCGTAGTAGCGGCCTCCGGCGTCGGCGCCGCGTCCATTGTGGGGGGCGGCGGGGTCACCTGCGGAACAGGCTCCGTCACTGGCTGTGCTTCCTGCGCAAACAGCGGGGTTGAAGAAAGCGCCAGGGCCGCGGCAATCGCGGGCAGGGCGCTGGACCGTGCGTAGTGGTTCGTTTTCCTCATAATCGGAAACAACCGCCAGCGCGTCACCCAGTGCCGCGCCGGGCGCTAGACAGAGCACAAAAAGCGCCGAAACGAATGAAGTTAAGTTAATGTTTTCGCACAAGAAATGTCCAGTCATGGAACTTTTGTTCCGGAATCAGCGGGTTAGTTCAGGTTATTTGAGCGTTTTAACCGCGGCTAATGTCTGAGCGACGTGCTTGCTGAAATCCAGATCGTCGTGGACCATGACGATCTTGCCGCTGCGGTCGATCACGTAGGATGTGCGAGTAGTGATTCCGGGGTGCGCGGCCCAGGCAACGTCGTACGCCTTTTGGGTCGCCGGGGTTGCCGTCGCGACCGGGAAGGCGCTGCGGCATTCTTTGACCGAGAAGTCCCTGAGCGTCGCAATATTGTCAGCCGACATGCCGATAACCTGTGCGCCGGCTTTCTTGAACTCGTCGATCGCTTCGCTGAACGCATGCGCTTCCGCAGTGCAACCCGAGGTGAACGCCTTCGGGAAGAAGTAAAGAACGACCGGCCCCTTGCGCAGCTGCTCAGCGAGGTTGAGCTTGAATTCCTTGCCACCGACCGCGCCGACAGTAGCGATGTTGGGGGCCTTGCTGCCAACCTTGAGCGCGGCCAGCGCTGGCGAAGACAGGAGGCTGGTGGCGGCGATTGCGAACAGAAGCTTGCGCATGGCGATCTCCAACGGCTGAACGACCGTTGATTAGCGCTGCCGGAAGAGCAAAGCGAGTGTCGCCTCATCGGCAGCGCTACCGTAAAAAGCCCTTAGCGCGCGCTCGAACACATCATGACGCGCAACATAGTCGAACAGCGTCATGCACGAATGGAATTTCAACGCGTCCACCGCGCCGAAGATGGCCGCGGCGCTGCGCTGGGTTGCCCAAGGCAAGGCTGCGGCAGTGCATTGGCGAAGACGTCGGCCCAGTATCGGATGGGCCAAATATGCCCTGGCCTCCTCGAGGGAAGAGATCGCGAAGAATTGAGCCATCGGGCTACGCCCAAGGCTATGGATTTGCGGGAAGATGAACCACATCCAATGCGTTCGTTTTTGGCCGGCGTGAAGCTCGGCGAGCGCCGCCTCAATGGTGCTGCTCTGCGCTTCAATGAAGCGGTCGAGTCCCTTCGTGGAGGTCATGGCCTTAGGATGGCCGCGACGGGCAAAGGTTGAAAGAGCGGCTCGCGCCTATTGGCGCGGCGCGAGCAGCCCCGTCAGTACGTAGAAGAAAATCATTACCGGCCCGGTCAGGAGGGTCAGGCCCACCAGCGCCAGGCGAACGATGGTGGGATCGATGCCCGAATAATCGGCAATCCCGGCGGCGACGCCCATCACCTTGGCGTCGCCGCGGTTGATCAAGAAACGTCCATTCATTGCGTGCTTCCTTGCGTAGCAGTTAGGCGATCGGCAGCGACGTCGCGGCCGAGACGAGCAGCATCGCGGAAATGAAAGCGCCGGCGAAAAGGCTGGCAGTCTCACGAGCGGCAAACAGCGAAGCGAACATTGGTAATCCCCTTATTGTATTCCCGGACCCGACCATCGGGCCCATGCCAAATACAATGCACGGGGCGTGCCAATTTTAAATTGTCGTTGTTTTTCAGTAAGACGTCGCCATTCGTCGCTAAAATGACCAGCCCGTTTTCCCGACAATTGGGAAAATCTGCCGACGGCTTAGCTGGACGTGGTGTTCCCGCCGTCGGGATGCAGCACCTGGCCCGTCATGTAACTGGAATCCTCGCACGCGAGGAAGAGGAAGCAGGGCGCGACCTCATTCGGCTGGCCGGGGCGGCCCATCGGCGTGTCCTTGCCGAACTCCGGAATCTTCTCCGGCGGTTGACCGCCCGACGGATTGAGTGGCGTCCAGATTGGTCCGGGCGCCACGCCGTTCACACGAATGCCCTTGTCTACTAGGTTGAGCGCGAGGGACCGGGTAAACCCCATGATCGCGCCCTTGGTGGAGCTGTAATCGAGCAAACCCGGCGAACCCTTGTAGGTCGTTTCCGAGGTGCAGTTGATGATCGCCGACCTTTCTCCGAGGTGATCGAGCGCAGCTTGCGTGAGGAAGAACATACCGAAAATGTTCGTCTGAAACGTGCGCTTCAGCTGATCTTCGGTGATGCCCCGCAGATCCTCGTCATAATGTTGCTCGCCGGCATTATTCACCAGAATATCGAGGCGTCCGAGCTCACCCACCGTCCGCTGTACGATATTCTCACAGAATGCTTTTTCACCAAGATCGCCGGGCAAAGTGATGGCTCGCCGGCCTTCCGCTTCGACAATCCGCTTTGTCTCGGCGGCATCGTCATGTTCGCACAGATAAGAGATTGCGATGTCCGCACCTTCGCGAGCGAATAGCGCCGCGACTGCGCGACCGATACCACTATCGGCGCCGGTGATCAGCGCCACTTTGCCCTCCAGACGGCCCGAACCCCTGTATCGGGGCTCCCAATCCGGCTTCGGCTCCAACTTGCTTTCATGACCGGGAAGGCGGTCTTCGTGGATCATCGGTTCGGCGAGGTCGGACATAACGCTTACTCCTTTGGTGCGACGCCGAGCCCTTCACGCTCGAACTCGGCGCCGGTGGCCTGGTTCGGACGAGCGGAAGCTGCCGCACTGGATTTGCCGCGCGGGAACTTGGGCTTGGACGATTTTCGCTCGGATGAGTTCATGGGTTAGGAAACCGAGGCCTGCGGGCCCGGTTCCCGAAACTAACCCCGACGGATGGGCGAGCGGCTGTTCCGGTCGCGCTGCGCTTCAACCGCACCGCCTGTGCCGGCCTGACAACGCGCCAGCAGCGTGGGAAAATCGAATTGCGTATTGGCTTCGAGCGCGGGCGCGGCCGCGGCCTGGCACTGGGCTTCGTTCTCATACTTGGTCTGAAGCGTGGCAACCGGCGTGCAGGCGCTGCCACCATCGGCGCAGCCCAAGATCGCGATGACGAAGTAACCCGGACCCATTTCGAAGTTCCCCGATAAGTTGCTGATTCAACCGCCGATTTCGCGATCGGTTCCGTGGACATTCGCATCTTCGATTGCCGCTGAGCCGTGGTCTTCCTACGTTGTCGACAATGGCCACAGACGTAACCCAACCGACGAGCCCCAACCGCGGGCTGGCTGCGCTGTGGCGGTTCATGCCGATGCTGTGGCCCCGCGGCGAGACCGAGCTGAAGGCGCGCGTCATCTTTGCGGTGCTGATGGTGCTCGCCGGCAAGGCGGTGACGCTCGCAGGACCCTACGCACTAAAGCTTGCGGTCGACCGCATGAGTGCGCACGCGGCCTTCGCGGTCGTCGCCGGGCTGGTGCTGGCCTACACGCTGGCGCGCTTCGGCGGTGTATTGTCGGACAATCTCCGCAACGCGATCTTCGAAAAGGTCGGGCAGGATGCGGCGCGGCGTCTGTCGGCCAAGGTGTTCCGCCACGTCCACGACTTGTCGCTGCGCTTTCACCTGGAGCGGCGCACCGGGTCGCTGACCAAGATCGTCGAACGCGGGACGAAGAGCATCGACATGATGCTCTATTTCCTGCTGTTCAACATCGGCCCGACGATCATCGAGCTGACCGCCATCTGCGTCATCTTCTTCGTCAAGTTCGGCTTCGGGCTAGTTGCGGCGACGCTGGCGATCGTTGCGATCTATATCGTCTTCACGCGCAAGGTCAGCGACTGGCGCACCAACATCCAGCGCCAGATGAATGACGTCGACAACAAGGCGATCGGGCGCGCCGTCGATTCACTTCTCAATTACGAGACGGTCAAATATTTCGGCGCCGAGGCACGGGAGTCTGCGCGTTACGAGGAAGCCGTCGGCGCCTATGCGCGCGCCGCGGTTCGCAACGAGGTCAGCCTCGCGTGGCTCAACATCGGCCAAGCCTTAATCACCAACGTGATGATGGCCGGCGCGATGATCTTCACCGTTTGGGGATGGAGCAACGGCCGCTTCTCGCCGGGCGACGTGGTGTGGATTAACGGGCTTTTGCTGCAGCTCTTCCGCCCGCTCGATGCGCTTGGATGGGTCTATCGCTCGATCCGCCAGGGACTAATCGACATGGAAGCGATGTGGGACCTGCTTGATACGCCAGCCGAAGTGGTCGACGCTCCGGGTGCGCCTGCGCTCCACGTGACGCGCGGCGCGGTGAAGTTCGACGACGTGCACTTTGGCTACGAGGCCGACCGTGAGATCCTGAAGGGCTTGTCGGTCGACATTCCTGCGGGAACGAGCTGCGCGATCGTCGGGCCGTCGGGTGCGGGCAAGTCGACCATCGCGCGGCTGCTCTACCGCTTCTACGACCCGCAGGCGGGCCGCATCCTAATCGACGACCAAGATATCGCGAGCGTCCAGCAAACCAGCCTGCGCGCGGCGATCGGCATCGTCCCGCAGGACACCGTGCTGTTCAATGACACGATCGGTTACAACATCGGCTACGGCCGTGGCGACGCCGGACAGGCCGACATCGAGCAAGCCGCGAACGGCGCGGCGATCGACACCTTCATCGCCATGCTGCCTGACAAGTATGAGTCGATGGTCGGCGAACGCGGATTAAAACTGTCCGGCGGCGAGAAGCAGCGGGTGGCGATCGCCCGCACCCTGCTCAAGAACCCGCCGATCCTAGTGCTGGACGAGGCGACCAGCGCGCTCGACAGCCGGACCGAGCAGGCGATTCAGGACACGCTCGACCGCGTGGCGGAAAGCCGCACCACGATCATGATCGCGCATCGCCTGTCGACCATCGTCAACGCCGACCAGATCGTGGTCCTTGACCAAGGTCGCGTCGCAGAGCGCGGAACGCATGAACAGCTGCTCGACCAGGATGGCCTGTATGCCGAGCTGTGGCAGCGGCAGGCGGAAGCCCAACTCGCGGACGAGATCGCTCAAGCCGCCGAATGATCAGCGGCGGCGCGCGCCGCGCAAAATGTTGCCTTCGGTACTGAGGTAGAGCTTGCGATAGTCGACGCGCGGGGTGTCGGCGAAGATCAGATAGTAATATTTCATCTGCTCTGACCACCAATAGCCGGGATTGTGGTCGCTCTGCGTCTTGGTGGTAACGTCAGCGAGATCGGCATAGCCATAGCGCGCGCGGCTCCACCGCCTCATTGCCAGATAGTGGTCGCGGACCAGGTGCCGCCATTCCTCGCGGCGGTCGAGCAGCCAGTGGTTGAACGCGGCATCGGCGAGCTCGGGCCGCAGGTCGTTGGTCTTGCTCAGCGCGCGCATGTCCGTGGAGTCGATGCTTTCCGGCAGGATGCCGTAGCGCGCCTGAACCCTCGCCCAGGTGCGCGTATGCGCCACGCCCGCCGCGCGCTCGCCGCCTTGCGCGAGCAGGCCGCCATAGAAGGAGCCTAGCTCGTCCTGCTCGGCATCGAGCGGCTGGCCGGTTTCGAAATCGACATTTGCAAACCAAAGATCCGCGCCTTGCCGCCGCGACTGATGCTTCAGGATCGCTGCCGTGCACGCGCGGTACATGCGCAGGCAGTCGCGGTCGCCGAGCCGGTCCCAGCCGTCCCACAGATATTCGTAATAGCTGTCCGACGGAGGGCCGATCGTCGCGCGCCGGCTTTTCCATTCGCCGGTCATGCAGTCGATGCTGTCGGCGAGAAGGCCGATCTTGGATCGCCGTTCGAACATCGACACCAACGCGCGCTTGGCGGCGGCGCGAAACCGGTCGTCGCCGGTGTGGCGGCTGAGATAGCCGAATTCGGGGATGAAGGTGCCGGTCTCGGCCGGGTTGGTGACGGGTCCACGCAGCGCGCCGGTGCGCAAGTTGATGTAGCGGTGCGGAATGCCGAGCGGTGAGGCGTTGAAGCTCGGCAACAGGCGGTCTGCGAGGTCTTTCGCCTTGGCCAGCAGCACCTTATCGCCGCTGCAATGATGCGCCGACAGTAGCCCGCCGACCAGGCGGATCGACGTTTCGAACACCGACACTTCGCCATCGACGTCGAAATCCAGATTGGCTTTCACCCAATCGACGCCGTCGCGGAATTCCTCGTCCAGCCCCATGATCCACAAGGTGTCGAGTGCTTCGATGAGCGACAGGCCGAGGTGATGGTTCTTGAGCGGGAAGCTTTCGTTGCCTCCGCTGATCGGCTTAATCTGATCCTTGCCCCAGGCGTGCTCGCGATAATTGCGCCAGGCCCAGCGCATTTCATTGCGCACATCCTCGCCGAACGCGCGCCAGTGGGCCGGCTTGGCCGATGCGGCCGCGCCGGGGAGCAGCAACGCCGCGCTCCCCGTGCCAAGGAGTGAGCGGCGGCTGAACAGGAAATTGTGCATTGGACGAGGCTAGCCCGCGCTGGCGCGCAACGCTACTCGCCGGACTTAGCGTTGATGACCTCCACCCACGACATCCTCAAAAGCGTTTTCGGCTTCGACCATTTTCGCGGCGTGCAGGAAGACGTCGTGGATCGCGTCATGCACGGGCAGCATACGCTGGCTGTGATGCCGACCGGCGCGGGCAAGTCGCTGTGCTACCAGCTTCCCGCCATCGCGCGAGAGGGCACGGCGCTGGTCGTCTCCCCGCTGATCGCGTTGATGCACGACCAGATCCGCAGCGCGAACGCCATCGGGCTGAAGGCAGCATCACTGACATCCGCCGATGCGAACCGTGAGCAGACGGTCGAACGGTTTAAGTCGGGCGAGCTTGACCTTCTGTACGTAGCTCCCGAGCGCGCGACCGGCGACGCGTTTCGCCGTCTGCTTAGCCGCGTGAACCTGTCGCTGATCGCCATCGACGAGGCGCATTGCGTCAGTGAATGGGGTCACGATTTCCGGCCGGATTATCGTGCGCTGCGTCCGCTGCTCGACGACAATGCGGACGTGCCGCGGTTGGCTCTCACAGCAACGGCAGACAGGCGGACGCGCGCCGATATCCTGACGCAGCTCGGCATCCCGGAGGACGGCCTCGTCATTGCGGGCTTCGACCGCCCGAACATCCGCTACAATATCCGTCCGCGCGACGGCCTTGCGGGGCAGCTCAAGGCTCTGCTCGCGCAGCAGCCGGGATCGGGCATCATCTACGCCCCGAGCCGCGACAAGACCGAGCGGATTGCCGAGCAAATTGCTGCGACCGGGCGCCCTGCGCTGCCCTACCACGCCGGCCTCGAACCGCCGGTTCGCGCGCGCAATCAGGCGGCGTTCGTCGAGTCCGAGGAGATGGTGATAGCGGCAACGGTCGCGTTCGGGATGGGCATCGACAAGCCCGACGTCCGATTCGTCGCGCACGCCGGCATCCCCAAGTCTATCGAGGCTTATTATCAGGAGACGGGCCGCGCCGGTCGCGACGGCGATCCGGCCGAGGCCTGGCTGTTCTGGGGCGCCGAGGACTTCGCACGGGCCCGGCAGCGCATCGAAACCGAAGTCGAACCCGATCGCCGCGCCGGCGAGCGCGACCGGCTGAACGCGCTGGCAGCGCTCGTCGAAACGCCAAGCTGCCGACGCGCAATCCTGCTCCGCCACTTCGGCGAGGATCCGCCCGAGCGCTGTGGCAATTGCGACAACTGCCTCGACCCGCCGGCGACGGTCGATGTTACTGAGATTGCGCGGAAGCTGCTGTCCGCAGCCTTCCGCACGGAAATGCGGTTCGGCGTTGGGCACCTGGCCGATGTGCTGGCCGGGAAGGACAGCGAAAAGGTGCGCAGCTTCGGCCACGACCGGCTGTCGGTGTTCGGCATCGCCAACGCGGAAGAGCTGACGCTGATCCGGCCTGTCGCACGCGCGCTAATCGCCCGCGATGCTTTGCGTGCCGATGCTTACGGCGGCCTTAGCTTCGGTCCCGGCGCCAAGCCGATCCTGAAAGGTGAGCAGCAGCTGACGATTGCCGTTCCGCCCGCCCGACGCCGCTCCTCTCGCAATCGTTATGACGGTCCCGCCGATCCTTTGTTCGATCGGCTGCGCGAAACACGCCGCAAACTCGCAGCCGAGAGCGGCGTGCCCCCATACGTTGTGTTTCACGATTCGACCTTGCGTGAGATCGCCACGCGCAAACCGCGCGACCTACACGAGCTGAGCAAAGTCCAGGGCGTCGGTGCGGCCAAGCTCGAGCGTTATGGCGCAGCCATGCTGGAAGCACTGGCCGAAGCCGACTGACGTTCAGGCTTGCGTAAAGCCACGGACGGTTCAAAGGCGCTTAACTGCTGATCGAACGAGTCTGAGGAACCCGATGCACCGCACCCTGCTTTTCACGACCGCTGCCCTTGCTGTGATTTCGGCCGCCCCGTTGAGCGCGGCGCCCAAGGCGAATGCGCCCACTGCGCCGTCCACACTGTCCGCATCGAACCCCTTCTATCAGCGCAGCACGCTACCGCTCGAGACCCCGGACTTTTCGAAGATCAAGGACAGCGATTATCTGCCCGCGATTCTGGCCGGCATGGCCGAACAGAAGCGCGAAGTGACCGCGATCGCCAACCAGCGTTCCGCGCCGACATTCGAGAACACTGTCGTCGCGATGGAAAATACCGGACTGCTGCTGGAGCGCGCGAACCTGGCGTTCAGCGCGGTCAACGGCGCGAACACCAACGACACGCTGCAGGCGACCGACACCAAGACCTCGCCGATGTTCGCCGCGCACAATGACTTCATCTATCTCAACGCCAAGCTGTTTCAGCGGTTCAAGACGCTGCACGACAATCAGGCTTCGTTGAACCTGAACCCGGAGCAGGCGAAGCTGCTCGACGTTTATTACAACCAATTCGTGCACGCGGGCGCCGAGCTGTCTCCAGCCAAGCAAACCCAGCTCAAGGCCTATAACCAGCGGCTGAGCACGCTGCAGACGGCGTTCGGTCAAAAGCTCCTTGCGGCTGCAAAGGCTGGTGCGCTGCACGTGACCGATCCTGCAGCGCTGGCCGGCCTGTCGCCTGCGCAGCTCGCCGCCGCGCAGGAAGCGGCGAAGGGCCGCAAGGTGGCCGGCTACGTCCTGCCGCTGCAGAATACGACGCAGCAGCCGTCGCTGGAATCGCTGACGAGCCATGACACGCGCCAGAAGCTGCTCGACGCCAGCCTCAATCGCGCCGAGCATGGCGACGCCAACGACACGCGCGCGACGATCAGCGAGATCGCGCAGCTCCGCGCCAAGAAAGCGGCGCTGTTCGGCAACACGAATTTCGCCGACTACACCTTGTACGATCAGATGGCGAAGAACCGCGCGACGGCGGTCGGCTTCCTCGATCGCCTGGCGCCCGCGGTCTCGGCCAAGCAGCGCCAGGAGTGGGCCGATATCGAGGCGCTCGCCAAGTCGCAGGGTGCGACCTTCCAGCCGACTGCGGCGGACTGGAACTTCTATGCCGAGCAGATCCGCAAGCAGCGGTACGCGCTCAACAGCGACGATCTGAAGCCGTACTTCGAGTTCAACAAGGTGCTGACGGATGGCGTCTTCTATGCCGCCTATCAGCTCTACGGCCTGACCTTCACCGAGCGGAAGGACATCCCCACCTGGAACCCGGACATGCGCGTGTTCCAGGTGAACAACGCGGATGGATCGCAGCTGGCGATCTTCATGATCGACCCGTGGAAGCGCGACAACAAGAACGGTGGCGCGTGGATGTCGAACCTAGTCAACCAGTCGACGCTGCGCGGGACCAAGCCCGTCATCTACAACGTCGAGAACTTCACCAAGCCGGCGCCGGGCCAACCCGCGCTAATCAGTTTCGATGACGTGACGACGATGTTCCACGAATTTGGCCACGCGCTGCATGGCATGTTCGCGGCGCAGACCTATCCGACGCTGTCCGGGACCAGCGTTGCGCGCGACTTCGTCGAATTCCCATCGCAGTTCAATGAGAACTGGGCGCTCGATCCCAAGATCCTGCCGCACTACGCCGTCCATTATCAGACCGGAAAGACGATCCCGGCCGATCTCGTGCAGAAGATCATGAAGGCGCGCACCTTCAACCAAGGTTATGAGGTCGGCGAGGCGCTCGAAGCCGCGCGGCTCGACCTCGACTGGCACTCCCTGCCGGCAACAGCGCCGCGCCAGGACGTCGACAAGTTCGAAGCGCAGGCTTTGGCCAGCGGCGGCTTCGACACCAAGGACGTGCCGCCGCGTTACCGGTCGAGCTACTTCCTGCACATCTGGGCCAACGGCTATTCGGCGGCTTACTACGCCTACGCCTGGACCCGTATGCTCGGACAGGACGCGTTCGCGACGTTCGAGAACAACGGCGGTCTGACCCGCGCCAACGGTCAGCGCTTCCGCGACATGGTCCTGTCGCGCGGCAACACGCAGGACCTGGCGGCGATGTACCGCGGCTGGGCCGGGCACGATCCGCAGATCCAGCCGTACCTCGACTATTATGGTCTGGATTCGCGTTTGGCGCCCGCACCCGGCGCCAGCACGCCGCCGCCCGTCCCCGTTTCGGTCCCGGCAGCGACGACCAACAAAACCGAGCGCGGCCAATGATCCGCCTCGACCAGCAAGCGTCCGTTCGGGGCCAGGTTCAGCCGCAAGAAGTTGCGAACCTGGCCGCGGAGGGAATAACGGTGCTGGTCAACAACCGGCCGGACGGCGAGGAACCGGACCAGCCGCGCGCGCACGAAATTGAGGACGCCGCCGCAGTTGCGGGAATCGCCTATCACCACATCCCCATCACACGCGGGATCGGCCCGGCCGAGGTCGCGGCGATGCGGCAGGTCTTGGAGGAGGCTGAGGGCGGCCAATTGCTGGCTTTCTGCCGGTCCGGAAACCGCTCGGCGCTGGCTTTGGCGCTAGCGAAGCGAGAGCGCGGCGAAACGGCTGACGACGTGCAACGGTGCCTGTCGGACGCCGGGTTCGACGCCGGCCCGATCGCGCATCTGCTTTAGATCACCAGGGGACAACGTCGCCTGCAGCGAGCTCCGCCGGGCGCGGCGGGCGGCCTAACATCTTGTTTCGATGGGGAAATCGCCCGAACTTGGCGATGACGTCATGGTGTCGCTTGGCGTAGTCGAGCTGCTCTTCATTGCCGAGCGCGGTGAACAGCAGGACCGAACGATCCTGATCGGCGAGGTTTTCGCTGTGCTCGAAAGGCAGGTAGAGAAAAGAGCGCTCTTCGGGCGCTAGTTTCTGGTCAAACTCGCGATCCAGAGCTCCTTGCGCGATCTGCAGCGCCAAATGATCGGTCGAGAACTGGTCAGCGTGATCGCGGAACATGTTGCGCGGAAACTGGTCGAACAGGATCGTGCCGGCGAGCGCACTTAGTGGATCGTCGAGAAAGGAGTGTGCGGGAAGCTGGCGCTTGGCCTCCCACAGCTTGAGGAAGTTCTCGCGAACCAGGTGATCGAGCGCATCGCCGCCGCGAAACCATTGCTCGGGATCGAGCCCGAACCAGAAGCGGAGGACATCGGCCCGCCAGTCGCCGCTCAAGTCGCGGTGCCGCCCACCGTCAGGCCGTCGATGAGCAAAGTCGGCTGACCAACTCCGGCCGGCACGCTCTGGCCGCCCTTGCCGCAGACGCCGATGCCTTCGTCGAGCTCGAGGTCGTGGCCAATGCCCTTGACCCGGGTCAACACGGTCGGACCGTCCCCGATCACCGTCGCGCCCTTGACCGGCTCGGCGATCTTGCCGCCGCGGATGCGATAGGCCTCGGTGCAGCCGAACACGAACTTGCCGCTGGTGATGTCCACCTGCCCGCCGCCAAAACTCTTGGCGTAAATGCCGTCCTTCACCCGACCGAT
Organism: Sphingomonas flavescens; assembly: GCF_030866745.1. Lineage (NCBI taxonomy): Bacteria > Pseudomonadati > Pseudomonadota > Alphaproteobacteria > Sphingomonadales > Sphingomonadaceae > Sphingomonas > Sphingomonas flavescens. The sequence goes on along the minus strand of NZ_CP133016.1, from coordinate 1,812,671 downwards.
CAGTTCCTGCGGATCGTCCTTCCCGGCGAGCATGAAGGTGTTCGTCATGCGCGGCATCGGCGCATGTGCATAGCTTTCCCGCCGTCCATTGCCGGTCGGCGCCATGCCCATCAGTCGAGCATTGAGTCGGTCCTGAAGATACCCTTTCAGGATGCCGTCCTCGATCAGCACCGTGCGGCCGGTCGGCGTGCCTTCATCATCGATCGTTAGCGACCCGCGGCGAAGTCGCATGGAGCCGTCGTCGACGATGGTGACACCCGGCGTCGCGACGCGATCGCCGATGCGGCCGGAGAAGGCCGACGTTCCCTTGCGGTTGAAGTCGCCTTCGAGCCCGTGGCCGATCGCTTCGTGAAGAAGGATGCCGGCCCAGCCCGAGCCCATCACCACCGGCATCTCGCCGGCTGGCGCGGCGACCGAGTCGAGGTTGACCAGCGCCTGCTTGAGCGACTCATCGATCGCACGGCCCCACACCGCCTCGTCGAATAGCTGGTCGTAAAGATAGCGCCCGCCAAGACCGTGATAGCCGATCTCGCGCCGCCCGTTATGCTCGGCGACTATCTGCACGCCGAGGCGCACCAGCGGCCGGATGTCGGACGCAACGAAGCCGTCGGCGCGGACGATGTCGATGACACTCCAGCTCGCCGCCAGCGCGACGCTGACCTGCGCCACCCGTGGATCCCGAGCACGCGCCGCGGCGTCGATCTGCTGGCATAAAGCGACCTTGTCGGCGAACGGCACGAGGCTGAGCGGATCGTCGGCGCCGTACATCGCCTGGTTGGTGCGGGCGGGCGCGGCGGCAGGAGCGCCTTGGGCCGGATCGAGCAGCTTCAGCGTCGTTGCCGCGCGGTCGATCGCCGCGGCGCTGATCTCGTTGGCGTGCGCGAAAGCGGTCGTCTCACCCGACACGCCGCGCAAACCGAAACCCGAATTGGTGTGGTAATCGGCAGTCTTCAGCCGCCCGTCGTCGAAGCCGAAAGCTTCGGTCGTGCTGTACTGCAGGTAAAGCTCGCCATCGTCGTGGCCGGCGAGATGCGTCGCTGCAAGGCGCTTGGCGCCGTCAGGATCGAGACTGCGATAAAGGAAGCGGCGCGGATCGGGGCCGGTCATGCGCCGGTGTCCGCTAATCCCCCCTCAAGGACGAAACGGCGATCGCAATAGCCGCACTCGACGAACCCAGTGTCTTCCTCGATGCGCAGGAACACACGCGGGTGGCCAAGCGCGGGCGAAATCTCGCCCGATCCGTCGCAGGCGACCTGCAGCGTCTGAACCCGAATGACCTCGGGCGGTGGAATCTTCGATGCCATGCGCGTCAGTTAGGAGCGTGAAGCCGGGCTCACAAGCTTGTCGGCTCACCGCACCGCTCTTATGCCACGCGCTATGACCACCGAAGCCGCGATCCGCATCGAGAATCTGTGCAAGACGTACGAGGGCGGCAAGCGGGCGCTGGACGGCGTGACATTCGACGTGCCGCGCGGGCAGATCTTCGGCCTGCTCGGCCCCAACGGCGCGGGCAAGTCGACGCTGATCAATATCCTGGCCGGCCTCGTCGTGAAGACCAGCGGCAATGTCGACATCTGGGGCTTCGACATCGACGAGCACCCGCGCAATGCGAAGCGCGCGATCGGCATCGTGCCGCAGGAAATCATCTTCGACCCGTTCTTCACCCCACGCGAGACGCTGGAAATCCAGGCCGGGCTGTACGGCGTGCCGAAGAGCGAGCGCCACAGCGACGAGCTGCTCGCGGCGATGCATTTGACCGACAAGGCGAACGCGTATTCACGAACGCTGTCGGGCGGCATGAAGCGACGCCTGCTGGTGGCGAAGGCGATGGTCCATTCGCCGCCGATCCTCGTGCTCGACGAGCCGACCGCTGGCGTCGACGTCGAGTTGCGCCGCCAGCTGTGGGACTATGTTCGCAAGCTGCACGCGCAGGGCGTGACCATCGTGCTGACTACGCACTATCTCGAGGAAGCCGAAGAGCTGTGCGACCGCATCGCGATCATCAACCACGGCAAGGTGATCGCCAACGAACCGACCCGCGAGCTGGTGTCGAAGGCGCAGGAGAAAGCGGTCGTCGTCACCTTCGACAAGGACATTGCGAAAGTCCCGACCAACGTCTGTTTCGAGAATATCGACCTGATCGACGAGCGGACGCTGGAGATCACCTACCGCAAAGACCGCGCCAATGCCGGGCAGGTGCTGAGTGCGCTAACGGACGCGGGACTGGGCATCGTCGACGTGTCCACACGCGACCCGGATCTCGAGGACGTCTTCCTGAGCCTTACCTCGTCCGCTCAGGCTGCCGCGTGAAGCAGACCGCCGACGTCTTGATCGTCGGCTCGGGGGCGGCGGGACTGACGGCTGCGCTCAATCTGGCCGAGACGCACAAGGTTGCGGTGATCGCCAAGGGCGCGCTGGGCGAAGGCGCCACGAGCTGGGCGCAGGGCGGCATCGCCGCGGTGCTGGAAAAGGGCGACAGCTTCGTTTCGCATGTCGAGGACACGATGATCGCCGGCGCGGGCCTCAACGACCGGCATGTCGTTGAGCATGTCGTGGAAGAAGCACCGCGCGCGATCCAAAGGCTGATCGATCTTGGCGTCCCTTTCGCCACCGATGGTGACGCGCTGCACCTGACCCGGGAAGGCGGCCATAGCCACCGGCGCATCGTGCACGTCGCGGACGCGACCGGTTATGCAGTGCAGCAGGCGCTGGAGACGGCCGCTGCCAAGCATCCGAACATTACTTTGGTGCCCGACATGGTCGCGGTGGACCTAATCACCGGGCGGCACGCGAAGGACTTTTCGACCAGCGGCGCGGTGCACGGTTTGTACGCCTACAACCGCAAGAAGAAGCGGGTCGAAGCGCTGACCGGGCGGGCGACCATCCTCGCGACGGGCGGCGCGGGTCGAACGTATCTCTATTCCACCGCCCCGCGCGGGGCGACGGGCGACGGGATCGCGATGGCCTGGCGCGCCGGATGCCGCATATCCAACATGGAATTCATGCAGTTCCACCCAACCTGCCTGTACAATCTGGAGGTCAAGAACTTCCTGATCACCGAGGCGGTGCGGGGCGAAGGCGGCCTGCTCAAGAACCCGAAAACCGGCGAGCGATTCATGCCGGCCTATGACAAACGCGGCGAGCTTGCCCCGCGCGACATCGTCGCGCGGGCGATCGACAACGAAATCAAGCGCGACGGTCTCGACTTCGTATGGCTCGACATCTCGCACCGCGAGCCGGAATTCGTGCGCGAGCATTTTCCGAACATCTACGACAAGCTGAGGGGGCTCGGCATCGACATCACGCGCGAACCCATTCCGGTGGTGCCTGCGCAGCACTACACCTGCGGCGGCGTTCTGGTGGATTTGCACGGCTGCACCGATGCGCCGGGCCTCTATGCCGCCGGCGAAGTAACGCAGTCGGGACTGCATGGCGCCAACCGGCTTGCGTCGAACAGCCTGCTGGAATGTCTCGTGTTCGGCGAAGCGGCGGCGCGGCACATCACTGCTAACTGGGACCAGCTCCCGGCCGCGACCGACGTGCGGCCTTGGGACGAAAGCCGAGTAACGGACAGTGACGAAGAGGTCGTGATCGCCCAGACCTGGGGCGAGATCCGGCGCTTCATGTGGAATTATGTCGGGATCGTACGCACCACCAAACGGCTGGAGCGGGCCAAGCACCGCATTGACCTGCTGCGGCAGGAGGTCGCGGAATATTACAAACACTTCCGAGTGACGCCGGATCTGATCGAGCTTCGCAACCTGGTCGAGGTCGCGGACCTGATTATCCGCTCAGCGCTGGGCCGGCACGAGAGCCGCGGGCTTCATTATACGCTCGATTGTCCCGGGCTATTGCCCGAGGCGAAAGACACGATCCTGGTTCCATAAGGGGAGGAACGAATGCCGGTCGAAATCCGAATTCTCGCGCTCGGCGCGGTGCTGCTGTTCATCCACATCTTCGTCGCGACGCGGTTCAAGACCCAGCAATACGGCCGCCAATGGAACGTCGGAGCGCGGGATGAGACGCTTCCCCCGGCCAACGCCATGACCGGCCGTACGGCGCGGGCGCAGGTCAATTTCCAGGAGACATTCCCGATCGCCATCGTCGCGCTAATTGGCGTAGTCGTGGCCCAGCGGACGAGCGAATGGACCGCGCTCGGCGGCTGGATCTGGCTCGGTGCCCGCGTTGTCTATCTGCCGCTGTACATGGCGGGCGTGCCGGTGGTGCGCACGATCACCTACGTGGTCAGCATCATCGGCTTGGGCATGGTGATCAAGCCGCTGCTGGTCGGCTGAAATTCGGGCGTCTCGCGCCCATATCGGGATGACGTGGCAGCGAGCTTCCTTCCCGCCGCGACCCTGCTAAACCCGAGTGCCCATGTCCGATACCGATACCCAAGAAGCGCCCGCCAGCAATGCTCCCGCGGCGACCGCGACGCCGCACCTCTATCTGGTCGACGGGTCGAGCTACATCTTCCGCGCCTATCACCGGCTGCCGCCGCTGACGAACCGGCACGGTACGCCCGCGGGGGCGGTCTATGGCTATACGACGATGCTGTGGAAGCTCGCGGACGGGCTGACGCGGGCGGACGGGCCGACGCACATGGCGGTGATACTCGACGCATCGGAAAGCACGCACCGCAACGAGATGTACGATAAGTACAAGGCGCATCGGCCACCACCGCCCGAAGACCTGGTCCCGCAATTTCCGCTGATTCGCATCGCCACGCGCGCCTTTTCTATCCCGTGCATCGAGGAGAACGGGCTGGAGGCCGACGACATCATCGGCTGCTACGTCACCGAAGCCAAGAAGAAGGGCTGGAAAGTTACAATCGTCAGTTCCGACAAGGACCTGATGCAGCTGATCGACGAGGATGCCGGGATCGACATGCTCGACACGATGAACGACCGGCGGATTGGTCGCGCGGAAGTGCTGGAGAAGTTCGGCGTGCCGCCGGAGAAGGTCGGCGACGTGCTCGCACTGATGGGCGACAGCGTCGACAATGTGCCGGGGGTGCCGGGGATTGGACCGAAGACGGCGAGCCAATTGATCCAGCAATTTGGCGATCTGGAGACAGTTCTGGCTTCGACGGACGCGATCACTAAGCCGAAACTGAAGCAGTCGCTGATCGACCATGCCGACGCGGCGCGGTTGAGCCGCGAGCTCGTGCGGCTGGTGTGCGACGCGAACCTGCCGGAGCCGCTGGAAGACCTAGCCCTGAAGGGCATTCCGCCGGAGCCGCTTCGCGAGTTCCTGGCGGACCAAGGGTTCAAGACGCTGCTCAATCGCCTCGAAAATGGCGGGCCCGCGCAAGGCCGGAGCAGCAGCGGCGGCGGCATCAATGACGTCATGAGGTCGCTCGACAAGAAGCCGGCCGGGCCGCCGCCCGCCGAGCAGATCGAGATCGACCGCACGAAGTACGAGACGGTGATCGACGAGGCGACGCTCGAACGCTGGATCGCGGAGGCGGCGGCGCAGGGTCATGTCGCGCTGGATACCGAGACCGACTGCATCGACTGCATCGTCGCCAAACTGGCGGGGATCAGCCTGGCGATCGCGCCCAACCGCGCCTGCTACATTCCCGTCGGCCATAGCGGCGCGGACCTGCTGTCGGACGCGCCGGATCAAATGCCGCTCGAACTGGTGCTGAGGAAGCTGAAGCCGCTGCTTGAGGACCCTGCCGTCCTGAAGGTCGGGCATAACCTTAAGTACGACTGGGTGATGTTCGACAAGGCCGGCATCAATGTCGCGCCGATCGACGATACGATGGTGATGAGCTTCGCGCTCGATGCCGGACGGTCGTTCGGGCATGGGCTGGAGGAACTGGCAAAGCTGCACTTCGATCACGAGTGCATCCCGTTCAAGCAGCTATGCGGCACGGGCGCGAAGCAGATCACCTTCGACAAGGTGCCGCTGGGCCCGGCGACCGAATACGCCGGTGAAGATGCCGACATCGCGTTGCGGCTATGGCTGCGGCTCAAGCCGCGGCTGGCGCAGGAGAATGTTGCGCGGGTGTATGAGCGCGTCGATCGGCCGCTGGTGCCGGTGCTGGCGCGCATGGAGCAGCGCGGCATCAAGGTCGACCGCGAGTATCTAGCGCGGCTCAGCAAGGAGTTCGCCGAGGAGACCGCGCGGCTGGAGGAGCGCATCTATGAGGCAGCATGCGGACCGTTCACGATCGGCTCCCCGCAGCAGCTCGGCGAAGTTCTCTATGGGCGGCTCGGCCTCAAGGGCGGCCGCAAGGGCAAGAGCGGGCAATATTCGACCGACGTAAACGAGCTTGAGCGGTTGGCCGCGGAAGGGGTTACGTGCGCGTCGCTGGTGCTGGAATGGCGGCAGCTGACCAAGCTCAAGTCGACCTACACCGACGCGCTACAGGCCCAGATCAATCCAGCGACTGGCCGCGTGCACACCAGTTACTCGATGACGGGGGCGCAGACCGGGCGGCTGTCGTCTAACGACCCGAACCTGCAGAACATCCCCATCCGCACCGAGCTAGGCCGCAAGATCCGCGACGCATTTGTCGCTGAGCCGGGCTACAAGTTGCTGAGCGCCGACTACAGCCAGATCGAGCTGCGGTTGGCCGCGCACATGGCCGACGTGCCGCAGCTTAAGGAAGCCTTCCGCGAGGGCGTCGACATCCACAGCATGACGGCCGAGGAATTGTTCGGCCGCGTCGACCGCGACACACGCAACCAGGCCAAGACGATCAATTTCGCCATTCTTTACGGCAGCTCGGCCTGGGGCATCGCTGGCCGGCTCGGCCTGCCCAAGGACGAGGGCAAGGCGATCATCGACCGCTATTACGAACGCTTTCCCGGCATCCGCGCCTTCACCCACAGCACCCTCGCGTTCGTCCGCGAACATGGCTTCACGAGGACCTTGTTCGGGCGGAAGACGCATTTCGAGCCGAACATCCGCTCACCCAACCCATCGATCCGCGGCGGTGCAGAGCGCGCGGCGATCAACGCGCCGATCCAGGGGACCAGCGCCGACCTGATCAAGCGTGCGATGGCGCGGATGGACGATGCCCTCGCCGAAGCTGGGCTGAGCGACGTCCGCATGCTGCTGCAGGTGCACGACGAACTCGTATTCGAAGTGCCCGACGGCAAGGAGGAAGCTGCGGCAGCCGTGATCAAACAGGTCATGGCCAATGCCGCCGAGCCTGGCATGAAACTCGATGTCCCGCTCGACGTGGAAGTCGGCTGGGGCGAGCATTGGGGCGCCGCGCATTGACCGACGCCGAGCGCGTCCAGGGGAAGACCGCGGAAGCACCCGACGCCGACATGGCAACGCTGGCACGGGGCGGAAGGCTCAACGCCTTCGGTTTCGTCCTACGCCTGGCCGCGCGGCTGCCGTTCCTGTTCATCGCCGGCCGCGTCTACGGCGCGTCGGAGCTCGGCCGCTTCGCTTACGCCGTCCTAGTCGTAGAGTTTGCCGCGCAGATCGCTGCGCTCGGACTCCGGCGCGGTCTCGCGCAACTGCTGGCTGACGCCAAGAAACCGCACGCCTGCGTGGTAGCCGACGCGCTGCTGGTCGCCGCGATCGGATCGATTATCGGGATGGCGATCCTCATCGCGTTCCCACGCGCGATGTACCCGACAACGCGCATCTCAGGCATGGACCACCTGCTGGCGATTACCGTCATCGCCATCGCCTGGACCGACATTGCGCTAGCGGCGCTGGCCTATCAGCATGACGTCGCCTCGACCGTCCGAGCCCGCTCAATCGTGGAGCCGTGGACGATCAGCATCGTCGCCTTCATCTGGTCGTACATCTCGCTCGATGACGGGCTGATCGTCTCATACGTCTTCTCGATGGTCGCGGCGCTGATTGCGGCGCTGATCCCGCTATTCCGATGCTACGGCTTGCCGAAGGGCTGGCGCCCCGACCTTTCGGAGGCGTGGGGAACGGCGGTGCGCAACGTCCCGCTGGCAGCCGCCGACGCCGTGGAATGGGCGTCGCGTCGCGTCGACCTGGCGGTGCTCGGCGCCTTCATGCCGGCCAGCTTCGTCGGAATTTATTATGTCGCGCAACAGGTCGCGACGCTGCCCGCCAAGCTGAAGACCAGCTTCGAACCGGTTCTGGGCCCCGCCATCGCGCGAAAGATTGCCGCCAACGACAAATTGTCGGTGGCCAAGCAGGTTCGTCAGGTCACATACTGGATTATTGCCGCGCAGGCAGGGATCGCGCTTGCGCTCGGCATTCCTGGGCGCGCGGTCATGGGGCTGGTTGGCTCTGGGTTCACCGGCGGCACCGCGACGCTCGGCTTCCTGTTGGCCGCAGAGGTAATCGCCGCTGCTGCAGTCGTAAGCGAGGCCGCGCTGATCTACGTTGCCCGCGCGCGGAACATGATCATCAGTCTGATCATGCTCGCGGTCGAGGCGGGGCTTGCGGCGGCGCTTATCCTGATAATGAAAGGCGAAGGCTTACCACTTGCATTTCAGGCTACAGGACCGGCAATCGCTCTCTGTGTCGCGCTCGGGTTCGCATCGATCGTGAAATCGCGCCTGCTTGCCAAGAAGCTCGGCGCGCCTGTGTCCGGTTGGCGCTGGAGCGTCTGGTGGGCCGCGGCGGCTGCCGTGGTGGTCGGCGTGCCGGTGCGGCTGTTCTTGCCGGAAACGCTGCAGTTGATCATCGGGATTCCGGCGATCCTCGCAGCATTCGGCGCGGTACTCTGGACCAAGGGGTTCGGCCCCGAAGACCGCGAGCTATTCAAGCTGCGGAAAAGCGAGGTCGCCGAGCTTCGGGAAGCGGAAGATGCCGCCGAAGCCCGGGACCAGATCCGCGATTCGATCGTCTAGTCGAACAGTTCTTCGAGAAACGACTGCCGACGCTTCTGTTTGTAATAGCCGCCGCCCGAAAGGTGCTGCGGATAGGGCGGCGCCACTTGCTGCGGTGCCGGAGCCGATGCTGGGGCGGCCAATCGCTCCACAATCTTGTCGAGCTCGCCTCGGTCCAGCCAGACGCCACGGCAGCTCGGGCAGTAATCGATCTCGAACCCCTGCCGTTCGGACATTACCAGCGGCGTGCCGTCATTGGGGCACGGCATGCCCTGTGCGTGTGCACTCATCTACGTCCTCCCGTCAGGCCGTGCGCAGGCGTGGCGTCAGGCGGTGGAGGCGATCCTTCACGCGCAACTTCAGCTTCTTGAGGCGGGTAACCCGCAGATGGTTGGGCCAGCGCCGCCGCAATTCGCGGCGCAGGGCCTCGTCGACCCGCTGGTGGATTTCGAGCAAGCGAAATGTTCGCGAGCGCATTGTCAGTACTCCTCTCAAACCAAGGTTCGATCGAAGGATCCGGCGCTGTGAAGGGAAGTTCTGGACCGCCCGTCGTCGCATCGGATCATCCGATGCGGTCCGACATCACGCGCCTAACCTAGGCTGGGCGCGCCAGAGGGGCCCGGTCCGCAACGCTGACTTGTGGGCGCCAACGGCCGTTTTCAACCGGCGCGGGCCGGGATGTGACTACTGAGCGGTCAGTGGCGGAAGTGGCGGACGCCGGTGAAGACCATCGCAAGGCCCGCCTCGTCCGCGGCGGCGATGACTTCATCGTCGCGAATCGATCCGCCGGGCTGGATGACCGCGGTCGCACCGGCTTCGGCGGCAGCGAGAAGTCCGTCGGCGAAGGGGAAGAATGCATCCGAGGCGACGGCTGAGCCAACGGTGCGCGGCTGCGGCCAGCCGTAGGTCTCGGCGGCTTCCTGCGCCTTGGCCGCGGCGATGCGCGCGCTGTCGCGGCGGTTCATCTGGCCGGCGCCGATGCCCGCGGTCGCTCCATCCTTGGCGTAGACGATGGCGTTCGACTTCACATGCTTGGCGACGGTCCAGGCGAACAGGCAGTCGGCCAGTTCCTGCTCGGTCGGCTGACGCCTGGTGACCACCTTGAGGTCGTCGCGGGTGATAATCTTGTTGTCGCGGTCCTGGACGAGGATGCCGCCGGCGATGACGGCGATGTTCTGCCCGCCGCGCGCCGGGTCAGGCAATTCGCCTGTGAGCAGCAGCCGCAGGTTCTTTTTCTTCGCGAACAGCGCGCGCGCGTCCTCGTCGGCATCGGGCGCGACGACGACTTCGGTGAAGATCTGCGTGATCGCTTCAGCGGTGGCGGCGTCGAGCGGGCGATTGGTGGCGACGATGCCGCCGAATGCCGACACGCTGTCGCAGGCAAGCGCTTCGTTCCAGGCGTCGAGCAAGTTCGCGCGGCTCGCGACGCCGCACGGATTGGCGTGCTTCACGATGACGACCGTCGGCTTGGCGCTGCGGAATTCGGCCACGAGCTCGAGTGCGGCGCTGGCGTCGTTGAGGTTGTTGTAGCTGAGTTCCTTGCCCTGAATCTGTTCGGCCTGGGCGATGCCACGGGCGTGTGACCCGCTCGGGAGATAGAGGGCGGCCTGCTGGTGCGGGTTCTCGCCGTAACGGAGCGGCATCTTCAGGCGGCTCGCGCGCGTCCAGTTATCCGGCCAGCGCTGCTGCTGATCGGCGAAGGCGAACCATTGCGAGATGGTCGAATCATATTCTGCAGTCAGCGCGTAGGCCTTGGCCGCCAGCTTGCGGCGCAGTGTGAGTGACGTCGCGCCGTCATTCGCGTCGAGTTCCGCCAGCAGCTCGGCATAATCGGCAGGGTCGGTGACGATCGCGACATGCGCATGGTTCTTGGCGGCCGAGCGGACCATCGACGGGCCGCCGATGTCGATGTTCTCGATGATCGTATCGCGGTCGGCGCCACTCATGACCGTCTGCAGGAAGGGGTAGAGATTGACGACGACGAGATCGATCGGCGCGATGTCGTGCTCAGCCATCGACGCCGCGTGATCCGGATTGTCGCGGACGCCGAGGAGGCCGCCGTGCACCTTCGGGTGCAGCGTCTTCACTCGCCCGTCCATCATCTCTGGGAAACCGGTCAGGTCGCTGATGTCGCGAACGTCGGCGCCACTTTCGCGTAGTTTCGCCGCCGTGCCGCCGGTCGAGACCATTTCGACGCCATGCTGCGCTAGGCCCGCCGCGAGATCTCCCAGCCCGCTCTTGTCCGATAATGAAATGAGGGCCCGGCGGACGGGGACGAGATCGGTCATCGATGTTCCTCTTAATTAGCTGGCGCGGCGGAAGGTCCAGCCGATTTCGCCGCCCAATGCCGATACCTCGCCGATGATGACAAGCTGCATCGTGCGCTGCGGCCGGCCGCGGCCGTCGATCCACAGGCTTTCCTCGGTGGTGAGATTGGCACCGCGGCAGCGGAAGTTCCACGCGGGCGCGCCCTTGGAGCGCAGGATCGCACCCATGCCGTCGGCGGTGGCGGTGACCTCGACGCCTGGGGCGAGGTGAAAGCGGACGGCGTAAGGCAGCCCTTCGCGGATGCGCTTCCGGCCCTTGGGCAGCAGCTGATCGGCGCCGCGCAATTCCTTGCCGTCGTTGCCGAGCATCAGGCTGCGCTTGTGGATCAGGCCGTAGGCGCGGACGTAGCCGTCGTGGCTCGATTCGAGGCGGCTGGCATCATTGTCCTCGCTGCGGTCGATGGTAACGTCTTCGACGCCTTTGCCCAGCGAGCCATCGGGCTGGATGTTGGTCGAGTTAGTGTCGTCGAGAATGAGCGTGCTGTGCGCCGCCGTCGTACGGAGGCCCTCGATCAGCTCGTCGGGGAGGTCGCTGGGCAGCGGACCGGGACCGCCGCAATTCACGACGAGACGCTGCGGACCGTCCGAAAGTTCGAACGCCAGGGTGGAGGCGTTGCCCTGCTGGGTCATCTTCTGCGGTGGCGGCGGGGCGGCGTCGAGCACCAGGATCGTGCCGAGCGCCGACATGCGCTGATAGCCCCATCCGCGAGCGTTACGCAGCGGACGGGCGCGCATGCCGCAGCCGTCGATGATGGCGGACAGGACGGAAGGCTCGGCGGGACCGCAACCCTGCCAGCTCGACAGGGCGCCGTCCCCCATGGCGATGCCGTGCAGCGCGGCGAGCGAAGCCTGCGCCGCGGCCTCGATGCCGTCGGGGATCTGCGCCTTGGCTGCGAGGTAGCAGGCTCGGAGTAGGCCAAAGCGGTCGACCAGGAGTATCTGTTCGTACGGTGAGCGGCTGATCAGGCCCCCGTCGTCATATTGCGCCGACGCTAGTGCGCGGGCGAGGCCCGCCTCGCCACGGGCGACGCGTTGCATGCCGCCCTGCAGCAGCAAGCCCGCGGCTACCACGCCGAGCCAGGCGGTCACGCGGTCGAGCCCGGCGGCCGCCTTGTCGGCATTGGCGTCAAGATGACGCGCCCCGCGGGCGATCGTGTTGAGGAGCGCCGAGCGATAACCGCTGTCGCCGCTCGACAGGATGTACGGGGCGTAGGCGGTCCAGAAGAGGATACGCTCGCCCCACAAATGCGGGGCCCAGGCGTCATCGACCTTGGCGCCATGGGTGAGCAGCCAGCGGCCGACGACTGCCTCGGCAAGTTTAGCGCCGCGTTCGCGCGAAGCGGCCGCGGCGAGGTCCCGCAACCACGAGAAGCCCTGGAGTTGGGAAGCCAGCGCACCGCGGGCGCCGACCTGGCCGAAGTCGAGGTCTTTGAGCGGAAGCGTTTCGCTGCCGACCGTGAAGCGTCCCGCGAGCAAGGCTTCCCCGCGGGAGCGGTCGCCGTGGACATGGTCGCGGGGGACGGCGGCGAGCTTTAGCGGCTGGCGCGAAGGCCGTAGCCGCGACAGCAGGGAGCCGCGTGCAAGCTTGCTGACGGCCGCGCGCTCGGCGGCCGAATCCTTTTCGCTCACCCGCCGCCCCTGAGAGCGCGGATGTTGTCGGCATAGGCCGATGGGCCGCCGCGGAAGGCCGCCGTGCCGGCTACCAGCGCGGTTGCGCCGGCATCGACGGCCTGGTGCGCAGTCTCGGCATCGATGCCGCCGTCGACCTCCAGCTCGACCGTCAGGCCCTCTTTCGTGATGCGGTTGGCGATCGCCTCGATCTTCTTAAGCTGGCTGGCGATGAACTTCTGCCCGCCGAAGCCCGGATTGACGCTCATCACGAGGACCAGGTCGATATCGCCGAGCACGTAATCGAGCATTTTCGCGGGAGTCGCCGGATTGAGCGAGACGCCCGCCTTCTTGCCGAGGCCCTTGATGCGCTGGATCGTGCGGTGGAGATGAGGGCCCGCCTCGGGATGCACCGTGATCGTATCCGCGCCTGCTTCCGCAAAGGCATCGAGGAAATTGTCGATCGGCGAGATCATCAGATGCACGTCGAACGGCTTGGCAGAATATGGCCGGAGTGCCTTCACCACCGCCGGGCCGATCGTCAGGTTGGGCACGAAATGCCCGTCCATGACATCGATGTGGATAAAGTCGGCGCCCGCCTCGTCGATCGCGCGCACTTCCTCGCCCAGCTTGGCGAAGTCGGCGGACAAGATGGAAGGAGCGATTAGCGGCATGAGCCTGATTAAACGGGTTTAATCGGCGCGGACAAGGCGCGCGATGAAGAAGCCGTCGAGCCCGCCGTCACTTTCCAGCAGGCCGGGGAGGATTCGACCAGAATTGTCGCCGCCCATCGAGGCGAAGTCGGGCAGTCCCACGGGCTTGAGGAGACGGAAACCGCGCTGGCGATCGAGGAACGCGGTCACGACGTCTTCACCCTCGGGCTTTTCGAGCGAGCAGACGGCGTAGATCAGTGTGCCGTTCGGCGTGAGCCACTGCGCGGCACGATCAAGCAACTGGCCCTGCAACTCCGCACCCTCCGCAATCACGCGCGGACGTGCGCGATACAGAACTTCGGGATGCCGGCGGAACGTGCCGGTCGCCGAGCACGGCGCGTCGAGCAGAATAGCGTCATATTGCTGCTTCGGTCGCCATTTCAGGGCGTCGGCTTCGACGAGGTCGGCATTGAGATGCGTCCGCTCGAGGTTTTCGCGCAGTCGTCCGAGACGACTTCCCGACGCGTCGACGCTGGTGACGGCGTGACCGGCCGCAGCGAGCTGCATGGTCTTGCCGCCGGGCGCTGCGCACAGATCGAGCACTTCCCTAGCTTCGGACGGAACGACCCGCGCAGGCAAGGATGCGGCGAGATCCTGTACCCACCATCGTCCTTCGCCGAAGCCGGGTAGTTCCGTGACCGAACTGCTCTCGATGCGCACGTGACGCGGAGCGAGCGAGACGCCGCTCTGTTGCGCCGCGAAGGCCTGAGCCTCGCCGTCGTCGATGAAGGTCAGGTCGAGTGCCGGGCGCCGGGCGATCTGCCGCCGCGCCGCCGCCACGACGTCATCGCCCCAAGTTTCTCCCCAGCGCCGCTCGACCTCTGGCGGCAGGAGGGGTGCCTCCATCAGCGGAACACCCCGACGGAGCAGCGTGCCGAGCACGCCGTGCACCAGCCGGCGTGGACCCCCATCGACCAGCGGCAAGGCGGTCGCGACCAACGCATGCTCCGGCGTCTGCAGGCCGATCTTCTGCGCGAGCGCGAGACGCAGAACATTGCGCGCCTTGCTGTCATCCGGAAGACGGTTGCGCGTTGCGCTGTCGATCAGGGCGTCGAGATCGGGCAGGCGGCGCAGGGTTTCTCCGGCGATCGCCACCGCCAGCGCGCGATCGGGCGCGAACAGGTTGCGGATGGCGCTTGATGCCGCGTCGATCGTCTGGCCGCGGCGAAGCACGGCATCCAGGATCTGCAGGGCAGCCCGGCGTGCGCCAAGTCCTTCGGTCACCGGTTTGCCGTTCACACGCCCTCGGCGCGCGGGGGACGCGTCAGCAGTGCATCGAGCACCTGGTCGACGCTAGCGCGCCCGGAAATCAGCTCATCAACCGCCGCGACGATCGGCATGTCGATGCCCTTGTCGCGGGCAAGCTTCGCCAAGACCGGTGCGGTAAAGGCGCCCTCGGCGACCGTCTTGCGATTGGCCATCAGCTCGGCGGCCGCACGGCCTTCGCCGATGCCCTTTCCTAGAGAATAATTACGCGAGCTGGTCGATGAGCAGGTCAGGACGAGATCCCCGAGACCGCTGAGACCGGCGAGCGTTTCTCGCTTGGCGCCCAAGGCCATGCCGAAGCGCGTCATTTCCGCGAAACCACGGCCGATGAGCGCGGCGCGCGCATTCTGGCCGAGGCCTTTGCCTTCGACGACGCCGCAGGCGATCGCGAGCACATTCTTCACGGCGCCGCCGATCTCCGCGCCTGTGACGTCATCCGACAGGTAAACACGGAAGGTGGGCTGGGCGATCCGGTCGCGCAGCTGCTGCGCGAGGCCATCATTCTCGGCGGCAAGCGTGACCGCGGTCGGCAGTCCTTTGGCCACTTCATGGGCAAAGGTCGGACCCGATAGCACGCCGACCGGCGCGCCGGGGCAAGCCTGCTTCGCCACACGATGAAGGAGTTCGCCGCTGCCCTCCTCAATGCCCTTGGAGCAGAGGACCAGTGGTCGGTCGCTACCGCCCGCGCGTTCGAGCACCGAGCGCATGTGCTGGGCCGGGGTGACCATCAGCCAGGCATCGCACTGCTCGAGATCCGCGAGGTCCGACGTCGCGCGGATCGCGAGGTCGAGCGGGATGCCCGCAAGATAGGCCGGGTTCTCGTGGCGCGCGTTGACGGCATCAACGACCTCGGGCTCCAAGGCCCAAAGCATGGTCTCGCGTCCGCCTGTCGCGGCAACTTGCGCCAGCGCCGTACCCCACGCGCCCCCGCCAACAATGCCGAGCTTCATGCCTTTACCCCCGCGCCGCGCACCTTGTCGGCTGTTTCATCCAGGGGCCAGCGCGCTCGCGCCGGTGCTTCGAGTCCGTCGCAATCGCCGCGCGTAAACCGTTCAGCGCCTGCCCAGGCAATCATCGCCGCGTTGTCGGTGCACAGCCAGCCCGGTGGTACGCTGAAGCGGCGGTGATAGCGCGCGGCGAGTTCCTCAAGGGCTGACCGAATCGCTTGGTTGGCGGCAACTCCGCCCGCGACAACTAACGCCGGAGCATCGCTACGTTCGAGCGCAAGGCGGGTGCGATCGACGAGGCAGTCGACTACCGCTTGCTGGAAACTGGCGGCGAGGTCGGCCGGCGCGAAGTCGCCCGAGACGACTGCGCGCTGCACAGCGCTCTTGAGGCCGGCGAAAGAGAAATGCGGTTCGCCCGAGCCCACGAGCGGTCGGGGCAATGGTACGGCGTCCGCGCTGCCATCCTTGGCAAGCTGTTCGATGGCGGGGCCGCCAGGATAGGGCAGGCCGAGCAGCTTGGCCGCCTTGTCGAACGCCTCCCCTGCCGCATCGTCTATGGTGGTGGCGAGGCGGCGATAGTCACCGACACCTGTCACCTCCAACAATTGGCAGTGTCCGCCCGAAACCAGCAGCAGCAGGTACGGAAACTGTAGGTCCGGATCGGCAAGCCGAGGCGAAAGCGCATGCCCTTCGAGATGGTTGACGGCGATCAGTGGCTTGCCCGCCGACAGCGCCAGCCCCTTGCCGGCCAGAAGCGCGACCATCACGCCGCCAATCAGCCCGGGGCCCGCCGTCGCAGCGACCGCATCGACATCCTGGATCGACAGCTTGGCGTCATCCAGCACCTTGCGAATAAGCGAGGGCAAAATCTCGACATGCGCGCGGGCGGCGATCTCCGGCACCACGCCGCCGTAGGGCTGGTGCGCGCTGTTCTGGCCCACCACCGCCTGCGCGAGGATGCGGCGGTCGGCGGTGACGAGCGCCACGGCGCTATCGTCGCAGCTGCTTTCGAGACCCAAGATGACTGTCATTTCGTGTCCGGCCCTTTGCCTGATCCTCTCGAGATGCACTAGGGGTGGGGCATGCAAGGACTTCGCCTCGGGACTCGCGGATCACCACTGGCGCTGGCCCAGGCGCGCAAGGTCGCCGCGGCGATCGAGACCGCGCAGCGCTGGCCCGATGGGTTCGTCGAGATCGTTCCCGTGACCACCACCGGCGACAAGGTGCAGGACCGCCCGCTGGCCGAGATTGGCGGGAAGGCGCTTTGGACCAAGGAGCTCGACCGGGCGCTGCTGGCTGGAGAAGTCGATTTCTGCGTCCATTCGATGAAAGACGTCGAAAGTGAGCGACCGGCCGAAATCCATATCGCCGCCGTCCGACCGCGCGGGGACGTGCGCGACCGCATCATCGGCGCCGAATCGATTGAGAAGCTGAAGCAGGGTGCTGTTGTGGGGACATCGTCGCCGCGCCGCGCTGCACAGGTGCGGCGGCTCCGGCCCGACGTGAAGATCGTGCCGATCCGCGGCAATGTCGAAACGCGGCTACGCAAGGTCGAAAGCGGCGAGGTCGATGCGACATTGCTTGCTTCCGCTGGGCTGAAGCGGCTTGAAATCGATGCCGGCACGGCGATACCAACCGAGATTATCCTGCCGGCGCCCGGCCAGGCGGTGATCGGCATGGAATGCCGCACGAACGATACGCGAACGCAGAGCGTCCTCAGCACCGTCAGCAATGAAATCACATACAATTGCGTGATGGCCGAACGCGCTTTCACTCGCGCACTTGGCGCGACCTGCCATTCGCCGGTCGCTGCCTTTTGCGTGCTCGAGGATGGGGATCTCCGCATGCGCGCGCAGCTGTTCAATGAGGACGGCAGCGAGATGGTCGAGCAGCGCGCGGTGTTCGATTGCGACGAACTGCGCAGTTGCGAAGAATTGGCGCGCTCGATGCTGGCGGCAGCGCCCGAATCCATCCGGAGGCTGTTCGAGTCCTGAGATGGCGCGCTTGCTGGTCCTGCGTCCGGAGCCCGGCGCCCGCGCGACTATCGAGCGGGCGCGCGCACAGGGACTGGACGCTGTCGCAACCCCGCTTTTTGTCGTCGAGCCGCTCGAATGGGACGTTCCACAGGCGTCAGGCTTTGATGGGATCTTGCTGACCAGCGCCAATGCTTTGCGGCACGGCGGCGACGGGCTCCAGGCCTTGCGCGGACTCAAGGCCTACGTGGTCGGCAACGCGACTGCGCAGGCAGCACGCGAGGCGGGTTTCGATGTGGCCGCGACGGGCGATGCGGGCGTTGAGCGATTGCTCGGGTCAATCGAGCCGGACCTCAGGTTACTTCATCTCTGCGGCGTCGATCGTCGTAGTTCGAATGGAGCGCGGCAGAAAATCACGGAGATTCCCGTGTATTGCTCCAAACCGGTCGATGATGTCGAATTTCCGGATGCGGACGCGGCGCTGATCCATTCCGCGCGTGCTGGAGCCCGGCTGTCAGAACTGACGCAGGACAAATCGGTTCTGACGATAATCGCCATCAGCCAGGCGGCCGCCGATGCGGCTGGCGACGGCTGGCGCGCAGTGGAAGTGGCCGAGCATCCGACCGACGAGGCGTTGCTGGCGCTGGCCGCTCGCCTGTGTAACAAGCCGCGCCCGTAATGAATGGTTCGGGAACTCCCAGTGGGATGGGGTGGGGCGCACGGCTGCTCATCGCCTTCATCCTGATCCTAGCCGGCGCCGCGGCCACCGTCTGGTCTCTCGCACGCTATGAGCCGGCAGCCCGCTTTTTCGGGATCGCGCCGAAACCGTCGCAGGCATTGATCACCAGCCCGGCTCCCGCTGCGACGCAGCAGCCCTCCACACAACCGGCGCCTACGCCAACACCTCCGCAGATTGCCCAGCTGGAAAACCGGATTGCGCAGGTCGAAAATGCGACCGAGCGGGCCGCTGGTTCAGCCGGCCGGGCCGATGCGCTGGTCATCGCCTTCGCCGCCCGGCGCGCGATCGATCGGGGCGTCGCGCTTGGCTATCTCGAAAACCTGCTCACCGCACGCTTCGCTGCCCAACACCAGGCAGCCGTGGCGACGATCATAACCGGATCGCATCAGCCGGTGCGCCTGAACGACCTGATCTCAGAATATCAATTGCTGGCCCCGGATCTGCGCAGCGGCGGTCCCCAGGATAGCTGGTGGGCAAACACCAAACGGGAGCTGGGTTCGCTGATCCAGGTGCATCGCGCCGATCGCCCTGCAACCACGACGGAAGCGCGTTACAATCAAGCACTGCTGATGCTTCAATCGGGCGATGCCGATCAGGCGTTGGCAGAGACGATGCGGCTGCCTGGTGCGGCGAGCGCATCTGCGTGGACCACCAAAGCGCGACGTTACGTCGCGGTCCATCGCGCGCTCGACGAGATCGAATCGGCGGCGCTTATGACGGGGGGCACGCCTCCAGCTCAGTGACGTCGTGACGTCAGCCTATTCGACCTTGGCGGGTGCGGCCCTCTCGACCGGCTTCACGTGCACGGTCTTGATGTTGACGAATTCGTGGATGCCGAAGACGCCGCATTCGCGGCCATAGCCCGAGTGCTTTACGCCGCCGAACGGCGTGCGTGAGTCCGAGCGGACGTTCTCGTTGACGAAGCTCATACCCGCTTCGAGTTCTTCGGCCGCAATGCGCCGCCCCCGGTCGAGGTCGGACGTCAACACGCCCGAGCCGAGCCCGAACTCGCTGTCGTTGGCAATGCGGATCGCGTCGGCTTCGTCGGCGGCGGCAATAATTGCCGCAACCGGGCCGAACACTTCCTCATCGTGGGCAGGCTGGCCGGCGCGGACGTCGGTCAACACGGTGGCCGGATACCAAGCGCCAGGCCGGTCGGGCCTTTCGCCGCCGAGCAGCAGCCGCGCACCGTTGGCGACGCTCTGCTTGACCTGCTCGTGGATCTCATCGCGCGCCTTGATGCTGACCATCGGACCGAACTGGCTGGCTTCATCGTTGGGGTCACCCATGACGAAACCGCGCATCGCCTCGACCAGCGCCGCCTCAAACTGCGGGAGGATGTCGCGGACGACGATGAAGCGCTTGCCGGCGATGCAACTCTGCCCGCCGTTCACCATTCGCGCCTTCGCAGCGACCTTCGCCGCCGCTTCGACATCGGCATCTTCCAGCACGACATAAGCGTCTGACCCGCCCAGCTCCAGCACGCATTTCTTCAGCACCGCCCCCGATTCGCTGGCAACCGCCTTCCCGGCCGCCACGCTGCCAGTCAGCGTAACCGCGGCGACATGATCACTCTTGATTAGTGCTTCGATATGCTTGGTCGGCAGAAGCAGCGTCCGGAACAAGTCCTTGGGAACGCCCGCCCCGTGCAACACGTCTTCGATCGCGAGCGCGCACCCGGGAACGTTGCTGGCGTGCTTCAGCAGCATACCGTTGCCGGCCATCAGCGCCGGCGCGACCGCGCGGAACACCTGCCAGAACGGAAAATTCCACGGCATGATCGCCAACACGATGCCGATCGGGTTGAAGGTGACGAACGCTTCGCCGCCACCGATGTCGGCCTCCTGCCGCGTCAGATATCCTTCCGCGTGATCGGCGAACCAGTCGCAGTGGAAAGCGCATTTCTCGACCTCAGCGCGGCCGTCGGTGATGGTCTTGCCCATCTCCTCGGTCATCAGCCGGGCGAACTCGTCCTTCCGCGCGCGGAGGATCTCGGCGGCCTCGTGAAAGACTTGCGAGCGCTCGGCGAATGACGTCCGCCGCCATTCGCGCTGAGCATCATGCGCCCGGTGCGCGGCGTCCAAGGCCTCGTCGAGGGTGTGCAGTTCATAGGATTTGCCCGGCTCGCCCGTTGCGGGGTTAACGGTCTGCAGACGATCGTCGCTGGCAGGGCGGGTCAGTTGGGCCTGGTCGTTCATATCCGACTCCTTTGCCGGAGCCCTAGACCCGTTGCACTTCGCAACCAAGACAGCGGCGTGCCGATCATGCGGCGCTGATCGCGCTAAACGTTCCGGTTATGAGGAAATGGAGCGGGCGAAGGGATTCGAACCCTCGACCCCAACCTTGGCAAGGTTGTGCTCTACCCCTGAGCTACGCCCGCTCGGCGATCACGCCGGAACGGGTCCGGCGGGGTGAGGCGGCGCGCCTAGCATGGGGATGCGCGCATTCGCAAGGGACCTTTCGCGCAAGCTTGTGACCGCCTCGACACCCGCCCATATGGGCCTCAACCCGCGTTTGAGGAGTGCAGCAAGGCCGTGGCTACCCTGGGAATGACCGAAGCCGAGCGCGAATCGCTCGAGCGCTTCGAACGCGACGTGATCGAGCCGTCGATGACGGCGCTCGTGATTCTCGATTTCTGGGCGGAATGGTGTGGGCCATGCAAACAGCTGTCGCCCGTGCTCGACAAGGTCGCGGAAGACTATGCCGCCAAGGGCGTGAAGCTCGCCAAGATCGACGTCGACCAGGAAAAGATGCTGGCGGCGCAGTTTCGCATCCAGTCGATCCCCACCGTCTACGCCATCTATCGCGGACAGCCGGTCGCAGATCTGACCAACTATCGCAGCGAGGGGCAGATCAAGAAGGCGCTCGACCAGTTGCTCGCGCAGCTGAAGATCGAGCCCGAAGGCGCAACGCCGAAGGCCGAAATCGAGCCGCTGATCGCCATGGGTGAGCAGATCCTGGCCGATGGCGACCCGCCGCGCGCCGCCAACGTCTTCCGGCAGGTGCGCGAGATGGCGCCCGACAATCCGGAGGTGCTTGGCGGCCTGATTCGCGCGCTCGTTGCCGGCCACGAGCTGACCGAAGCCGACAACATTCTCGAAAGTCTCCCGGAGGATCTGCGGAAGAAGCCCGAGATCAGCCGGGCGCGAGCGGCCTTTGAGATTGCGTCGGCGCCAAAGGCCGACACGTCCGGGCTTGATTCTCGACTCGCGTCCAATCCCGACGATCATGAGGCGCGACTAGAACTCGCGAACGCGAAAATGGCCGATGGTGATCGCGATGCCGCCGCCGATGCGTTGCTCGAGATTATCCGGCGGGATCGCGAATGGAACGACGGTGCTGCTCGCCAGCGCTTCCTGCAGTTGCTTGAGGCTCAAGGCCTTGAGGATCCCTGGTCAAGCACGCAGCGGCGTCGCCTGTCGGCCCTGCTCTTTACATGAGCCGTACGCTCCGCGTTCCCATCTTCCCGCTGTCCGGCGCGCTGCTGTTCCCGCGCTCGCAGCTTCCACTCCACATCTTCGAGCCGCGCTATCGCGAGATGACCCGCGATGCGATCGACGGCGGCGGTCAGATCGCCATGATCCAGCCGCAGCGCTACGACGATGACAACAAGGCGCCACTCTACGGCGTCGGCTGCGTTGGCGAAATCGTCGGCGTCGAGGAGATGGACGACGGACGGTTCAACATCGTCCTGCTGGGATCCAACCGATTCCGGCTCATCCGCGAGATCGAGAACGACACGCTTTACCGGTGCGCCGAAGTCGACATCTCAGCCTTTAATGACAGTGAGCCCGATGCACTACCGATGATCCAGCGCGCCGAGGTCGAGCGCGAGGCGCGCAAGCTCGGCGATGCCCTGGGCCTGGCGGTGGACTGGGCGGCCGTCGCGCGCCTGGACGATGAGATGCTGGTCAACGCGATTGCACAGGTCGCGCCCTTCGACGTCGGCGCCAAGCAGGCGCTGCTGGAAGAAATCTCGCTCAACGGCCGCGCCGATCTCCTGGTCCAGCTGATGCAATTCCACCGGATGGCGGTGAACGGCGGCGTCGAGATCGAACCGACGCTTCAATAATTAGATTGCCAGTCCTCGAAGCAGCAGCGGTAGCGTGCCGCTCGTTCCTTGCGCTTCGCTCTTCAGCCGATCGCGCAGTGGCGAAATCTTGCTGACGATTCCCATTCCGAAACGGCGGACTGCCGACGCTGCGGCGCCGGGCACGCCGTAAAGGCGCGTCAGGCTGTCCGTGGCAAAGGCTACGGACAGCGCATCGAGCGAGCGCCAGCGCTGATAGCGGGTCAGCAACTGCTGATCGCCGAGATCGAGCCCGAGCCGCGCGCCTTCGACAAGCACTTCGGCAAGCGCGGCAACATCCCGGAAGCCGAGATTCAAACCCTGCCCAGCGATTGGATGAATCGCATGCGCCGCATCCCCAATCAGCGCCAGCCGCTGCGCGGTGATCTGCGCCGCATGGTGGAAGCCGAGCGGGAAAGACGAACGCGGCGCGAGCATCTCGACCTTGCCGAAAAAGCCGCCCATCGCCGCTTCGGCTTCGGCGGCGAAATCTGCGTCGCTCAGCGACAGCCAGCCTGCGGCGTCGCCGTTGGGGACCGACCAAACAATCGCCGACCGGTGACCGACGCCATCGTCGTTCATCGGCAGTAGCGCGAACGGTCCGCTCGGAAAGAAAATCTCGTAAGCGACGTGGTCGTGCGGTCGTTCGTGCCGCAGCACTGAGACGATCGCCTGATGGTCATACTTCCAGCGGGCGATGTTGATGCCGGCCGCTTCGCGCGTCCACGAATTGCGCCCATCGGCGGCAATCAGCAACGGCGCGGTCAAGCGGCGGCCATCCTCGAACGCAACCAGAACTCCGTGCTCACCGCGATCGATTTTCGCGACACGCGATTTCCAGAGAAGCTGAATGTTGGCGCCAGATTCGGCGCGCGCCTGTAACGCCCGGCGCAGGTGGCGGTTTTCGTGCATCACACCGAGCGGCTCTTCTTCATCCGCATCGAAATGCAGCGCGCCCGGCTTCAGTCCGTCGGCGACCGCGATGCGGCGGATCGGGCAGCCGGGCGCTCCCAGGTGCGCGGTGACGCCGATGGTTTCGAGCATCCGCATCGAGCTGGACGAGACGGCGCTGGTGCGGCCGTCGAACGCTGCCTCGCTGCGCGGCGCGGGATCGGCGGGGTCGATCACGATGGCGGAGAGGCCGCTCGAGTCTAGCGCGGCGGCCATGGTCAGGCCGACCAGCCCGCCGCCTAGGATGATCACGTCACTGCGCTCCATTCGCCACGCCCTAGCCGCTTCGTCGCAGCGACGCCACGACTTCGCTTGACCGCGGAGTCCGCGTGGGGGAATCTAGCCGGGAAGGAAGGGTGGGACATGGCAACGGTTGCAACGCGCGCCGCCAAGCGAGAACTGGCGCCCGATTGGCGGGATTCGCTGCGCGAAACGGCACGGCGATTCTTCGTGCGCACAGGAGGCGTGCTGCTGCTCCTTGTCAGCGTAGCCGGCGGTCTCGCGCTGGCGACGCATAATCCCAACGATCCGTCGCTGAGCACCGCCGCGGGCGGACCGCCCACCAACTGGCTGGGCAGTGTCGGCGCCTATTCGAGCGACATCCTGCTGCTTCTCTTCGGGCTTGGCGCAGCCCTGTTCGTCCCGGTCGTCGCGATCGCCGGCCTGCGGCTCTTACGGCTTCAACCGGTCGCAGGAATTGGCCGCGGGTTGTTGCTGGCAGCGGTCGGCGCCGTGCTGCTCGGTGTCGCTCTAGGCCTCACGAGTGCTTCCGCAGTTTCAGGCCTGCCTTCAGGCTGGGGCGGTGCCCTCGGCCTGGGCGCGGCACATGGCGTCGACGCGCTAGTGAACCTGATTCCTAACGCACAGATCGCTGGCCCTGCACGCCTCGCGCTGTTGCTGCTGTTTGGTCTGGCGGGTCTTGCCGTCGGCTTCTTCGCCCTAGGCTTGGCCGAAGAAGAGCGGGGCTGGCTTCGTGGTCTGGTGCAGCGCGAGCCGCGCGAACGTCGCGCCGCACCGCGTCGTACGGAAATCGTGGAAGATCGTCCTGCCGCGGCTGCGCCGCCTCGACCCAAGCCGACCGTAGCGGTCGCCGAACCCGCTCGCGCCGTCGCTCCGGCGGCCAAGCCGGCCGGCCGCAAGCCGTCAAGCGCGCAGCCGACGCTGGCCCTTGGCGACAGCTACGTACTGCCGACCATTGACCTGCTGGCCCCGCCGCCCAAGGAGACCCGCCAACAGATCGACCGCGCCGGCCTCGAACGGAACGCCCGCCTGCTCGAGACCGTCCTCGAAGACTTCAAGGTTCGCGGCGACATCGTCGAGGTTCGCCCCGGACCCGTCGTCACCATGTACGAGCTGGAACCCGCGAGCGGCGTCAAATCGAGCCGCGTGATCGCGTTGGCCGATGACATTGCTCGCAACATGTCGGCGCTGTCGGCACGCGTCGCGACGATCCCGGGTCGAAGCGTCATCGGCATCGAACTGCCCAACCAGAAGCGCGAGATGGTGTCGCTGTCCGAACTGGTCGGAAGCCAGGCGTTCGAAGATCAGAACATGTCGCTGCCGCTGATCCTCGGCAAGAATATCGCCGGCGATCCGGTCATAGCCGACCTCGCGCCGATGCCGCACCTGCTTGTCGCCGGCACCACCGGATCGGGCAAATCCGTCGGCCTCAACTGCATGATCCTCTCGCTCCTGTACCGCTACGGGCCGGACCAGGTGAAGATGATCATGATCGATCCTAAGATGCTCGAGCTCAGCATCTACGACGACATTCCGCACCTGCTGTCGCCAGTCGTGACAGAACCCGGCAAGGCTGTCCGCGCGCTCAAATGGACCGTCGAGCAGATGGAGGAGCGCTATCGCATGATGGCGAACCTCGGCGTCCGCGCTTTGCCCAGCTTCAACGCCAAGGTGCGTGAGGCGCGCGCCAAGGGCGCCAAGCTCGGCCGCCGCGTCCAGACCGGCTACGACGCCGATACCGGCCAGCCGCTCTACGAAACCGAAGCACTGGAATATGACGTGCTGCCGCAGATCGTGGTTGTGGTCGACGAGCTCGCCGACCTGATGATGACCGCCGGCAAGGAGGTCGAGTTCCTGATCCAGCGCTTGGCGCAGAAGGCGCGCGCTGCGGGCATCCACCTGATCATGGCGACGCAGCGGCCGTCGGTCGACGTCATCACCGGCGTCATCAAGGCCAATTTGCCGACCCGCGTCAGCTTTCAGGTCACCAGCAAGATCGATAGCCGCACCATCCTTGGTGAGCAGGGCGCGGAGCAGCTGCTGGGCAAGGGCGACATGCTCTACATGCCCGGCGGCAAGCAGATCATCCGCGTCCACGGACCGTTCGTCAGCGACGAGGAAGTCCGCGCGGTCGCCGAGCATTGGCGGCGTCAGGGCGCGCCGGACTATGTTCAGGCTGTCACCGAGGAGCCGGAAGACGGCGGCTACCTGTTCGACGGCCAGCCGACAGGCGAGGACGACGCCGAGACCCAGCTATTCCGCAAGGCGGTTCAGATCGTCGCCGAAAGCCAGAAAGCCTCGACCTCCTACCTCCAGCGGCAGCTTCGCGTCGGCTATAATAGCGCTGCGCGGCTCATCGAGCGGATGGAGAAAGAGGGCCTGGTCGGGCAGCCCGACCACGTCGGTCGCCGCGAAGTCCTGATCGATCCTGACGGGCATCCGATCTGAGCCTGAACGTGCCGGAACCGAAAGGTTCAGTCCGCATTCAAAGCCGGAACGCCAGAAGACAGGCAAAATCCCAGGAGTTTTGAATGTTCAGCAAGTCCTTTGCGCGCGCCCTTGTTCCAGCGGCCATCGTCGCCGCGGTCCCGGCCAGCGCGGCGGCCCCATCGCCCGACCTCGCCCGCCTCAAGGCGCACCTGTCTGGCGTCCAGACAATGACTGCCAATTTTACGCAGATCGATGCTCGCGGCCGTGCTGCGACTGGCACGCTGCAGATGAAACGGCCTGGCCGCATCCGCTTCCAATATGGCGGCAACGACCTCCTGCTGGTCGCCGACGGCAAGCGACTGACCTTCCTCGATTATACCGTCGGGCAGAAGTCGAGTTGGCCGCTGTCGCGGACGCCGCTCGGACCGCTTCTGTCGGGATCGCCGGACTTCAACGGCAAGGCGGAGATCCTGCCGAGTACCGACAACCGCATCGTCGTCGCCCGGGCCAAAAGCGCTGGGCAATATGGCCAGCTGACGCTCGCCTTTCTGCGCAACGCGTCCGCTCCGGGCGGGCTTCAGCTCTACGGCTGGACGGCCATTGACCCGCAAAACAACCGCACCACAGTCAAATTGACGAACGTCCGCTTCAATGTCGCCGTGCCCGAAAGCGCGTTCACCTACGCGGAGCCAAAGAAGAAGCGATAATTCGTTTCTTTTTGCGACTTGTTCATCGCGGCGTCAGGGGAGACGTCATATGGGGCATCGTGATCCTGTGGCTTGGGGTTTCCCCCTGTTACCCTTGCGATCGGGATCCCTTGCGTGACTTACGCTCGGTCGGCCCTCGCTCCATGCCCCCGGAGCGGGGGCCTTTCGTATTCTGGGCGGGGCAGGCTAAGCGGCAGCCGTGAAGATTGCGTCCTGGAACATCAACTCGGTCCGCGCGCGTCCCGCGCTGGTCGAACGGCTGATCGTCGAGCAGCAGCCGGACATCCTGTGCCTGCAGGAGACCAAGGTCGTGGACGGCATCTTCCCGACCGAGATGTTCGACCGTCACGGCTACAAGCACCGCCAGCTCAACGGACAGCGTATGCACCATGGCGTCGCGATCCTGAGCCGCGTTCCGCTCGCGGATCCGGGCAAGCACGACTGGCAGGACAATGGCGAAGCGCGGCACATCGGCGCGCGGCTCGAATGCGGCATCCGCATCGAGAACGTTTACGTCCCCGCGGGAGGCGACACACCTGACCGTCACCTCAATCCCAAGTTCGGGCAGAAGCTCGACTTTATCGAGCGCATGACCCGCTGGTCCGAGGGGCTCCGCGAGCCGACCATCATCGTCGGCGACTTCAACGTCGCGCCGCTGGAGTGCGACGTGTGGAGTCACAAGGCGCTCATCAACGTCGTCAGCCACACGCCGGTCGAGGTCGAGGCGCTCGGCCGGCTGCAGCAGGCGCATGACTGGATCGATATCGGCCGCAGGTTCGTGCCCCCGCCCGAGCGGCTGTTCACCTGGTGGAGCTATCGCTCACCCGACTGGACGAAGAATGACCGTGGCCGCCGCCTTGATCACATGTGGGCCTCGCCGACGCTCGCGGGTCACCTCAAGGCCCATGCCGTGCTTGAACCGTGCCGGAACTGGGAACGGCCGTCGGACCACGTCCCGCTGATTTGCGAGATCGACGTTTGACACACAGCCCCGTCCGCGCCGCGATCGCGAGCTTGCGTGCTGGGCGGGCGGTGCGGATTCACGGAACGATGCCGGTCGCGGTGCTCGCCGTGGAAACCGCGACGCATGAATTGTTGGATCTGCTCGATCCAAAACACGAAGCGCACTTGCTGATCAGCGGCCAGCGCGCTGCCGCCCTGAACCTGGCGAATGAACGCGAGGCTGCGGATCCCGCCGCCCCGGTCGTTATCGCTCGGGCCGGTTGGCTCGATGCGCGTACGGCCCTGGCGCTGGCCGATCCCGGCCGTGACGTTGAACGCGCGCCGGCGGGACCGCTCCAGCCAGTCAGCACGCCTTGCGCTGAGACCGGAAGTGCCGCGCTGGATCTCGCCCGGAGTGCCGGGTTGCTGCCCGCCCTTTGGCTGCTCAACCCGACAGCGGCGACGACCGCCGTCAGCGTGGCGGACATCGAGGAGGCGCGCCGGAATCCCAAGGTGGAGATCGTGGCTCGCGCGAAACTCCCGCTCGACGACTTGCCCCCAACGCAGATCGTCGCCTTTCGCGCGATGGACGATGGCCAGCAGCATATCGCGCTCGTCATTGGCGCGTTCGGCGGCCGCCCGCCACTGGTGCGCCTGCACAGCGAGTGCCTGACCGGCGACGTGTTCGGTTCGCTCAAGTGCGATTGCGGACCGCAGCTTCGAGAGGCGCTCCGGATCATCGGCGAAGCCGGCGGCGGCGTGCTCCTCTACTTGCGACAGGAAGGTCGCGGGATTGGTCTGGCCAACAAGGTTCGCGCCTATGCGTTGCAGGACCGGGGCCTCGATACTGTCGACGCCAATCAGCGGCTCGGCTTTGCCGACGACCTCCGCGATTACGGACCCGCCGCGGCGATGCTCCGCGCTTTAGGCATCGACGAAGTTCGCCTGCTTACGAACAATCCCAGCAAGGTCGATGGCCTGGTGGCCGCCGGAATCCGGGTCGCGGAGCGAGTGGCGCATCATATGCCCACCAACCCGCACAACGCAGACTATATCGCCACGAAGCAGCGGCGCAGCGGTCACTTGGGCGGCTAAGCCAGTCCGAGCAGTCGCGAGACATCCGCGAAGCTGTGCGCAATGTCCTTAACGCCAAGGGCCCGCAACATGTCCGCATGCCCGTCGAGACAATGCGACCCTGCCGCCAGCCCGATGACACGCCCGCCCGACGCCAGCGCGCCCGTCGCGCCGACGCGCGAATCCTCGATGATCGCGCACTCGTCGATCGACACCTCAAGCGAGCGCGCCGCGTGGAGATAAAGATCCGGCGCGGGCTTGCCGCGCTCGACATGCTCGGCGCCACTGTAAAGGTGGTCGCCGAAAGCGTCGGCTAAGCCGAGATGATTGAGGTGACCCTGCATCCAGCGCGTTGAGCTGGACGAAGCGACGGCAAGCGGCATCTCCGGGGGAAGTGATCGCACAAACTCGATTGCACCCGCCACGGCGGCAATGCCTTCGCGCAGCACGCGCCGGCCGCTTTCCTTCATCCGCGGTTGATAGTCGGCCGGGAGCGGCGCACCGATCTTGCTCTCGATCGCCGAGACCACGTCCTTGCCGCTAAGGCCAACGAAGTGAGTTAGCGCCTCCTCGACAGTCACGGGATGTCCGAGTTCGGTGAGCAGATCGGCAGCGATCCGGTTGAATTCCAGCTCGCTCTCCAGCAGCACGCCGTCGAAGTCGAAGATGATTGCCCGCGGCCGCACGCTCAGTCTTCGAACAATGCGCTGCCGACACGCACGGCAGTGGCCCCAAGCATCACTGCGGCTTTATAGTCGCTCGACATCCCCATGCTGAGACCGTTGACGTCATGACGTCGCGCAATCTTCGCCAGCAGGGCAAAAAACGGCGATGGTTCAACGCCTTGCGGCGGAATGGCCATCAAGCCCGCAAGCGGAAGCGAGGAATCGCGTACCGCTTCGATCAGGGGTCCGACTTCATCGATCGGGCAGCCACCCTTTTGCTGTTCCTCGCCGATATTCACCTGAACATAGACGGCCGGCCGCCGATCCGCCTTGACAGCCTCCTTCGCGAGAGCGTCGAGCAGCGAGACACGATCGACCGAGTGAATGACGTCGAACAACCGCACCGCCTCCGCCGCCTTGTTCGACTGCAACTGGCCGATGCCGTGCAGCCGGAGGTCCGGATACCTGGCGATGAGCGCAGGCCACTTTGACAGCGCTTCCTGCACGCGATTTTCACCGAAGTCGCGCTGGCCGACGTCGATCAGTTGCTCGATGAGCTCAACCGGATGGCCCTTGCTCACGGCGATCAGCTGCACATCGGCGGGATCGCGCTTGGCCACGATCGCCGCGCGGGCGATGTCATCCAAAATCTGCTGGCGACGTTGGGCGGGACTGCTCATTGACCTGCGCTATAGGAAGCGGCGTGACACGCCGCCAGACATTGCCGGAACGCTGGTTCATCGTAACCGGTTCGCAAACGCTTTCCGACATCCGCGAGCGGACTGGACATTACGGACTGCTGCTCCTGCCGGACGTTCCGACAGGCGTACGGACGGAAGTGAAGCGACTATCCCGGCGCCGAGCGCTTCCCCTGATCGAAGAGAAGGCGGGTGCGTCGTTCCGCGTGCACGATATGCGTGAACTGCGGCGGGCTCTCGGCCGCCGCTCGCCCATCATCTTGATCTCCCCGATCAATGCCACGCGCACCCATCCGGACTGGCAGCCCATGCCGCGCATGCGCGCGGCCACCCTCGCTCGTCTCACCAATCGGACGGCGATCGCACTCGGTGGAATGAATGCGCGGCGTTACGCGAAAATCGCGCCGCTCGGCTTCATCGGGTGGGCAGGAATTTCGGGGTTTAGAACTTGAACGCGGTGCCGACGTAGACCGCCTGGCTATCGCGCCGGTCATCACGCAGCGTCGAGGCCCGCTCGCGGTCGTAACGGACGCCGCCGGTGAGAGCGAGGCGCCGCGATAGCGAGTAGGAAGCACCGGCGTCGACCGAAACCTTATCGCCCTGGCGAAGCGCCGGCAGCGGATTGCCGGTGCTGCGTTCGGCACCAACAGCAACGCGCGTGCTCAGCTTATTGCTAAGCGAATAGCTGACGCCAAGCACCGCGGTCTCGCGACCACCAATCGCCTTGTCGGCACTCTCGGCCTTCGCGACGTCACCCGACACCGCGAATCGCTTCCAACCCACGGCAACACCGAGGTTGTAGCCCGTCGGCGTCAGCGCATTCACCGCCGCCGTCGGCGCGGCGACGCTGGCGAGCTGGGTCTGCGCCGGGGTCGCAACGCGCGCCCGGATCGCAACCCGCACCTGTGAAGGACGACCCTTGGCCGGTGCCGGCGTAAACTTGAAGTCGGTCAGCGCGAGACCCTTGCCGGCAAGTGCCGCGGCAAGCTTGGGATCCGCATTCGCCGGCGTGAATGAGGACACGGGATCGAAGCTCAACGCAATCGCCGGCGCTTTCTTCTTGGTGCCCGGCAGATTGGCCGCAATCGCAGGAGTCAGCACGAGGCCGGCCGCGGCGGCTGCCGCAACCCACTTCCCTGCCTTCTTCTGCGCGACTCTGAGCAATCCAAACTCCCTGTCACGAGTCGATATAGATAGACTCGCCCTTGGGTTCCATGAGCGGAATCGATTCATCCCGCGCCTGTTGCCTTCAGGGCACAATCGCTTCCCCGCATGGGACAGCTTGCGAGTGCGCATCGACCATCTATAACGCCGCTCAACCCATAGTTCGTCTATCAAGGACCTTTGATGAACCGCCTCAAAACGACCGCCGCCGCCGTGATGGTTCTGGCCCTCGCCACCGCCGGCTGCGCGCGCAATCGCGACCTGCCCACGACCATGGCGCCGTCGCAGGTGACGACGCTGGCCATCAACTCCTATTTGTGGCGCGCTGCGGTGGATACCGTTTCCTTCGCGCCGCTGCTGCAGGCTAATGCGCAGAATGGCGTGATCATCACTGACTGGTATGCCAATCCGCGCGCGCCGGGCGAGCGGGTGAAGCTCACCGTGGCGGTGCTCGATCCGGATTTGCGCGCTGACGCCCTGCGCGTTTCCGCAGCCCGCCAGGTCAACCAGAACGGCGCGTGGGTCGATGCGCCGGTTTCGGCCGCGACGGTCCAGAAGCTGGAGGACATCATCCTGACCCGTGCTCGCGACCTGCGCCGCGCCGCCGTCCGCGGCTAGTTTCTTGCAATGAGCAGCCGCTTCAACCCGGCTGAAGCCGATCGTCGCTGGCAGGCGCGCTGGGACGAGGCGCAGAGCTTTCGCGCAAACAGCGAAAGCGACAAGCCCAAGACCTACGTGCTGGAGATGTTCCCCTACCCATCGGGGCGCATTCACATGGGACACGTCC
Organism: Sphingomonas flavescens; assembly: GCF_030866745.1. Taxonomy (NCBI): domain Bacteria; kingdom Pseudomonadati; phylum Pseudomonadota; class Alphaproteobacteria; order Sphingomonadales; family Sphingomonadaceae; genus Sphingomonas; species Sphingomonas flavescens. The sequence goes on along the minus strand of NZ_CP133016.1, from coordinate 1,780,588 downwards.
GCAACTACACGATGGGCGACGTCATCGCGCGCTACCGTCGGATGCAGGGGCACGAGGTGCTGCACCCGATGGGGTGGGATGCGTTCGGGATGCCGGCCGAGAATGCGGCGATGGAGCGCAAGGTCCATCCGGGCGAATGGACGTGGGCGAACATCCGGACGATGCGCGAGCAGCTGAAGCAGATCGGCTTCGCACTCGACTGGAGCCGCGAGCTCGCGACCTGCGACCCCGCCTATTATGGACACGAACAGGCGCTTTTCCTCGACCTGTTCGAGGGCGGCCTGGTCTATCGCAAGGAGAGCGAGGTCAATTGGGACCCGGTCGACATGACCGTGCTCGCCAACGAGCAGGTCATCGACGGCAAGGGCTGGCGGTCCGGGGCACAGGTCGAGCGGCGGAAGCTTGCCCAGTGGTTCCTGAAGATCACCGATTTCGCGGACGACCTGCTCGAAGGGCTGAAAGGTCTCGACGCATGGCCGGAAAAGGTCCGGCTGATGCAGGAGAATTGGATCGGCAAGAGCCAGGGCCTGCAGTTTCGCTTCCGCCTCGCCGAAGCAATTGGCGGGAGCGATTCCGTCGAGGTCTTCACAACGCGGCCGGACACCATTTTCGGCGCCAGTTTCGTCGCCGTGGCAGCCGATCACCCGATTGCGCAGGCCGCGGGAGCAGCGGATTCTGCCGCGGCGGCCTTCATTGCCGAGTGTAAGGCTGGCGGCACGAGCGCCGCCGAGCTGGAGACTGCGGAGAAGAAGGGCTTTCGCACCGCTGTCGAGGCCATTCATCCACTCAACCCGCAATGGCGCCTGCCAGTCTACATCGCGAATTTCGTGCTCATGGATTACGGCACGGGTGCAATCTTCGGTGTCCCAGGCCACGATCAACGCGATTTCGAATTTGCGAGGCAGTATCAGTTGCCCGTTCGCCGCGTTGTTGCATTCGCGCCGAATCTCGCGTCTGAGCCCATCGGCAACGAGGCGGAGAACGCGGCAGGCGTCGCCGTCAATTCCGAGTTTCTCGACGGCCTGACCACCGAGCAGGCGGCGGCGGAAATCATTCGCCGCGCCGAGTCAGCCGGCTGGGGTCATGGCACGGTGCAATACCGGCTCCGGGACTGGGGCGTTTCGCGCCAGCGCTACTGGGGCACGCCGATTCCGATCATCCATTGCGCCAGCTGCGGCCCGGTTCCGGTTCCGCGCGAGCAGCTGCCGGTCGTGCTTCCCGACGACATCGATTTCGAGAAGCCGGGCAACCCCCTAGAGCGGCACCCGACCTGGAAGCACGTCGACTGCCCCAGCTGCAATGGTCAGGCGACCCGCGAGACGGACACGCTCGACACGTTCGTCGACTCAAGTTGGTACTTCATTCGCTTCGCCAGCCAGCCGGGCGACAAGCCGTTCGACCGCGCCGAAGCGGAAAAATGGCTGCCCGTCGCGCAATATATCGGCGGCGTCGAGCATGCGATCCTGCACCTGCTCTATGCCCGCTTCTGGACACGCGCGCTCCAGCACATCGGCCGCATCGGCATGGCTGAGCCGTTCAACGGCCTCTTCACCCAGGGCATGGTCACGCACGAAACCTATCGCGCCGGCGACGGCAGCTGGCTGAGCCCAGGCGAAGTCCGCAAGGAAGGCGACGACTGGGTGCACATCGAAAGTGGACATCCGGTCACCGCCGGCCGCGTCGAGAAGATGTCCAAATCCAAGCGCAATACGGTCGATCCCGAGCCGATCCTCGCCAAATACGGCGCGGACGCGGTGCGCTGGTTCATGCTCTCCGACAGCCCGCCCGAACGCGACCTCGAATGGTCGGAAGCCAGCATCGAAGGCGCCGCGCGCGTCGTGCAGCGCGTCTGGCGCCTGGCGACTACAGTGGCCGATGGTGAGGGCGATGATCGTGACCTGGAGCGCAAGGTCAATCGGGTTGTCTCCGCCGTCGGCGAAGCGATCGAGGGTCTGCAGTTTAACAAGGCGATCGCGCAGCTGTACGAATTGACCAGCGCCATCGAGAAAGCGCCACCTTCCGCGACTCGGCGCCCGGCCGTGAAGACTCTAGTCCTGCTCGCGGCGCCCGCGGCGCCACATCTGGCGGAAGAAGCGTGGGCGGCCCTTGGCGAAACGGGCATGATTGTCGATGCGCGATGGCCGACGTTTGATCCTGCATTGCTGGTAGACGACCAAATAACCCTCGCCGTGCAAATCAATGGCAAGCTCCGCGACACGCTCAGCGCGCCACGTGGGCTCGATCGCGCTGCTGCACAGGCGTTGGCGCTGGCATCGGAAAAGGTTCAGCGGCAGCTCGACGGCGCCGCTCCTCGCAAGGTGATCGTCGTGCCCGACCGCTTGGTGAATATCGTCGCATGAAGCGGCTCCTTCCGCCTTTTGCTATGATTGCCTTGACGGGATGCGGTCTCACGCCCGTCTATAGTGGCGGAAGCAGCGGACCCGTGGCGAGCGCGCTGCGCTCCGTGTCGGTGGCGCCGATCGATGGGCAGGCCGGATGGCTCGTGCGCAACAAATTGATCGATCGGCTGGGCGCGGAAGGAGGCAATTCGGCATATCGCCTCGAAGTGAAGCTGGACGACAACATCACCTCGTTTGGTCTGCGCAGCGACCGGGCAGCGACGCAGGAGCGGCGAACGCTGCGCGCCCGCTACCAGCTCGTCGACAGCCGCAGCGGAATGGTCGTCCTCGATGCCACTGCCGGATCCGACATGGGTATCGACATCGTCAGTTCGGAATACGCCACCGTGGCTGCCGAACAGACCGCGCTTGAGAATCTGGCCGATACCGTCGCAGATCAGATCACCGCGCGTCTGGCGCTCTACGCGTCGCGCACAGCCGGGGCGAAGTGAAGCTTAGCAAGGCTAACCTGACCCGGGCACTGGACCAGCCCAGCCGCGACATTCGCTTCTATCTCTTCCACGGGCCGGACGAAGGACAGTCACGCGCTCTCGCCGCGCGTCTGGCCGAAGGACAACAGGCAAGCCGCATCTTGCTATCTTCCGGCGCGATCAAATCCGACCCCGCAGCGCTGGTTGATCAGGCGGGCGCGCTGAGCTTGTTTGGTGGCACGCGCGTCGTGTGGATCGAACCGGCGACAAAGGACATCGAGGACGGCATAACGGCGTTACTGGAGGGCCCGCCGCCTGAGAATTTCGTCGTGGCGATTGCGGGGACCCTGACGAAAGCCTCTTCGCTCCTGAAGATAGCGGAATCCTCGCCATTGGCGGCCGCGTTCGCCTCCTATGCGCCCGAAGGTCAGGATGCCGAGCGAATGGTCGCGGATCTTGGGCGCCGGGTGGGGCTGAAGGTCAGCGCTCCGGTCGCTGCTCGCCTCGCGGATGCTTGCGGCAATGATCAGGCCATTGTGCTCCGCGAGCTTGAGAAGCTCGCCCTTTACCTTGACGCCTCTCCACATGCGCCGAAGGAGTTGGAGCACGATGCGCTTGACGACGTGGGCGCCGAGAGCGCGGAGAGCGATTTTCTACGCCTTGCGGACTTGGCCCTGGGAGGCGACATCGCGGAACTGACCGAAGAGCTAGTCCGGCTGCCAACCGGGGGAGCGGAGGCAATCCCAGTCGTGCGGTCCTTGCAGCGGCGGTTGCTGATGCTGGCCCCGGCGCGAGCGCGCATTGAGCGAGGAGAGCGCGTCGATGCCGTCATGACGTCACTTGGCCGCGCCGTCTTTTTCAAGGAAAAAGCAAGAATTCAGCGGATGCTTTCGAGATGGAAAGCCGCGGATCTCGCCATTGTGACAGAGCGGGCAAGCAGGCTGGAGCGGTCATTGATGTTTACCGATGCGCCCGAACGAGAGGCGCTGGGAGAAGAGTTGCTCGCCATTGCTCGCAAGGCGCGCAGCCTCTAGCTAAATGGGCTCGCCGGACAATCGCTGGCAAATCATGTCGAGCTGGTCGAGGCTCGAATAGTGCAGTGACACATTGCCACCCTGCCCCTTGTGCGTGACTTGCACCTTGAGTCCCAGAACATCACCTAGCTGGCGCTCAAGCGCCTCGATATCGGCGTTAACGGCCTTTGCGGCATTGCGGGCGCTGGCGCGACCAATATCGGCGCCGGGACCGGGGCGATTCCGCTCTCGTCGCGCCCGCTCCTCCGTCTGCCGGACCGAGAGCCCCTTGGCGACGACTTCACGCGTGAGCTCCTCTGGATCGACGCTGGCGGCGACTGCCCGCGCGTGACCCATGCTGATATCGCCTCGCAGGAGCGAGTCGCGCACATATTCGGGAAGGTCGAGCAATCTCAATAGGTTAGCGACGTGGCTTCTCGACTTGTGAACGATCCGGCCAATATCTTCTTGGGTGTGCTGGTGACGCTCGATGAGCTGGCGATATCCTTCGGCCTCTTCTAGCGGGTTCAGGTCCTGCCGCTGGATATTCTCGATCAACGCGAGCTCGGCCTGGGTAGAATCATCAATCTCACGAACGATTGCCGGGATTGTATGGATGCGGGCGCGCTGCGCCGCCCTCCAGCGTCGTTCACCGGCAACGATGATGTAGCCGTCGCCTTCCGCGCGCAGAAGGATCGGCTGCAGGACGCCGCGCTGACGAATGGATTCGGCGAGCTCGTCCAGCGCCTCTTCGTCAAAATGCACGCGGGGCTGGGTCGGGCTCGGCTTGATCTCGGCCAGATCAATTTCCCGCACGCCGCCCCTGCCCTGTTGCTGGCTAGCCTCATCGGCCGGACGTCGGGAAGCGCCAGCTTCGCCGAGGAGCGCCTGCAGGCCCATTCCAAGCCCCTTGGCCGGCCGTTCAGCACTCATGCGGCTACCGCCAATTGAGGCAACCGGCCGATGAGCTCGCGCGCAAGTCGGAGATACGCTTCCGAGCCGGGGCACTTCAGGTCGTAAATGAGAGCGGGCAAGCCGTGGCTTGGCGCCTCCGACAGTCGAACATTGCGCGGCACGATGGTGTCGAACACCGCCGCGCCCAGGCAAGCGCGCACATCTTCTGCTACCGCCTGCGAAAGGTTATTGCGGCGATCGAACATGGTCAGGGCAACGCCCAGGATCGAAAGATCAGGATTGAATGCGACCCGGATGCGCTCAACGGTCTGAAGAAGCTGACTCAGACCCTCGAGCGCAAAGAATTCGCACTGAAGCGGCACTAGTAAGTGGCGCGCCGCGACGAGCGCATTCACGGTGAGCAGTCCCAAGGACGGGGGACAATCGATGAGGCAGATATCCCAGCGGCCGACCGGCGCCGACGAAAGAGCCTTGTCCAGCCGATGCGCACGATCATCCAAGCCGACCATCTCCACCTCGGCTCCGGAAAGATCCTGAGTGGCAGGGAGCAGGTCTAGTCTGGGTACACGCGTCGCAACTGCCGCGTCGGTTGGCGAAGCGCTGCCGATCAGCACATCATAACTTGAGCGCTCTCGCTGCGCATGCGTAATTCCGAGCCCGGTCGACGCATTTCCCTGCGGGTCAAGATCGACCAGCAGCACCCGCCAGCCGATCGCCGCCAACGCGGTCGCAAGATTAATCGCGGTCGTCGTCTTGCCAACGCCGCCCTTCTGGTTCGCAACCGCAATGCGGATCATCTTCTAGCCACTCCCGTCGCCACGATGATGCGAGATTCTGGATCCGTGACGCTATGTTCCACGTGAAACACACCTTGCCACTGCTTCCTTGCTTCGGCCAGTTCCATCAGGGCGCTTTTGCCCTTCGGAAGCGCCCACACGGTGTTTCTTGTGGACAAATGCGAGGATAACGCCAGCAGATCGGCGAGCCTCGTGACGGCCCTCGCTGTAATCGTTTCGAACCTGCCAGAAGCGCGCTCGACCTTCATTGGAAGAACCGTCGCCGCTAAATCGAGGCGCTCCACGATCTTGTGGAGAAATTCGGCCCTTAGCCGTCGCGGCTCAATCAGGCAGACTTGGCCCTCCGCCAGGCAAGCCACAACGACCCCCGGAAGGCCCGCGCCAGAGCCAATGTCCGCCCAACTCGCCCCTGTATAGCGCTCGAACCGCACCAACTGTGCGCAATCGATAATATGACGCTCCCACAGCTGATCGAGGGTTGACGGCGAGATAAGGTTTTGACGCCCAGCCTCCTCTCTCAATAGCGCGACGTAGCAAGATATCCGCTCAAATGTTTCACGTGAAACATCGCGCCCTACCGCGGCGGATAAGCGCGATATCAGGCGGCTCTGCGACATACAGCCACGTACAACGCCGATAGGGCTGCTGGAGTGACCCCTGGAACCCGCGACGCCTGATCAAGGGTTTCAGGACCGGCTGCCTCTAATCGCTCCACCATCTCAGTTGAGAGTCCGGGAACGACACCGAAATCGAAGCCTGGCGGAAGAGCGACAGCCGCATCGCGACGGACTGTTTCCCACTCACGCCGTTGGCGCTCTACATAGGGTGCATAGAGGGCATCCGCACGACCTTCCGCGGTGTCCCCCCACGCCTGGCTATTGCGGCTACCGAGGTGGGTCACAACTTGGGTCTGGCGCGCGGGCGTAAGACATCCGGCCTCTATGGCCGCCTCGCCCAACCGTGAAGTCGCATTGTCTGCACGCAGATACAGCCGGTGTTCGGCGCGGGCGGTCATCATACGGTATGGCTCGCTGACGCCTTGCAGCGTCAGGTCATCAATCATCACGCCAATGTAAGAGGTTCGCCGGTCGAACTTCACCGGAGCCACGCCGAGCGCGGTAGCAGCAGCGTTAAGGCCTGCCACCAGACCTTGGGCGGCGGCCTCTTCGTAACCCGTCGTGCCGTTGATCTGGCCGGCGAGGAACAGCGCGGAGATCTCCCTTGTCTCCAATGTTTGCCCCAGCCGTCGCGGGTCGACGAACTCATACTCGACCGCATAGCCCGGCCGCACGATGGCCGCTCTTTCCAGACCCGGGATGGACCGGACGAAATCCTGCTGAACATCGACCGGAAGCGACGTAGAAATGCCGTTGGGATAGACGAGTGGATCGCCCAGACCCTCCGGCTCAAGGAAAATTTGATGCGCGTCCCGGTCAGGAAAGCGTTTCACCTTGTCTTCAATCGAGGGACAATAGCGCGGACCGCGCCCCTCGATGTCGCCGGAGAAGAGAGGCGAACGATCAAAATTCTGTTGGATGATCTCGTGGGTGTGCTTCGTCGTTCGAGAAATGGCGCAACACAATTGCGGAATGGACGCTCCGGTTTCGAGCGCTGACATGTGCCATGCTTCCACATCGCTGGGCTGATCCTGCAGACGCGACCAATCGATTGTTCGACCATCGAGACGCGGCGGCGTCCCTGTCTTCAGTCGCCCCTGCCCCAGTCCAAGCTCGCGCAGCAGGCTGGCCATCGGTCCAGAGCTTCGCTCGCCCCGTCGGCCACCCGCTTCGGTCTGGGCACCGACGAACATTTTAGCGTCCAGGAAGGTGCCGGTTGCGAGAACTACGGCACGACATTCAATGTCCCCATCGGCGGTCGTCACCCCGACTACGCGCCCGCTATCCAAACGAAGCCCAGTCGCCTCCGTGATGATCAGATCGATGGACGATCCAGCAAGCATCTCCACGACAGCTTCGCGATACAGACGTCGATCAGCCTGAACGCGCGGCCCCCACACCGCCGGACCTTTGCTGCGATTGAGCATTCGTCTGTGAATTGCCGCGCGATCCGCGGCTCTCGCCATCAAGCCGTCGAACACGTCGACTTCCCGCACAAGATGACCCTTGCCGACCCCTCCTATCGAAGGGTTGCATGACATTTGGCCAATGTCCGCCTCCCGAAAGGTTAGAAGGGCTACTCGTGCACCCCGACGAGCCGCCGCCGCTGCCGCTTCGCAACCCGCGTGGCCTGCGCCGATAACCGAGACATCGTACATGACGACCGATTAGCGGGAAATCGTTCCACGTGGAACATCACTTCCCCAAGCAGAATCGTCCAAACAATTGGTCTAGGACGTTCTCAACTCCCGACTGACCCGTAATCTGCTGAAATGCCGCCCGCGCATCCCGCAAATCCTCGGCCAATATTGGCAAGTCGCGCTGTTCGCCTGCTTCACGCAAGCTATTATGCGCTCTCGCTAGGAGGCTCGCTTGCCGACGATTGAGCGCCACCGCGTCTTCACCTGGCAGCAGCGCGCGGGCCAACTTCAAAACCTCCATTTTCAGTCTATCCAAACCCTGGCCAGTATGCGTGGACACTGGCAACCCAATGGGAGGCTCAACCGGCGCCAGATCAGACTTGGATGCGACGAGTATTTTACGCTTGTGATCAGGAGCAAGATTCGGATCGCCAAGCCATAACAAGACGTCCGCGGCGGCGAGCATCTGTTCGGCTTTCGCAATACCGATCGTCTCGACCGGATCGCTGCTCTCTCTGAGCCCTGCAGTGTCCGTTAGGACGATCGGGACCCCGTCAAGCGACAGCGGTACCTCGATCACGTCACGCGTCGTTCCTGGAACGCTCGCTACGATTGCTCGGTCTTCACCGGCCAATGCATTGATAAGACTAGACTTTCCCGCGTTTGGCGGGCCGGCTACCACGACTCTCAGGCCTTGTTTTAGTGGTTCGACCCGCGGCTGATCGAGCCACGTCGCAAGGTCGGCAGCCAAAAGGCGGCACCCATCGGTGAGCATTGGATCTACGGCTTCATCGTTATCATCATAATCGATCGCGCGCTCCGCCATCGCGGACAGCGCGAGCAGCCGATCCTGCCACTCCGCAATCTGTTTACGCAGACCTCCCTCGACAACCGCCAACGCCGCGCGGCGTTGAGACTGCGTCTCCGCCTCCAGGAGATCGGCTAGCCCCTCGGCTTCGGTCAGATCAACGCGGCCGTTCTCGAATGCCCGGCGCGTGAACTCGCCGGGTACCGCCTCCCGCAGGCCGGGAACCCTGCACAGCGCTTCCACCACGGCATCGACCACCGCGCGCCCGCCGTGACAATGCAGCTCCACGACGTCTTCTCCGGTTGCGCTGGCGGGTCCATCGAAGCGCAAAACCAGCGCCTCATCGAGCAATTCGCTGCTGACCGGATTCCGGATCTCGCGGACGACCGCCATCCTGGCAGCCGGCAAGTTTCCCGCGAGAAGTCTGCCGGCTTCGTGGGCGCGCGATCCGCTTATGCGGATCACCGCGATCCCGGCGGGAGGGCTGCCACTGGAAAGCGCGAAAATCGTCGGCGGCGTTGACCCAACCTTTTCCATGCCAGCGTGACGCTAGCGGGCGGCGGCGCCGGCAACGGCCGGCCAGCCAAGCACTGGCGCGACGTCATGATACCCGTCCCAGATCATCTTCACCGCGACATACAGAATGACGAGCAGACCGACGTAAGCGATCCATCGGTATCGTTCGATGTAACGCGCAATGATGTTCGCCGCGATGCCCATCAACACGACCGCGAAGATCAGCCCCACGATCAGGATACCAGGGTGCTCGCGCGCCGCGCCGGCTACGGCGAGCACGTTGTCGAGGCTCATGCTGACGTCGGCGATCGCCACTCCCCACGCAGCGGCGGCAAAGCTCTTGGCCGCCACCACGCCGGAATGTTCGTCGCCGACGATTTCTTCCGAGCCGGGACTCTCGCCGGAATGGCGAAGCTCGCGCCACATCTTCCAGGCAACCCACAGGAGCAGGATTCCGCCCGCCAGGATCAATCCCACGATCTGCAGGAGTTGCGTGACGACAAGAGCAAAGGCGATGCGCAGCACGAGTGCAGCCAGCACACCGATGAGGATGACCTTGCGGCGCTGGTCGGCCGGAAGGCCGGCAGCCAGCGCGCCGACCACGATTGCATTGTCGCCGGCCAGGACGAGGTCGATCATCAGGACTTGCGCGAAAGCTGCAAGCGCACCCGGTTGATCCAGGCTGGAGAAATCGCGGAGGATCGCGTGCCAGATGTCGGCGGGTCCGCCGAGGCCCGTCCCGCCGCCCTCGGCCGCCAACATCATGAACGTGTCGATCACATCCATTTCCTAGAAGATGCTGAGTGCAACGCCAATGGCCGCGTGCTTGGCTTCAGCCGAGGTGGAGGGCCGATCGCAGGCCAAGCACGTTCTCGCCGCCCACCCAGCCTTCGTAGATCATGTTGACTGCCACCCACAGGATGACGACGAGGCCAATGTAATTGATCCAATGATAGCGATGGATCAGCCGCGCGACGTAATTGGCCGCTAAGCCCATGAACAGAACGGAACAGGTCAGGCCGATGAACAGCAGCGCCGGCTCTTCCCGCGCGATCGAGGCGACGAGCAGGACGTTGTCCAGGCTCATGCTGAGATCGGCGACGGTGATCTGGATGGCGGCCTGCAGGAACGTCTTGGTCCGTGGTGGGCCTTCGATCTCCGGCGTGTCCGGATCGTCGCTGATCACCGGGGTTCGCGGGTGGATTTCACTCCACATATTGTAGGCGACCCACAGCAGCAGCAGACCGCCCGCAAAGACCAGGCCGGTTACCTTGAGCAGCTGGGTGGCGATCACTGCAAAGGTGATCAGGAACACCAGCGCCATGCCGACGCCGAGCAGCAGGACGCGGCGCCGGTCCTTTTCCGGCAGCCCCGACGCCAGCGATCCCATGATGACGACGTTGTCGCCCGCCATGGTGAGATCGCCGACGATGATCTGACCGAGCTTGGACAGCCCGCCCGCGGTCAGCACCGCTCCGAAATCGAGCGTCGGGAAGCCGATCATGCGACGCTTACTGGTTCATCGAAGCGAAGAAATCCTCGTTCGACTTGGCGTCCTTCATCTTGTCGAGGAGGAACTGCATCGCGTCGACCGTGCCCATCTGCATCAGGATACGGCGCAGGACCCACATCTTGGTGAGGGTGCCCTGTTCGACTAGCAGCTCTTCCTTGCGGGTGCCGGACTTGCCGACATCCAGCGACGGGAAGATGCGCTTGTCGGCGACCTTACGGTCGAGCACGATTTCGCTGTTACCGGTGCCCTTGAACTCTTCGAAGATGACCTCGTCCATCTTTGAGCCGGTGTCGATCAGCGCGGTGGCGATGATGGAGAGCGAGCCGCCCTCCTCGATGTTGCGCGCGGCGCCGAAGAAGCGCTTGGGACGCTGCAGCGCATTGGCATCCACACCGCCGGTCAGCACCTTGCCGGAGCTCGGCACCACCGTGTTGTAGGCGCGGCCGAGGCGGGTGATGGAATCGAGCAGGATGACGACATCCTTCTTGTGCTCGACCAGGCGCTTGGCCTTTTCGATCACCATCTCGGCGACCTGGACGTGGCGCTGCGCGGGCTCGTCGAAGGTCGAGGAAATGACCTCGCCGTTGACCGAGCGCTGCATGTCGGTGACTTCTTCCGGCCGCTCGTCGATCAGCAGCACGATCAGGATCACTTCTGGATTGTTGTCGGTGATCGCCCGCGCGATGTTCTGCAGCAACACGGTCTTACCCGTGCGCGGCGGCGCGACGATCAGCGCGCGCTGGCCCTTGCCGAGCGGTGAGACGATGTCGATCACCCGCGCCGACTTGTCCTTGATGGTCGGGTCTAGCGTATCGAGCTTGAGCTTCTCATCAGGATAGAGCGGCGTCAGGTTGTCGAAGTTGACGCGGTGGCGAACCTGATCCGGATCGTCGAAGTTGATCGACGAAACGCGAGTCAGTGCGAAATAGCGCTCGCCTTCCTTGGGGCCACGAATTTCACCCTCGACCGTGTCGCCGGTGCGCAGGCCAAAGCGTCGGACGACCGACGGCGCGACGTAGATGTCGTCCGGCCCGGCCAGATAATTGGCCTCGGGCGAGCGGAGGAAGCCGAAACCGTCGTTCAGCACCTCGATGGTGCCGGCGCCCATGATTTCGACGCCATTCTCGGCCTGAACCTTCAGGATTGAGAACATGAGGTCCTGTTTGCGCAAGGTCGATGCGCCCTCAACACCCATTTCCTCGGCCATCGCGACCAGGTCAGCGGGTGTTTTCTTCTTCAAGTCTTTCAAATGCATAGTTTTATTCTTCTGTCTGGGATTGGGTGCTCGAGCTTCGCAAACATGGTCGAAAGCCGGATGCGGCAGGACGCCGCGAGCGGTCAGGAAACGGAGCCGACGGGTATGAAAACTGGCCGGAGCCGCTGGGACTCGCGGTATGTCTGCACCGCGAGCCTGTCAATCAGCGCCGCATCGGCGTGCGCCGAAGCGATTAGAACGGCCGGACGATTACCAGAACGACGATCAGCGCCGCCGCAATGCCGGGAATCTCGTTGAGCATCCGCACCGTCTTGCCCGACAGTGGCCGCTCGCCACGGGCCAGCTTCTTGCCATAGGCACCCAGCCAGCCCTGATAGCCACTGAGCGCGATGACCAGCAGCAACTTGACGTGGAACCAGCCCTCGCTCCAGGCGCCGACGTTGAAAGCCAGCATCAGACCAAGGATCCAGACGATGGCAATCGCCGGCGTCAGGATGATCTTCCGGATCCGCGTCTCGCGTTCGATCCAGGCCCGATCCTCGGGAGAACCGAGCGTCGTTTCCTGGTGATAGACATAGAAGCGCGGCAGCATGAACAGCCCGGCCATCCAGAAGATAACGAACGTCAGATGCCCGGCTTTGACCCACGGATAAGCGGCACCAAGGAAACCGACGTAGTCGTTCACTTGTCCCCCTTAACCAGCGCGATCAGCTGTTCGACATTGGCAATCGGCGTATCCTGCAGGATGCCGTGCCCGAGATTGAAGATGTGAGGACGGTCGGCGAATGCGTCAAGGACTCGGCGGACGGCCGAGTTCAATTCTTCACCGCCGGCGATCAGTGCGAGCGGATCGAGATTGCCCTGGACTGCCACAGCTTGCGGTAATTCGGTCGCTGCCCACACAGGGTCGACCGTTTCATCGACCCCGATGGCATCAGCGCCGACTTCCCGCGCATAGGCCGGCAGCTTGCCACCTGCGCCCTTTGGAAAGCCGATGATCGGCGTGTCCGGGTGGAGCCCTTTCAGGGCAGCGATGATGCGCGCGGTGGGCGCAACAACCCAGCGCTCGAATTGCGCGGGCGAAAGGCTGCCTGCCCAGCTGTCGAACAGCTGCAGCGCTTCTGCGCCGGCCTCGACCTGCTTCGACAGATATTCGATGGTGAGCGCCTCGATCCTTTGGATGATCGCGCCGAAGCGGCCAGGATCGGCGTAGGCCAGCCGCCGCGCTTCGGCCTGATCGCGGCTACCCTGTCCGGCGACCATGTAGGTCGCGACGGTCCATGGACTGCCGGCGAAGCCGATGAGCGTCTTCGACGGCTCGAGCGCCGCTTTGACGCGCGCAACGGTGTCGTAGATCGGATCCAGACGGTCCGGCTGGGCAGCGAGGTCATCCAGCGCGGCCTCGACCAGCGGCGGGCTCAGCCGCGGGCCTTCCCCGGCAATGAAGGTCAGATCCTGCCCGATCGCATAAGGGACGATCAGGATGTCGGAGAACAGGATCGCCGCATCGAGTTGCGGGAAGCGCCTGAGCGGCTGAAGCGTGATCTCCGCCGCAGCTTCAGGTTCATAAACGAGATTCAAGAAACTGCCCTTCTCCGCCCGCAGCGCGCGATACTCGGGCAGGTAGCGTCCCGCCTGCCGCATCATCCACATCGGCGCAGGGTCGCGTCGCTCGCCGCGAAGCACGGCAAGCAGAGGCTTATCGACGAGCATTTCCGGAAGACCGGAGGGCCTGAAAGCCACCCTTCTTCTCTCCCTTATATATTTTAGAATCTATTAGATGATGATGTTGGGCACTGGGCAGCGGGGTTTAGGCGCGGCTCCCGAAATTGCCAACAAGCGCGCAATGGCAACGCTCTCGGCGGAATCACGAGTCGCGGCGATTCCACCCCATGATTCACAGTCTGGGGATGGATTTTGTCCCCGTGGATGAATGTGCGAATTGCGGCAGCAGTTTGGGGAATAATTGGCTGGTTGAGCTCGTCCCCACCCTCGCGCTAGCCTTGGCAACGCGCTTTTCCACAAGGTTGTTCGAGTGACCCTGATCTTAGCTTCGACCAGCGCTATTCGCCGCCAAATGCTCGATGCCGCGGGCGTCGACTATTCCGCCCTAAAGCCGGACGTCGATGAAGATATGGTTAAGGCACGGCTGTCGGACGAGCGGGAGATTGCGTCTGAGCTGGCCGCGGCGAAAGCGCTCTCCATCGCGGGCGAATGGGTGATCGGCAGCGATAGCGTCGTCACCGTCGACGGCAGGCTGTTCGACAAGCCGCGCGATCGCACCGACGCCGTCGAGCATCTGCGCTTCTTCTCCGGTCAGCCGATGGAGCTGACGAGTGCCGTTGCGCTGGCCCATAATGGTGAAGTCGCCTGGCAGCATGCAGAGACGGCGCGACTAAATGTCCGGCCGCTGTCCGAGCAATTCATCGCGGAATATCTGGACGCGGAGTGGCCCGAAGTGGGTTATACCGTCGGCGTGTTCCGGCTGGAGGGCCGCGGCGTGCAATTGTTCGACAGCATCGACGGCAATCATTTCACGATTCTCGGGATGCCGCTGCTTCCGCTGCTCGGTGCCCTACGCGAACAGGGACTGCTGACATCATGATCAAGGTCGCGCTCACCGGTTCGATCGGCATGGGCAAGTCGACAGTCGCCGCGATGTTCGCGGGCACCGGCGTGCCGGTGTTCGATGCGGACGCCGTCGTGCGCGTGCTGCAGGCGCCGGGTGGCAAGCTGGTCGAGAAGATCGGCGCGTTGTTTCCAGGATGCGTCCGCGCGGGCACGCTGGATCGCGAGTGTCTAGCGGAAATCGTTCTGTCCGATCGCACAAAGCTCACCCAGCTTGAGCAGATCGTTCATCCCGCCGTCCAGGAAGCCCGCGAACGCTTCATCGTCGAACACGCTGCCTCACCCGCCCTGATATTCGAGATCCCGTTGTTGTTCGAAACCCGCGGCGAAAGCGCGTTCGACAAGATCATCGTCGTTTCCGCGCCGGCCGATGTGCAGCGCGCGCGGGTACTTCGGCGGGCCGGAATGACGGCTGACAAATTGGATGCAATTCTCGCCCGGCAGATGCCTGACGCAGAGAAACGGGCCCGCGCCGACTTCGTCGTCGATACGGGCACCGACCTATCCACAACAGAAGCGCAAGTGCGTGAAATCCTTGCTTGTCTCGGAGTCGCTGGCAGCTAGATTCCGCCCATGCGCGAGATCGTATTCGATACCGAAACCACCGGGCTTAACCCGGCGACGGGCGACCGCATGGTCGAGATCGGGTGTATCGAGATCGTCAATCGCGTTGAGACCGGCCGCACCTTCCACGCTTATTTCAATCCCGATCGGGACATGCCGTTTGAGGCGCAGGAAGTGCACGGCCTCAGCAGCCTGTTTCTGTCCGACAAGCCGCGTTTCTCCGAGACGGTAGATGAGCTCTTGGAATTTATCGGTGACGCGCCCCTCGTCGCGCATAACGCTGGCTTCGACTTCGGCTTCCTCAACAACGAACTTCATCTGTGCGGGCGCTCGTCCATCGCGATGAACCGCATGGTCGATACGCTCGCGCTGGCGCGAACCAAGCATCCTGGCGCCAAGCACAGTCTCGACGCGCTGTGCATGCGCTTCGGCATCGATCGTAGCCACCGCGTCAAGCACGGCGCGCTGCTCGACGCACAATTGCTCGCCCAGGTTTACGTCGAGCTCACCGGCGGGCGTCAGATCGGCCTTGGTCTTGTCGCCGATTCCGGGACGGTCGCGGTGGCGCAGTCGGCGGGTCCGGTGACGACACGTGAACCGCGTCCAGCGCGTCTTCACGCAGCCTTGCCCGAGGAACTAGAGCGCCATCGCGCGTTTATTGCCAAGCTGGTCAATCCGCTCTGGGAGCGCCTTCTCCCCGCCGGTTGACGCGGGGTTCGGCGCGGTCCTAAGCGCGCCATCGAAGGAGCAGGCAAAGTGGACGTTAGGGTCGCCGGGCACCAGGTCGACACCGGAGATTCGCTGCGGGAGCATGCGCAGCGCCGGGTCGCGGACATCACCGAAAAGTATTTTTCGCGCTCAGTTGGCGCCAACGTCACCTTTGGCCGTGGGCCCAACAACGACTTCACCTGCGACATCGTCGCGCCTGTCGTTCAGGGCGTCGTTCTGAAAGCATCCCACAGCGCGCGCGAGGCCGAGATGGCCTTCAACGGCGCCGCCGACCGAATCGAAAAGCAGCTTCGCCGCTACGCTCGCCGACTCAAGGATCACAAGGTTGACGAAGCGGCCCAGGCCTATGTCGAGAATGCGGGATACACGGTATTTTCAGGAACGGCCGATGACGAGCCGAAGGCCGATAATCCCGCGATCGTCGCGGAATCGAGGGTCGATATTCCGGAATCGAGCGTGTCCGACGCGGTCATGCTGATGGACCTTCGAAATACGACTGCCTTGCTGTTCAAGAACAGCAAAAGCGGTGAGCTCAACATGATCTACCGTCGCGACGACGGGAACATCGGTTGGGTCGAGCCGGGCAAATAATCTTAATCTCTGTCACGCGGCCAAGGTGCGACCGGTCGCACCTTCCAAGAGTTGCTGTCCCTTATGCATCTTGCAGATTTCCTGGACACGGACGCAATCAAAACCGCGCTTCCTGGCGGAAACAAACGTTCGTTGATGAAGCAATTGGCCGATCTCGCGGGTCAACGGCTCGAGATTGAGCCGTCGGTCGTCCTCGCGGGGCTCAATGAACGGGAGCAGCTTGGCTCGACCGGCTTCGGGCAGGGCGTCGCCATTCCGCACGCGAAGATCGATGGCCTGACCAAGATCTACGGACTCTTCGCGCGTCTAAACGATCCAGTCGCCTATAAAGCGATCGACGGCCGGCCAGTCGATCTGGTCTTCCTCCTGCTTTCGCCGCCCGACGCCGGGGCCGAGCATCTGAAGGCGCTGGCAGCCGTAAGCCGCGTAACCCGCGATGCTGCGACACTCGAACGATTGCGCGGTGCGCGGAGCCGGGATGCGCTGGTCGCGGTGCTGGTCGGTGCCGATGAGCGGGACGCCGCCTGAGCGACGATCGCCTCCCCACCCACCTCGAGGTCGCCGCGCTCATGCGCCGCATAACGGCGGAGGGCGGCTTCGCAACGGTGCTCCGGAAGGGCGATGCGGATCGCGGCTCAATCATGCTGGCTATCGCCAGCCGCGGCGAGCACCACGCGCTACTGGAACGCTTTCTCTCGTTGGATGGCGCTTACCGGTGGCAGCATGTCGGCCCGTCCGAATCGCGGGGTTCCGCGGAAATCGCTGATTTCCTCGCGCGCCGCGCACGCTCCGACCCCGATTCATGGTTAATTGAGCTAGATATCGCGAACCCCGAACGATTCATCGCTGAAACGACCGCGATGGGTTGATTACGCTCGGCAAGGCTGAAATCTCGGGGCTAACGAAAAGAGCGGGGGGCATTTCGTGAGCATCCAGTTGCTCCAAATGCCACGCAAGACGGGGAATCAAGACGGTCGCCAGCGGTAGTATTCGCACAGTGTATTGGCGCACCCATTCGAGATTCACCGCATAATAAACGGTTCTAATGTTGGCTTCTGTTCGCTCAGCGCTGCTGATGATTGCGGCGCTCACCGCGACTGTTATTGCTCCGGCCAAAGCCGGACCTTCCGGGGAGCCGCTGCTCCCGGTGACTAGCGCGACCCTTCCAAAGGTCGTTACGCCCGATCTGCTCGACCCCAAGGCCGAGCCAACCCTTTCCCAGCCGAGTGCCGCTGCTTCTGAAGAGCAAGCCGAAGAGGCTGAGCCCGCAGTAGCGACGACGGCTTCGCTTGCCGACATGGTCGGCCAGCTGCGCAATTCGAACGCCGGATCTCGCGAACTCGAATGCCTGGCGACCGGCATCTATTTTGAATCCAAGAGCGAGCCGCTCGCTGGCCAGTTGGCCGTTGGGCAGGTCATCGCCAATCGTACTGATAGCCACGGGCGTTTCCCGAGCAGCTACTGCGGCGTCCTGTTCCAGCGTGGCCAGTTCTCGTTCGTGCACGGAAGCCGCCTGCCGGGCGTTCCCCGGACGAGCCGCCAGTGGCAGACCGCCGTGGCAATCGCGAAAATTGTTGACCGCGACCTTAAGGAATCGGCCGCGGGAGACGCGCTGTTCTTCCACGCTCGCTACGTTTCGCCAGGCTGGCGCATGAAGCGCGTGGCGTCGATCGGGAACCACGTCTTCTACCGTTAATCGGAGATAGAATTTGCGTGCAGCGGGCGAGCTTCGGCTCGCCCGCTTTCTTTTTGGCCACGATTTGTTCTACTGCACGACGATGGCTAGTCAGCCCGATTCTCTCTGCTTTGCCGACGCGCCGCCAGTTGCCGTCGATGTCGCGCGCGGCGTAACGCGCCTCTTCTGCCGGCATGATCTTTTCGCGGTGTGCGAGGTCCCTCTTCCCAATGGCCGCCGGGCCGACCTCATGGCGATCGACGGCAAGGGATGGCTGACCATCGTGGAGATCAAGGTCGCCAAGGCCGACCTCCTCGGTGACAACAAGTGGACCGATTACCTCGATTATTGCGATCGCTTCTTCTGGGCCGTTCCGGCGAACCTAGCGCCGTTCCTCGACCAGGAGCGCTATCTGCCAGGCGACGCCGGTCTGATTGTTGCGGATCGCTATGACGCGGCGATTGTTCGCGAGGCGTCGTCACGCCCACTTGCGCCCGCGCGACGCAAGGCTGAATTGCTACGCTTCGCGCGGAGAGCTGCCCGGCGCCTGGCGGTGCAGGTCGACCCCTCGCTTGGCGAACTTACTTAGCGGCCGCGCTTCCTGCCTTCGGCTTGCTCGTCTCGATCAGTTTCAGGATTTCCCGCGAACGATTGTCGCGGGTTGCGTAGTCGCGTGCGGAATAGCCCGCGACGGCATCGCTCCGGTCCGGATTAGCTCCGGCTTTCAGCAATTGCCGGACGATCGGCAGATTCCGCTGCTGCACGGCGATGATCAGCGGGGTCTCGCCGCTTCGATTGGTCCCATCGACCCTCGCGCCTTCGGCGAGAAGCCATTCGACCGCCCGCTCGAATCCGACCTTCGCCGCCGCGATGAGAGGTGTGTCACCGTTCCGGCCGGCAAGGTTCGGATCCGCGCCCTTGCCCAGCAGGAAGCCGGTCCACTGGTCATCGCCGCGATTGATGGCGATCAGCAGACCCGTGTCGCCGCCATCGCCCTTGGTGTCGACAAACCCGCGCGGATGGCTCTCGAGCATGGAAGTCGCGGTGTTCCCGTCGCGCTTTTTCACGGCTTCGATGAATTGATATCCGTCGGAGCCGATTGACTGCCCGATAGCCGGCGTCCCGGCGAACGAGGCCAGAGCGAAAGCAAAAACCAGTTTTTTCACGATGTTATGCCTCAACCACCCGCTTGATTGGCGGCGCTTAGCAGAGCAAGGCTCGCCTTGTCATGAACGGCGACACGCCCTTTTGGGAGAAACCCCTTTCGACCCTCGATCGCGGCCAGTGGGAGGCGCTGTGCGACGGTTGTGGCCGGTGTTGCGTGCACAAACTGGAGGACGAGGAGACGGGGCTGCTGTACGCGACCAATGTCGCCTGCAAGCTGCTCGATCGCCGCAATGGTCTGTGTCTGGACTACAAAAATCGAAAAAAGCTGGTGGCGGATTGCGTTCGGCTGGACCGGAAGAAGCTTAGCGGGCTGGATTGGCTGCCTTCGACCTGCGCCTATCGTCTTCGCGCGGCAGGCGAGCCGCTCCCGGAATGGCACTACTTGATTTCCGGCAGCCGCGAGACTGTCCACCAAGCCGGCCAGTCGACGCGCGGCTGGACCGTCAGTGAGGATGACGCGGGCGAGCTTGAATATCATGTGGTCAACCGGGCTCTCTGAAGCGGCGCTCGAAGCCGCGCTGCCGGCGCCGATCGAGATCCGGCCTTTGCGAACAGCGCGTAGGCTGCGCCTTCGGTTCGACGAAGCGAGCGGAACGCTCAGGCTAACCTGCCCGGCGCGGACGAGCCGCCGCAAGGCGTTAGCTTGGGTCCTGGATCAGCGGGATTGGATCGAAGCGCAACTTGCCCGGTCGCAACCGCCGGAGCCGTTCATCAACGGGAGCTCGTTCCCGCTCGAAGGACGTGAAGTCCAAATCGAGTGGAAGCCGGATCATCCCCGAAGCCCAAGGCTGGTCGGGAATGCGCTTCAGGTCGGCGGTCCTGAAACCGGGCTATCTCGCCGCATCGAGCTGTTTCTGAAAATGCGAAGTCTTGACGTCATGTCGACCGAAGTCGCCGAATATGCCCGGGCGGCTGGCGTATCGTCGACGCGGGTCACTGTCGGCGATGCCGGCACCCGCTGGGGAAGCTGCTCATCGGCCGGTCGGATACGGCTCAGTTGGCGACTGATTATGGCGCCCCCTAACGTGCGCCGGTTCGTGGTGGCCCATGAGGTCGCGCACCTCGTCCACCTTGACCACAGTGCCCGCTTCAAGGCTCTGGAGGCTAAGCTTTACGGTCCCGGCCTCGCCGCGGCGAAGTCGGAGCTACGCCGCGTCGGGCCGAGGTTGAAGCGGATCGGGCGGCGGCGCTGAATCCGGCTGCGGCTGACGCGGCGGCGGATATTGCGGCTGGCGCGGCGGGGGATAGGGCTGCCGCTGCGGCGGTTGCTGCTGTTGTGGCGGAAACGCCTGATCGAGCTCCTGCTGGGTCGGATCGCCCGTGCCGTCCGGCCTGACCATCGGCTGGGTCGGCGGATAATTTTGATCCGACGGCTGGGCCGGGGTCCCGATCGGCATACCATTCTCGTCGACCATGGGCGCCATGCCATTGGCGTCGATCGCCTGGTCACCGAACGTCTCCTCCTCGGGCGTCAGCTGCCAGTCGGGCAGCGGCACCTGGGTCTCGAATTGTTCGACGGGGCGATTGGCGACTGCAACGCTCATGAAATCATGGAACGCCCGAGCGGGGGCGGTGCCGCCCTGAAGGTTGCCGACCGTGCGCGCATCGTCGCGGCCCATCCACACGCCGGTGGTCAGCCCGCTCGAAAAGCCAATGAACCAGCCGTCCTTGTTTGATGACGTGGTTCCTGTCTTGCCGGCGACCGGGCGGCCGATCTGCGCGGCGCGGCCGGTTCCGGAAAGGACGGCCGATTGAAGCAGGTCCGTCATCTCGGCTGCGACCCACGGCGCGACAAGCACGCGCTCTTCGTCCGCCTCATGCTGGTAGAGCATCCGCCCGTCGGCAGTGACCACCCGTCGGATACCGTATGGCGTCACCGCAACGCCCTTGTTCTGAACCGACGCAAAGGCACGGGTCATGTCGATCAATCGCACTTCGCTCGAACCCAGGACCATCGCGGGATAGGTCGAGATCGTCGAGGTGATTCCGAAGCGGCGCGCCATGTCCGCGATCGTCGAGAAGCCCACTTGCGCACCGATCTTGGCACTGATCGTGTTGATCGATCGCGAGAAAGCTTCGCGCAGCGTCACCGGACCAAGGTTCGTCCGTGTGGAGTTGCGCGGCGTCCAGCCGTCAATCGTCACGGGTTCGTCAACGATCGTGTCTGTCGGCTTCATGCCGCTTTCGAGGGCGGCCAAGTACACGAACAGCTTGAACGCCGACCCCGGCTGCCGCTGCGCCTGCGTCGCGCGGTTGTAGATTGAAGCAACATAGTCCTTGCCGCCAACCATCGCGCGGACAGCGCCGTCGCGATCGATAGCGACCAGCGCGCCCTGCGTTCCCTGCGGCGCATTGGCGCGGATCGCCTTGTCGGCGGCTTGCTGCATGCCCGGATCCAGGGTGGTCCAGACATCGATCGGTTCGTTCGTCTCGTCGATGAGCGTATCGAGCTGCGGAAGCGCCCAATCCGTGAAGTAGCGTACGCTATTCTCGTTGGTCGTCTGCTGGATGCGGACGCTCGCAGGGTCGACGTGCGCCGCCGTTTCGGGCGTTATGAACCCATTTTTTGCCATCGTCCGCAATACCACGCTGGATCGCGCACGCGCAGCTTCGACGTCGGCCGAAGGCGAGTAGTTGGACGGGGCCTTGACGAGCCCGGCGATGATCGCCGCTTCCCCCAGGCTCAGGTGGTCGGCGCCGTGACCGAAGAATTTCCGCGACGCAGCGTCGATGCCGTAGGCGCCACCACCGAAATATACCCGGTTCAGGTACAATTCGAGGATCTGATCTTTCGAGAACTTTCGCTCGATCGCCAGCGCGAGGATCGCTTCCTTCACCTTGCGGCCGTAGCTTCGGTTGTTGGTCAGGAAGATATTGCGCGCCAGCTGCTGCGTGATCGTCGATGTGGCGCTGACCCGTTTGCCTTTCGAAACCGCCGACACGACCGCGCGTCCGATGCCGATGGGATCGACGCCGATGTGGCTCCGGAAACGGCGGTCCTCCGTAGAGATCATCGCTGCGCGCATCTCCGCCGGAATGCGGTCGTAGGGCAGCCACTGGCCGAAGCTGGGTCCGATCGAAACCAGGACCTGGCCGTTGGCTGCCCGAACACGGATCATCTGGCCAAGGTCGTTGCGCTTGGTCAGCTCGCCGTAGCTCGGGAGATAGGCCGCAGCCACTGCGACAGCGACGATGAGCGCTAGGAGACCGAGGACCACCGCATAGACCAAGGCGGTCAGAACGGTTCTAAAGGTCGAGCGTCCCGACGAGGTCTTTGAGCGAGCCATTGGCGCCTTGGATTAGAAAGCTGTTGCCACGCCGACAATAGGCGGATGCAGAAGGTTAGCCCGGCCTTAACCCTGTCTTAGCCAGTGCGCCTTACAGCAGCGTCAGGATGAACATTGTCTATCGTCTCGCGATCCTCGCCCTGCTGCCGCTGCTTTGCCTTCTGCAGGCCGGCCGCGTCGAGGCGCAGTGCCGCTTATGCTCCCAGCCGGTCACGGCGGAAACGGCGCCCAATGACGAAAATGACGATCTCCAACTTCAGATCGAAACAAACCTGACGTTCGATCGACTAATTCTTTCTGGCGCAGGAGTTGGCGCAGTCAATCTTCGTCCGACCGGGGGTACCGACAGGGAAGGCATCGTGGCGGCGATGGGGCCGCGTTCAATGGTCGGGACCGTCCTCGTGCATGGCGGTCCCAATCGCGCAGTGCGGATCGAGATGCCGCGTCGTATCGAATTGCGCTCGCTTGGCGGTGGGCAGCTGACGGTCGACGACGTGGCCAGCGATGCGCCGGCGGCGCCGCGTCTGGATGCGGCCGGGAACCTGACTTTTCGATTTGGCGGCCGATTACTCGTCTCGGGCGATGTAGACGGTCAGTATCGCGGCGACTTGCCGATCACCGTCGAATATCAGTGAATTCGCTAACGGCGCTTTAACCATAAGCTTGAGCGAAGACGTAAGTCGATCTGGTTAATGCAGTCTACACGATGATTGCGCTCGGCAGTCATGGCTCGGTCGAATTGGGGGACTATGCGAAAGCTCGCTGCAGCATTTACCGGACTGGCATCTATCATGGTGCCCGCA
Organism: Sphingomonas flavescens; assembly: GCF_030866745.1. NCBI lineage: Bacteria > Pseudomonadati > Pseudomonadota > Alphaproteobacteria > Sphingomonadales > Sphingomonadaceae > Sphingomonas > Sphingomonas flavescens. The sequence goes on along the minus strand of NZ_CP133016.1, from coordinate 1,757,279 downwards.
TCGCCAGCGGCGGCTGTCAGTCCGCCGACGCAGGCGACGGCAACGGCGCGGATCCTGCGACCCTTGTCGATCACGGCCGAGCAGAACCTCGATTTCGGGACAATCGTACTGACGGGGTCGAGCTTCACCGGCCAGGTCGTAAGTATCAGCCAGGCCGGCGCGGTGACCTGCGGCACCAATCCCGGCGTAATTCTGACCTGCAGCGGAACGACGCTCGCGGCGCAATTCCGCTTGATCGGCACCAACAACGCGATCGTGAAAATCACCTCGCCCGGATTCAACCTGACCGGCCCCGGGACGCTGGCATTCACGCCCAACTTCCCGGCCACCGTGAACCTCGGCGCCAATGGCGCCAGTACCGGCACCGTTTTCTCGATCGGCGGATCGATCACCCTGGCCTCGACGACCCCAGACGGCGTCTACACCGGCACCTTCCTGGTGACCGCCGACTATCAATAAACCGCCGTTAGCGGCTTGAACGCAAAGTGGGGGAAGAGGCCGGGCGATGCGCGGCCTCTTTTCATATCTGACGTTGTCAGGATGTGGTTGAGAAAACTTCAACCATTTTGGTTTAGTCCTGTCGCAACATTTGTCGCGGGAAGATCGGCCGCTTGCGCTCAGTCTCCATGATTACTGCTCTGACCGTGGCTGTCGGCTTGGTTGCCGCGATCGCCGGCCCGCGTCCGGCGACCGCCGCTACCGTGACAGCCTCGGTCAACGCGAGTGCCAGCAAGCCTTTGCTACTATCGATGTTGCAGGATCTCGACCTGGGTACGGTCACGCTCGGCCCGGGTGTGTGGAGCAACGCGACAGTCAGCCTTTCGCAGGCAGGCGTGCTGACCTGCTCCTCGGCCAACATCATCTGCAGCGGCGCAACGTTGGTCGCTCAATATAACGTGCAGGGGTCCAACCAGCAGGTCGTCCGGATCAGCGTTCCCAACGTGACGCTCGTCAATCAGAGTGATTCGACGAAGACCCTGGTTCTCACCACGGACAAGCCCGCAAGCGTGACATTGACGAACTCCGGTGCGCCCGGAACGGATTTCTCCATCGGGGGGTCGGTCACGCTCAGCTCGACGACGACCGTCGGCACCTACGCTGGGACGTTCAACGTCACCGCGGATTATCAGTAAGCCTCAACACTCATGGTTGACCGAATATAAACCATTACGGACCAAAGTGACGGCGATCGCTTCCTGACTGGAAGCACAAGTGGGGATCGCTGAACATGTCTAAATGGACCTCGTCCATTCTCGCTGCTGCTTTGGGTGCGGCAATCATCACCGTTCCAACCACGGCCCAGGCGGGCGTCGGCGATCTGCTCGTGGCGCCGACGCGGATCGTGCTGGACGGACGCAAGGGTGCCGAACTGGTGCTCAACAACATCGGCGACGACGCCGCGACCTATCGGATCTCCGTCGAATTCCGGCGCATGAACGAAAAGGGCGAGATCAACGACGTCGCCACGCCGACCGCCGCCGAGAAGCTCGCCGAGGACATGATCGTTTATGCACCGCGCAAGGTGACGCTGGCGCCGCACGAACCGCAGGCTATCCGCATCGCCGGGCGTCCCGCGTCGGGGATCGCGGACGGCGAATATCGCGTGCACTTGCTATTCCGCGCCATTCCACCGGCGACGCCGGTTGCTGAACCGGCTGAAAAGCCCAAGGGCGTCCAGTTCAAGCTAACGCCGGTGTACGGGGTCACCATTCCTGTCATCGTCCGCCTCGGTAATCTCCAAGCCACGGCGGGCATCGCGGACGTCAAGCTCGAGAAGAACGGCGGAGCGGAGGCGGTTGGGCTTGAGCTGACCCGGGCAGGTTCCCGTTCGACCTTTGGCGAAGTTCGCGTGATGAAGGCTGGGATTAAGGATCCCATCGCAATTCAGCGCGGCGTCGCGGTCTACACGGAAATCAACCAGCGCCATGTCAGCATTCCGGTGCAGGCCGCCTATTTCGGGAAGGTAGCCGGCCCGGTCACCGTCGAATATCGCGAGACGACCGACGACGGATCGAACCTGATCGCGTCGACACAGGCGGTCCTGCGCTAGGAGGATCGGCGGGGCAGGGTCACGCTTATGAGCGGCGGCCGCGAGTGGCTGCGCAAGGTGGCAATGCTGCTGGCGCTCGGCGCTGGCAGCCTTGCCGCGTCTGCGACAGAATTGCCCGGCGCCAAGTCCGCTGCGACCTGGAAGGCAGATCCCGACGAACAGTTCATTCTCGACGTCAACGTCCGCGCCCTGCGTCTCGGCGACACGGTACGCGCGTACAATGCCCCGGAAGGGACATGTGTCGTCTTAGGCGACTTTCTCACCGCGCTCGACGTCCCGATGCGGATCGACCTCACCGCCAAGAAGGCCAGCGGCTGGGCCTTCAAGGAAAGCAACCGCATCACCATCGATTATGCCGCGATGCGCGCGAGCTATCCCGCGCACAAATCGGAGCCGATCGCTCCGGGGACCATCCACGAAACGCCTGACGGGTGGTGCGTTCAGACAAGCGCCCTGGCAACCTGGTTCGGGGTCGGCATCAAACCCATGACATCCGGCTCGGTTCTCCTGCTCCAGTCGGAGGAAAAGCTTCCGGTCGAGCTGGCGATGGAGCGCGAACAGCGGGCAGCGCGGATCCACGAGGCTACGTTCGACCTGAAGGCACTTCCGCAGGTCCGCGTACCCTACCGCATGTGGCGCACGCCCGCCCTCGACTTCGTCGTCAGCGGAGGCCTTACCTACCGCGCCAACGACGGCGTCAAGGTCGATCGCCAATCCTCGATCTACGCCGCCGGCGAAATTGCACGCATGTCTTACGATGCGCAGGTGACAACCAACGAACGGGGCAAACCCAACCTGCTCCGCCTGCGCGCCTTCCGGTCCGATCCGGACGGCGGTTTGCTCGGGCCGCTCAAGGCCACCCATCTGGGCTTTGGCGACGTCGAGGGCTTCGACAGCAGCCTGACCGGCTTGGCGGTCGCGGGCCGCGGCGCGGTGGTCACCAATCGCCCACTGACTGCGCGGACGGCGTTCGATCGTACCCGCATCGAAGGCGACCTTCCCACGGGGTGGGAGGCCGAGCTGTACCGCAACGGGGAACTGCTGGGTTTTGCCAAGTCCGACGGATCGCAGCGCTACGTCTTCGACGATGTTCAGCTCCTTTACGGCGAGAACCGAATTCGCGTCGTGCTCTATGGTCCTCAAGGCCAGGTGAAAGAGCGCGAAGACCTACTCAATGTCGGCCAGGACAATATTCCCAAGGGCAAGACTTGGTATTGGCTCGGTGCCAATCAGCCCGGCAAGGACCTGATAACCCTGGAAAAGCCGCCTGATGCGACGGGAACGCCGCGTGCGCAGGCAGCGGTCTCGGTCGAACATGGTCTCGACACGCGCACGTCCGTGGGCGTGCTGGCGCGCGCGATGCTGATCGATGACCAGCGCGTGACCTTCGTCGAAGGTTCGGTTCGCCGCTCGATCGCAGGGGCGATGGTCGAAGTTAGTGCCGCACAGGAATCGAACGGCGGCAAGGCGGCGCACGCGCAAATCTTGGGCAAGGTTCGCGGCGTTTACATCAACGCCGATGCCTTAATCGCGAATGATTTTCATTTGCGCGGCGGCCAGGCGCAGACTGTAAAGGAGGGCCGGCTCGCGCTTGATATTCCCATGAAGCTGGGCAAGACCTTCGTGCCCCTGCATGGCGAGGTTCACTATACCGACCGTCCGGACGGCTCGAGTACGCTCGAGGCGGCCGGACGGCTCTCGGCCAGCATCGACAGCTTCAACCTCAGCGCCGACCTTCGCTATCGCCAGGATTATCGGTCACTAGGCGTCAGGCCGCCCTCGGAAGTCAGGCTGGGCCTGATCGGAAGCGGCCGGATCGGCGAAGTACGGCTGCGTGGGCAGGCCGATTTTGACGTCAGGCCCGGCAGCCGCTTCCGCGGCGCCGACCTGTCGGCCTATTGGTCGGCAAGCGAACGCAGCGACTGGGAAGGCGGCCTTGCCTATGACGGCATCGAGCATCGCGCGCGCGCGCGCCTTACGCACGTCATGCGGCTCGACACCTTTGCTCTGTCACTAACTGGAGAGGCTGCGAGCGACGGCTCGGTCGCGGCGGGCTTCAACCTCAATTTCTCGCTCGACCCACGAAACGGCTTTACGCTTTCCCGGCGCACCTTGGCCGAAGGCGGGATGGTGCACGCAACGGTATTCCGCGACCTTAATGACAATGGCGTCCGTGACGCCGGTGAGCCGCTTGAGAAGGGCGTGCTGATCACGACCGGCGCACGCCAGGGCGAACGCAAGACGGATGCTCGCGGCTCGGTGACGGTTGGCGGCCTGACCCCGTACATGCCGGTTCCCGTCGGTCTCGATTCAACCAGCCTCGAAGATCCCATGCTGGTCCCAAAGAAGCCGATCCAGGTCGTGGTTCCGCGTCCCGGCGTATCGGCTGATGTCCAGATCGCGCTTGTTGGCGGTGGCGACATCGAGGGCGCGCTAATCAAGAATGGCGAGCAGGGCTTTGAGGGCGTCGACATGGAATTGGTCGACCCTTCGGGTAAGACGGTCGATACCGCGCGTACCGATTTCGATGGTTTCTTTTTGTTCGAACGAGTGGCTTACGGACGCTACACGCTGCGAGTCAGCGCCTCGTCTGCCGCAGCTGCCAAGATTGCGCGGGAATTGGGCGTCGAACTCAAGGTCAGTCCCGAAAAACCGATCGTGCGCCTCGGCGCGATCCACGCCCGGCTTCCCAATCGCTTCGCCTCTGCAGAAATGCCGGAGCCCGCCACGCCTTAAGGTGGCGGCCCCATTGGTGCGGTCGAGAAGACTCGAACTTCCACGGCCTTTCGGCCACAGCGACCTCAACGCTGCGCGTCTACCAGTTCCGCCACGACCGCACGCCATGGAATTGTTCGCCCGAAGAACGCGGGCGCTGGCAAGGCGCGGCCCCTAGCAAAGGCATCCGAAGGGCGCAATGCCGCCGCGCGCACGGCAATTAGCTCCACTTTGGCACAAAGGTTAAAGCGGCATTTACCATTGTACGGCCAGCGCGTTAGGCAATGACGATGCTGCTTCTTGCCACTGCCCTTGCGACCAGTGCGGCGCCAATTCCGGCGCAGGCGGCACGCGCGCAGGCCACGGCCATGATCCGCGTCGTCAGGGCTGTTCGACTGCGTCTCGATGGCGCCCCGCACTCGGAAGTGCCGCGGCCGCGAACGGCGCTCGTCCACGGCGGCGACGGCATGCTCGTCACCGCAAAACTCATTGAATTCGAATGATTTAGCCTAAGCCTGTGGATCGCCCAGGCTGATCGTCAATTCGTCGCCGCCAGGCGGCACGTTCACTTCGGCGCTATTGAAGCTCGCGCTTGCGCCCGCGGGTAGCGAGCGCGTGGGTGGAGCGATTGTCCAGCTGTAGACCACCTTGCCGCCCCGGCTGCGAAGCTGCGCCTGTAATGGCGGGACCGCTTGCTCCTTGCCCGTGGGATTGATGACGCGGCCAGTCACCGTCAGCAGTTCGTTCCCACTTTCCAGCTTCTGCCGATCCATGTGGGTGGTGACCAGCGCGAGTGGACTGTCGGCGCCATCGGCGAGCCCGAGCTTGGCCTTGTACTCCGCTGGCGCGAAGAACCAGAACAGCGCGGCGGCAGCGATGACGAGGATGATCAGCAACAGGACGGTCAGCAGCGGTCCACGGCGACGCGGCTCGTCTGTTGTTCGGCCAGCAAAAGGCGTGAAATCGTCTGTTGGCACAGCTTCCGCATGCGGAGGCTCGCGCCAGTCATCTTGCACTGCGGCCTGATCAAGCACCTCTTGCGGCGGATGCGGCGGATCAGAAACACCCGCAGCACCACTACTCGCCGCATCGATTTCCGGCCCCGGCGCGACGGCCGCTCCATTCTCGATAACCGCTTCTTCGTACGCCCGCTGCTCGGCTTCCGGCCCGCTCCGCGGCTCGATCAGCGTTGCTTCGGCCAAACTCTCCTCGGGCTCATCCGCAGCGTCGATTGGATCCGCTTCGGTTGCGTCCTGATCGACGACCTGCTCCTCGGCCGGCTTCAGTTCCGCGACTGCGGCCTGACCCGGCTGATCGTCGGGATATTGGTGCCAACTATGTTTGCACGCGGCGCAGCGTACCTGTCGGCCTTCCGGCGGAATGGCGCCGTCCTTGACCACATATTGCGTGCCGCAATCGGGACAGGTCAGGATCATTGCTGCAAAAGCCCTCTTTCGAGACGGTGAGCGCACGGTAAACAGGAACGGATAGGGCTTGGCAAGGCGGTGGTCCTGCCGGTCTGCGTTGGTTTTGGGGGATAGAGTGGCCGCAGTTGCCGAATTCGACAGTGTCGGCCTGCGCTATGGCACGGGCGCCGAAGTCCTGCGCGACCTGGATTTCCGCCTTCGCACTGGCGCTTTCTATTTCCTCACCGGTGCCTCGGGTGCCGGCAAGACGTCATTGCTCAAGTTGCTCTACCTCGCCCAGCGACCCACGCGCGGGCGGATTCGTCTTTTCGGCGAGGAACTGACCGAAGCACCGCGTGAGGCGATGCCGCCATTCCGGCGACGCATCGGCGTCGTGTTTCAGGACTTTCGTCTGATCCGTCATTTGTCCGCGCTCGACAACGTCGCACTTCCTCTCCGGGTCGCCGGCGCGCGGGAAGAGGATATCGAAGGTCCCGTGCGGGAAATGCTGGCTTGGGTCGGACTTGCCGACCGCGCCAGCGCCCGCCCGCCCACATTGTCAGGCGGCGAGCAGCAACGCGTGGCCATCGCCCGTGCGGTCATTAACCGACCGGAACTGCTCGTCGCCGACGAACCGACCGGCAACGTCGACGCCGAAATGGCCAATCGCCTGATGGGGCTGTTCACTGCACTCAACCGGCTCGGCACGACCGTGGTTGTCGCGACCCACGACATGAGCCTGATTGAAGCGACTGCCGGCGCGCAGGTCATTCGCCTGGAAAACGGAACGATCGAGGATCCGACTGGGCTTTTGCGCAATCCTCAGCGCAGGGGTGCCTGATGCTCGGCTGGCTGTTCGTTTCTCCGTCGGAGCGGCGCCTGCTCGGCGCGTCTTCCCGCCGCGCGCCCACCCCCTGGGTGATCGCAATCATGAGCTTCACGATCATGCTGATCGCCGCGACCGGCCTCGCGTTGGCAAACACGGCATCGGTACTCAGTAACGCCATCGAAGCCCGCTTCGCGCTGGAGGTGCCGGGCGGCGGCGCCAAACTCGACCAATTGGCCAGCATGGTCCGGTCGTCGCCGGGCGTGACCACCGTCGAACCCGTATCGGAAAACGACATGCGGCGAACGCTGGAACGATGGCTCGGGTCTGCCGCGTCGAGCCAGGACTTGCCGGTTCCGGCGTTGATCAATTTCGATGCCAGGACGGGTGTCGACACCAATTCGATCGAGGCGCGTGCGCGCACGATCGAACCGGGCGCACGCATCGTGTCGCATCGTGACAGTGTCGCGCCCTTGCTGCGGTCTCTGGCGCTGCTGCAGGTGGTGGCATTCGGGCTTGTTCTGCTGCTCAGTGCGGCTGCAGCCGCGGCCGTGGTTCTGGCGGCGCGCGGCGCGCTCGACACGCATCGCTTCACCATCGAGGTGATGCACGGCATTGGGGCGACCGATTTGCAGGTCACGCATCTGTTTCAGCGCAAGATTGCGATCGATGCGCTCATTGGCAGTCTTGCCGGCGGAGCGCTCGCCGCAATCGTCCTTCTGCTTTTAGCCGGCGGAGCCGCCTTTGCGGGCGAACTGACAGGCGGCGCGACGCTCGGGGTCTGGGACTTCCTGATTCTTGCGCTGCTGCCGCTTGCACTGACGGCGCTCGCGACCTGGGTTGCCCGGATGGCGGTGCTGCGGGCATTGCGCGAAGCCTTATGATTACGCGTCTCGGATCGTTTCTGCTGCTGCTCTACGCGCTCGGGTTCGTGCTGTTCGCATTCACGCTCGGCAAGGCGCAGCCGTCCACCGCTCCCTCAAGCGATGCCGCAATCGTGCTCACCGGTGGCCCGGGGCGCATCGAACATGGCATCGACGTACTCAAGGCCGACAAGGCGCGGCGAATGCTCATCGCCGGCGTCGACCCCGCCGTCACGAAAAAAGACTTGGCCCGCCGCATCCCCGGCGCAGCGCAATGGTTTATTTGCTGCGTCGACCTCGGCAGTGAGTCCGTCGATACCAGATCGAATGCGGAGGAGGCGGGCCGCTGGCTCGCACGACACCGGTATAAGTCGCTCCGGCTGATTACCAGCGACTGGCACATGCGCCGCGCGCAATATGAGTTCGCGCGGGTGTTGGGGGGCAAATACCAAATCGTCGCCGACGCTGTCCGAACCGAGCCAAGTTTCCTCACGCTGTTCGGCGAGTACAACAAATACCTGCTGCGCCGCGTCGCGGTGTGGGTCGACCTTTAATGACTGCGCTCCGATCGCTCCTTTACGCGGCCATCTTCTACCCAGCGACGTTTCTCTGGGTGCTGGCAGGGCTTACCGCCAGCCTCGTCGGGCCGCGACCGACGCTCGCTGTCGTGCTTAGCTGGACGCACATGCATCGCTGGCTGGCTGAGCATCTCCTCCACATCAATGTGAAGGTTGAAGGAGAGGTACCGCAGGGGCCGCATTTGATCGCGGTCAAGCACCAAGCCATGATCGAAACCCTCGACATGGTGCGCATCACGAACCTGCCAATCATCGTTATAAAAAAAGAGCTCGCCGACCTGCCGCTCTTCGGCTTGCTGACAAGGCGCTATGGGGTCATTCCGGTCGAGCGGTCGGCTGGTGCGAAGGCGCTCCGTTCACTGGTCTCCGAAGGGAAGAAGGCCAAGGCGACAGGGCGTCAGGTCATCATCTATCCCGAAGGGACGCGCGTGCAGGTTGGGGAAACGCCGCCGCTACGCTCGGGTTTTGCCGCGCTCTACCGGGCGCTCGGCTTGCCGGTGGTCCCGGTGGCGACCGACAGCGGTGTACTTTGGGGCCGCGGCTTGATCCATCGGCCCGGCACGATCACGTTGCGCATCGGCGAGACCATCCCCGCCGGGCTCCCGCGCGAAGAGGTCGAGCGCCGCGTTCACACCGCAATCAACGCGCTGGAACTAGCCCCGCAGGCGGGCGCCTAGCTTTTCGGCAGCGCCCACAACCGCTTTCGAAATTGCGCCAATCTGATCCTCGGTGAAGCTCGCCTCGATTGGCTGCAGCGTCACTTCGTAAGCCAGCGAGAGGCCATCGGCAGCCTCGAATCGATCGAACAGCCGCACGCCGATGATTGCATTCTTGTCGGCCCCGCGAATGGCGCGGAGTAGTTGATCCGCGGTGAGATCGGCTGGGACGATGAAGGCGAAGTCACGGGTGATCGACTGGAGCGCGGGAGGCGCGAACGCGCTTCTCGCCCGGCCAGCGTTGCGCGGCGCCGGAATGGCGTCGAGGTAGATCTCGGCAGCAACCGCGCCCGCGGGCGCATCTAGGTGGCGATTCAGGCTGGGGTGTAGCTCGCCGAATGCCGCGACGATGGTCTTCGGCCCAAGGCCAAGCTTGGCCGATCGTCCCGGATGCCATACCGGGCCCGCGTCCGGATACACTTGTAAATTCGCGACGGGCGCACCCGCAGCCTCCAGCAGCGCGGTCACCTCGGCCTTGGCGTCGAAGGCGTCGAAACTGACGGCTTTCCCATTCTGCCAGCTGCGCGAAGTTCGCTCGCCGGCAAAGATCAGTCCGAGCGTCGCTTGTTCACTCTCTCCGGTGTAACGCCGTCCAAGCTCGAAGAGCCGGACCGATGAGGCGCCCCGGTCCTTGTTCCGCCGCGCTGCCGCGATCAGCCCCGGGAGCATCGACGGCCGCATGACCTTCAGATCTTCGCTGATCGGATTGGCTAGGCGCCAATCGCCGCCACCGAACGGCGCGGCTTCGCGCTCGGAGATGAAGCTCCAGGTCACCGCCTCATTCAGCCCGCGCGCGGCCGCGGTGCGGCGCACGCGCCGTTCCAATAGCTGCGTTTTCGTCGCCGTCGGTCGTGCCACACCGGCTTCACGTTCGAGCGGGGTCGACGGGATCCGATCGTAGCCGACGATCCGGGTCACTTCCTCGACCAAGTCTGCCGGGCCTTCGACGTCACGCCGCCAGGTTGGGACATTGATTTCGTTTCCGCTCACGCCGAAGCCGAGCCGTTCCAAAATCGCGCGTTGCTCCGCTTCGGGCACGTCAATCCCGCCGAGCGCCCGCGTCCGGCCGTAATCGAAGATGATCGTCCGCTGCTCGACCGGCGCCTGCCCGACCCGTTCGACCGCCGACGGCTCGCCGCCGCAAATGTCGAGGATCAGCCCGGTCAGGATGGCTAGACCCTCATCGAGAAACGCGGGATCGACGCCACGCTCGAAGCGGGTGCGCGCATCGCTGGTCAGCGCCAGCGCCTGCCCCGTGCGGGCAATCCGCTCCGGCGTGAAATAGGCGACTTCCAGCATGACGTCGGTCGTCGTGTCGCTGACGCCGCTATCTTCGCCGCCCATGATGCCGCCGATATCGTGCACCTGGGCGTCGTCGGCGATCACCGTCATGAACGGCTGGAGCGCATATTCCTTTTCGTTGAGCGCGAGCACCTTCTCGCCCTCGCGCGCAGTGCGCGCGGTTAGTCCGCCGCTGAGCTTGGCGATGTCATAGGCGTGCGCCGGCCGGCCATGCTCCAGCATGACATAGTTGGTGATGTCGACCAGCGCGGAAATCGGTCGCTGCCCCGCCGATTTCAGCCGCCGCTGCATCCAGTCGGGTGACATGCCATTCTTCACGCCGCGGACCGCGCGCCCGAAGAAGGCCGGGCAGCCCTCGGGATCTTCGATGCGGATCGGCACCGGGTTGGCGAACGCGCCTTCGATCTGCGGTACCGCCAGCGGCTTGAGCGTTCCCAGGCCCGCCGCGGCAAGATCGCGCGCGATGCCGCGGACGCCCATCGCGTCCTGCCGGTTCGGCGTCACGTTCACGTCGAACACGGGGTCGTCGAGGCCGGCATATATCGAATAAGCGGTCCCCACCGGCGCATCCGCGGGAAGCTCAATGATCCCGCTATGATCGTCGCCAAGCTCCAGCTCGCGCGACGAGCACATCATGCCGTTGCTCTCGACGCCGCGGATCGCTGCGACCTTCAGCGTGATGCCGCTGCCCGGGATGTACGCACCCGGCGGACCGAACACGCCCAGCATGCCGGCGCGCGCATTCGGCGCGCCGCAGACGACCTGCAACGGGCCGTCGCCCGCATCGACGCTCAGCACCTGCAGCTTGTCCGCCTGCGGATGCTTCTTCGCGGACAGCACCTTGGCGACGCGGAACGGCGCCAGCGCCTCCGCCGGATTGGAAACCTCTTCGACCTCCAGGCCGATCGCCGTCAGCTTGTCGGCGATCTCCTGCGCTGGTGCGTCAGTGTCGAGATGCTGCTTCAGCCAGCCGAGCGAGAACTTCATGCGCCCACTCCCCCGGACAGCGTGGGCACGTCGAGCGCGCGGAACCCATAATGCCGCAGCCACCGGATATCGCCGTCAAAGAAGGCGCGGAGATCGTCCATCCCGTATTTCAGCATCGCCAGCCGGTCGATGCCGCAGCCGAAGGCGAAGCCCTGCCATTCATCGGGATCGAGGCCGCAATTCGCAATCACGCGCGGGTGCACCATCCCGCTGCCCAGCACCTCCATCCAGCCTTCCTGGCCGCCGACCACGCGGCGGCCCCTCTCCATCGACCAACCGACGTCGACCTCCGCCGAAGGCTCGGTGAAGGGGAAGTAGCTCGGCCGCATGCGCAGCACGACGTCGTCGCGCTCGAAGAAGGCCTTGAGGAAGGTCTCCAACGTCCACTTCAAATGACCGAGCGTGATGGCGCGGTCGATGACCAGCCCTTCAACCTGATGGAACATCGGCGTGTGCGTCGCGTCGCTATCGGAACGATAGACGCGGCCCGGCGCAATCACGCGGATCGGCGCCCCGTTCGCCTCCATCGACCGGATCTGCACCGGCGACGTGTGCGTGCGCAGCACCCGCGCCTCGGTCTCGCCCTCGCGAGGTTCGAGGTAGAAGGTGTCCTGCATCGCCCGCGCCGGATGGTTCTCGGGCATGTTGAGCGCGGTGAAATTATACCACTGCGTTTCGATCTCGGGCCCTTCGGCCACGGCGAAGCCCATGTCGGCGAAGATCTCCGCCAGTTCGTCCATCACCTGGCTGACCGGGTGAACTGTCCCGCTCACGCTCTCGGCCGCAGGGAGCGACAGGTCGACACGCTCGGTCCCGAGCTTCCGTTCCAGTTCGGCATTTTCCAGCGCCGATTTTCGATCCGCCAGCGCCGACGTCACCCGCTCGCGCAGGGCGTGGATCTTCGGTCCCTCAGTCGCCCGCGTCTCGGCATCCATGCCTCCGAGCGACTTGAGCATTGCCGTCACCGAGCCCGCCTTGCCCAGCGCGGCAACGCGCAGGCTTTCGAGGTCGCCGAGCGTGTCGGCGGCGGCAATGCGGTCTAGCATGGTTTCGGCGTCAATCATCGCCGCGGCTCTAGCAATGCCGCACTGCAAAATGCAAAGGCAGGGCCAGCACGAAAGGCCCGCGATGTCCGATTGGCCCGAACTCAGCGTTGCACAGGATCACGAGACGCTGTCGATCCTGCACCTCGCCGCGCAGATGCTTGGCAAGCTACGCGTCGCCCACGCACCCTGGATGAACCACGGCTGGCATGTTGCGCTTCAGCCTAATGCGCGCGGCCTGTCGACGTTGCCGACGGCGGCGAGTGGTGGACGAACGTTCACGCTGACGCTCGACCTTTGCCGTCACGCCGTCGTGCTGTGGATCAGCGACGGCGGTCGCGAGGAAGTGCCGCTGAACGCCGGCAGCATCGCCGCGCTACACGGTCGCCTGATTGACATCCTTGACACCCACGGGCTGCCGTCGAGCTTCAATGGACGTCCGAGCGAAATTCCCGACGCGGTCGATTTCGCCGCTGATGACAAGCCGCGGAACTACAATCGCGATTCTGCTACTCGCTTCCGCGAAGCGATCGCGGCAATGCTCCCCGCCTTCCAGAACTTCCGCGCCGGCTTTTCCGGCAAGGCCAGCCCGATCCATTTCTGGTGGGGTGCGTTCGATCTCGCCGTTAGCCGCTTCTCCGGTCGCACCGCGCCGCCGCATCCGGGCGGCATGCCCGGCCTGCCGGACCGCATCGCGCGCGAAGCCTACAGCCATGAAGTCGCCAGTGCCGGCTTCTGGGCTGGCGGCGTGACCGAGGCTGAGCCTTTCTTCTACAGCTACATTTACCCAGAGCCGGACCGCTATCGCGCCACGAAGGTGCTGCACGGCCGCTTCGACGAGACCTTCGGCGAGTATGTGTTGCCCTATGCCGAGGTGCGCGAAGCGACCGATCCGGTCAGGATGCTGAACGAGTTCTTCGGTTCGGCCTATGCAGCAGGAGCCAACCTGGCCCGCTGGGACCGCGACGCGCTCGAACGCGAGCCAGTCGCGCCCTAGGACGTCACGAACGGGAATGGCGAGATCGACTTCCTTGTCCGATCCACTGCCAGCATCCGCCCCGCCGGCGGCGTCGCGCGGTAGGCACAGTCCACGCGGGGGCAGATCGTACATGCCGGCCCCACCCATGTCGCGGGCGCTTTCTCGAGATCGTAAACGTCGGCACAGGACAACTTGTGCGCGTACCGGAGTTCACAGCCGAGCCCGATCGCCAGCAACCCAGTCGACACCTCCGTTTTGATCGGCCGCTCGATCGTCCGCGACACGGTGAAGTACCGCTGCCCGTCCGGCGTCTCGATAATCTGTGTGACGACCTGCCCGTGCGCCTGGAACGCCGCGTGCATGTTCCAGCGCGGGCACGTCCCGCCAAACCGCGAGAAAGGGAAATTCTCGCCGGCGTAGCGCTTCGAGATGTTTCCGGCGGGATCGACACGCAGCATGAAGAAGGGGACGCCGCGGGCGCCCGGTCGGTTCAACGTGGTGAAGCGGTGCGCGATCTGCTCGACGTTGGCGCCATATTCGCCGGAAAGGCGGTCGATCGAATAGCGATAGGCTTCGGCGCTCGCCAGGAAACGGCCGTAGGGCATCATGATTGCCCCGGCGGCGTAGTTCGCCAGACTCATGTGCAGCAATTGGCGGATGCCTTCGTCGGGCGGCGCGGCGTCATCGACCAGGCGGTTGAGCACGCTCGCAAATTCCACCAGTGCGAGCTGATAGGCGAGCGCGAATGTGCGGTTTTCTGCGCGCAACTGGGATGACATCAGGAAAACACGCCGGTCTGGATCGTAGAGCTGGCTGACGTTCCCCAGCTCCGACTGCGGCACGACCGACGCGCTAATCCCCCAGGCCTCCTTCAGCCGCCGCCGCATCGGCTCGGCCATCGACAACGGGTCGGACAGCGCGCCTCCAAGCGTTTCCGCCGCTTCTTCCAGCTCCGGGTAATGGTTGCGATGCGCTTGGATATAGTCGCGCACCCAGTTCTCGGGCGTCACAAGGGCCCGCGCGTCACCCTCGCCCGCGAGCTCCGGGTTGCGCCCGGTTTCCTTCACCGCGGTGTAGAGCCGCGCGATGGCGTCTGCGACGGCGGGCGCATTGTTGGCGATCTCGACCAGTTCGTACCGCGGCACGCCGAGGTCGCTGAGCATGGTGTCCGAAAAGATCTCCGACAGCGCATCGGCGCTCGTGCGTGGGCCGCCGCCGGTCGCGAAGGTCCGAACGTCGACGTCGTACAATTCCGCCAGCCGCAGGAGCAGCGACGCCGTCACCGGCCGCTGGTTCCGCTCGAGGTGATTCAGATAGCTGGGGCTGATCCCGAGGCTTTGCGCCATATCCGTCTGCGACAGCGAATGGTCCCGTCGCAAGCGGCGCAGTCGTTGACCCAGGAACAGTTTGGCGGACATTGCGCAAAAGCTGTCAACAAACGCCAAGAATCACAAGTCAACTTGTGACAATCCGTCCCTTTTCGACGCACCGCGAATCACCTCGCCGTGTTTTGCCTTCCGCGACTTCGGGTTGAGTTACGGGAGAACAGCAGTGACAAGTTTTGACGGATGTGTGGCCGCCCCGGCTGGAAGGTTCGACGGCATCGAGCGGCCGTATGGCGTCGAAGACGTTCTCAAGCTGCGTGGGTCGATCCCGATCGAGCACACTCTTGCCCGCCGCGGCGCCCTCAAACTGTGGGAATTGCTGAGCGAGGACGAGCCCGTCCGCGCGCTCGGCGCTCTCAGCGGCAACCAGGCGATGCAAATGGTTCGGGCCGGCCTGAAGGCAATCTACCTTTCGGGCTGGCAGGTCGCGGCGGACTCGAATGTCAGCGGCTCGATGTACCCCGACCAGTCGCTCTACCCCGCCAACTCGGGTCCGGAGCTCGCGAAGAAAATCAACAAGACGCTCGCTCGTGCCGACCAGATCGAGCATCTCGAAGGCGGCGCCAAGCGCGATTGGTTCGCGCCGATCGTCGCCGATGCGGAGGCCGGCTTCGGTGGCCCGCTCAACTGCTTCGAGATAATGAAGTCCTATATCGAAGCGGGCGCGGCGGGCGTTCACTTCGAAGACCAGCTCGCATCCGAAAAGAAGTGCGGCCACCTCGGCGGCAAGGTCCTCATCCCCACCCAAGCGGCGATCCGCAATCTCGACGCCGCTCGCCTTGCCGCCGACGTGTGCGGGGTGCCGACGATCGTCGTCGCGCGCACCGATGCCGAAAGCGCGAAGCTCATCACCAGCGACGTTGATGAGCGGGACCGCCCCTTCATCACCGGCCAGCGGACGCCCGAAGGCTTCTTCCGGCTCAAGGACGGCACCGGACTCGATCATTGCATTGCCCGCGGCCTTGCTTTCGCGCCGCACGCGGACCTGATCTGGTTCGAAACCAGCCACCCGAACCTGGAAGAGGCACGCGCCTTCGCCGAGGGCATTCATGCGCGCTATCCGGGCAAGAAGCTCGCCTACAATTGCTCGCCGAGCTTCAATTGGAAGGCAAAACTCGACGAACAGACCATCGCCAATTTCCAGCGCGAGCTTGGCGCCATGGGCTACAAGTTTCAGTTCGTAACGCTGGCCGGTTTCCATAGCCTCAACCATGCGATGTTCGAGTTGGCCGGCGCCTACCGCGACCGCGGCATGGCGGCGTACTCAGAGCTGCAGCAGGCGGAGTTCGCCAGCGAAGCGGCGGGCTACACCGCGACCCGCCACCAGCGCGAAGTGGGGACCGGCTATTTCGATGCCGTCGCCACGGCCGTGTCGGGCGGCCAGTCATCGACTGTCGCGCTGAGCGAATCCACCGAAGCTGCTCAGTTTCAGCAGCCCACCATCGTCGCCGCCGAGTAAGGGAGAAGCAGCATGGGACAGCGTTATTGGGTCATCGGCGGTCAGTATGCCGACTGCCACTTCGACGATATCCAGCCTGGCACGGAAGTCGTCCACGGCCCCTACGCCGATGAGGTAAAGGCGCGAATGGAATGGCAGCGCCTGACGTTCAAGGATCGCCACGAAGCCACCGAACGCTACTCGATCTGCGTGGAGCCGGTGATACTGTGAGCAGCGTGATTGACCGCGCCCGCATCATTGCCGAACCAAGCCAGGTCGCGGGAGCGGCGGCTGTCCTGACCGAAGACGCACTCGAGTTCATCGCCGAGCTCCACGAGCGCTTCGACCAGCGTCGACGGGACCTTCTCGATGCGCGCGTCGAGCGGCAACATGGGTTCGACGCCGGTGAGCTGCCGGACTTTCCGGACGAAACCCGCGAAATCCGCGAGTCCGATTGGACGGTGAGCGCGATTCCGGCCGACCTGCAGGATCGTCGCGTCGAGATCACCGGCCCGACCAACGCCAAGATGGTCATCAATGCGCTCAATAGCGGCGCGCGGGTGTTCATGGCCGATTTCGAGGATGCGACGTCACCGGTGTGGGACGAGCTCATCCAGGGACAGGTGAACCTTCGCAACTACTGGCTGGACCGGCTAGACTTCACCGATGCGGACAGCGGCAAGCACTATGCGGTCGGCGACAGTCCCGCTGTGCTGCTGGTCCGCCCGCGCGGCTGGCATCTGCCCGAAGAGCACGTGACCGTGGACGGCCAGCCGGTCTCCGGCGGCCTGTTCGATTTCGCGCTATACGTCTGGCACAACGCCCGCGCTGCTCTCGGGAAAGGCTCCGGCCCTTATTTCTACCTGCCCAAGCTCGAGAGCCGACATGAAGCCGCGCTGTGGAGCGACGTGTTCAAGTTCACCGAGGATAAGCTCCGGCTTGAACGCGGAACGATCAAGGCCACAGTATTGATCGAGACGCTGCCCGCCGCGTTCGAGATGGATGAGATCCTCTACGCCCTGCGCGAGAATATCGTCGGCCTGAACTGTGGCCGCTGGGACTACATCTTCTCCTACATCAAGCGGCTAGGCCGAACCGCCGACCGGCTAACGCCCGATCGCGCGCTGATGACGATGGGCGAGGCGTTTCTCGCGGCCTATTCTCTCCGGCTGATTGCCACCTGCCACCGCCGCGGCGCTTTCGCGATGGGCGGCATGTCGGCCTTCATTCCGGTCAAGGGCAACGAAGCCGCCAATCAGTCCGCGATGGACAAGGTTCGCGCCGACAAGTTGCGTGAGGTCGGCAACGGGCACGACGGCACCTGGGTGGCACATCCGGCGCTCGTAGCGGTCGCGATGGAAGCCTTCGAAGCGATGCCGGGACCGAACCAGCTTTCGAAGATGCCGCAGCATGTGCCTGGCCGCGACGAGATGCTGCGGCTGCATCAGGGCTCGCGGACCGAGGCTGGGGCTCGCGAAAACATTCGTGTCGGCGTCCAGTATGTGGCTGCCTGGCTCGGCGGCAAAGGCGCCGTGCCGCTGTACCATTTGATGGAAGACGCGGCGACCGCGGAAATCTGCCGCACCCAGCTGTGGCAGTGGCTGAAGTTCGAAGCCCCGCTGGACGACGGGCGGGCCTTCACGCTCGATCTGTTCGAACAATGGTTCGAGGAAGAGGTCGGTTTGCTTGCCGAATTCCCGAATATCACGGAAGCCGCGCGCCTGATGCACAACATGATCGTCGCGGACGACCTGGTCGAATTCCTCACCCTGCCGGCGTACGAGATGCTCGACTGACCGGGGTTGCTCGCCTGCTTCCAATCGCCGATCGGATTGCCATGCATCGGAAGCTCGTCGCTACAGGCGCATCGTTGGCCGGGGTTGCCGTCTTGCTGGGCGCCTTCGGCACCCATGCCTTGGCCGGTCGGCTGGGGCCGCAAGCTCTTGGCTGGTGGCAGACCGCTATTCAATACCAGGCCTGGCACGCAATCGGCATATTCGCGCTTGGATTGAGTGGCCCGGATTGGACGCGGCGGCCCGCTTGGTTGCTAGCTGCAGGCGTGCTGATCTTCGCCACTACCCTCTACGCCATGGCACTCGGCGCTCCGCGCTGGCTGGGCGCGGTCACACCGGTCGGGGGACTACTGATGATCGCGGGATGGGGTCTGCTCGTCTGGCAAGCGATTTCCAGTCGAGATTGATAGGCCGTTCACTGGCAGCGTTTCGAGTAAATGCCCGATCGACTCTCGCAAGGGGCCTCAAAGTAGAGCCGATAATCCGTAATGTTCGTAGGGTCCCGATCTCGAAACGGAATGAAGTCTGTGCGGTTCACGTCGATCACGTTGATCCCGTAAGTGCGTCCCGCAATCAGCCGCAGGGGGGCGGGCCGCATCAAACCATTCAGTCGTACGCCAAGCGGAATTGGGAGTTTCGTCTCAACACATGGAGCAAAATCATCACCAGGTGTTCTCAAGTTCCAGACGACCTGGCTCGGTTCGAAAATTTCGATGGCGCGAACGCAAAGACTTGGATGTTGAAGGCCGATCCGTCGCCAAAACGTCCAAGGAATGTCTACAAATAGCGCATTGTGCAGGCGGAGCACCCTAATGTCCGGAGCGGCAGGTGTGCAGCTCGTCAGAATTAGTGCTGCGACAGCGATCAGTGCGGTCGGGAACTTGACTGACATGCGAGCACTGTGACGCAGTTTTCAGAAAACAAAAGGGCGCCGAAATCGCTTCCGGCGCCCTAATTGTCTCGCTTCAGAAAGCCTTAGGCGGCCTTCTGCGTTTCCTTGCCTTCCAGTGCCTTCTTCGCCTGCGCGATGATGGCGCTGAACGCCTCGCCTTCGTGCATCGCGATGTCCGCGAGCACCTTGCGGTCGAGGGTGATGCCGGCGAGGTTCAGCGCGTGGATGAACTGGCCGTAGGTCAGTCCTTCGGCGCGAACCGCGGCGTTGATGCGCTGGATCCACAGCGCACGAAAGCTCCGCTTCTTCACCTTGCGGTCGCGGTAGGCATACTGGCCTGCCTTCTCGACCGCCTGGCGGGCGATGCGGATCGTGTTCTTGCGGCGGCCGTAATAGCCCTTGGCCTGTTCCAGGATCCGCTTGTGCTTTGCGCGGGTGGTTACACCCCGTTTGACGCGTGCCATCTAGCGGGCCTCCTTACTTCAGGCCGTACGGGGCCCAGCCCTTCACGCGCGCCACATCGGCGTCGGCGAGAAGTTCGGTGCCACGGTTCTGGCGGATGTACTTGGCGTTGTGGCTGATCAGGCGGTGGCGCTTGCCGGCCACGCCGCACTTGATCTTGCCGGTCGCCGTGAGCTTGAAGCGCTTTTTGACGCCGCTCTTGGTCTTCAGCTTGGGCATTTTCGTCTCCTTGTAGCGCTCGAGAGCGCGACGTTATCCAATCGCCACGGCATGCCTGTTGGCCGGGCCATTGGTTTTCCAACGATCTGGAAAGCGCGCGCCTATAGAGTGGAGCGCGCCTGCTGGCAACCTACCAGGGGATGGGATCGCCGTCGTGGCCGAAGAATTCCCCGCTGTCGCTCGGCTGCAACTCGTCGATCACCCGCCGCATGCCGCTGATGCTCTCCGCTGGCTGCAGCGGCGCGCCCGTGCCGCCCATCCGCGTCTTCACCCAACCGGGGTGGAACATCACCGCGATCACGCCGCGCCGCTTCACGTCCAGCGCAAGATTGCGCCAGGCCATGTTGAGCGCGGTCTTGGAAGAGCGGTAGGCTAGGAATCCGCCAGAGCTATTGTCCTCAATCGAACCCATCCGCGTGCTGATCGCCACCAGCTTCCCCCGCGACGCCTCGACTAGCGACAGGACTGATCGGGCGAGCAGGTACGGCGCAACCGTATTTACGCGCATGGTCTCGAGCCACGCCTCCGCGTCTTCCGCGCTATCGGCCTCTTTCGGGCCGTAGGTGCCGGCATTCGCGATCAGCAGGTCGAGCGCGTCGAGCCGCGCCCCGAACCCCGCCACCGCGTCGAGGTCGCGCATGTCGAGCCGCTCGACCCGAACGCCGAGCGCATTGAGCTCGTCGCTCGATTCGCGGGCGGTGGCGACGACCTCCCAGCCGTCGGATTGATATTGCTTGGCGAATTCGAGACCGAGGCCACGGTTGGCGCCGGTGATCAGGACTTTGGGCATGCCGCTTCAACGCAGCGGGGCGGCGAAGTTCCTAGTCGAACAGGCTCGAGACCGAACTTTCGTCGGCGATGCGGCGGATCGCCTCCGCCAGTAGCGGCGCGATGGTCAGCCGGCGGATCTTGCAGTCCACCGGGTCGGGCTCGCCGGTGTAGATGGAATCGGTCACCACCAGCTCGCTCAGCTCGGACTTCGCCACGCGCGTCGCCGCGCCGCCCGACAGCACGCCGTGCGTGCAGTAGGCGAATACTTCGGTGGCTCCCTGCTGCTTCAGCGCCGCAGCCGCATTGCACAGGGTGCCCGCGCTATCGACGATGTCGTCGATCAGCACACAGGTGCGGCCCTGAACGTCGCCGATGATGTTCATCACCTCGGATTCGCCGGCCCGCTCACGGCGCTTGTCGACGATCGCCAGCGGGGCGTTGTTCAGCCGCTTCGCCAGCCCGCGCGCCCGGACCACGCCGCCGACATCCGGCGAGACCACGATCAACTCGCGGTTGCCCAGCCGCGCCGTGATATCGGTCGCAATCACCGGCGACGCGAACAGATTGTCCGTCGGAATGTCGAAGAAGCCCTGGATCTGCCCCGCGTGCAGGTCGATCGACAGCACGCGGTTCGCGCCGGCCGTGGTGATCAGGTTGGCGACCAGCTTGGCCGAAATCGGCGTGCGCGGCCCGGGCTTCCGGTCCTGCCGCGCGTAGCCGAAATAGGGAAGCACCGCGGTGATCCGCTTGGCCGACGCGCGGCGCAGCGCGTCGATGCAGATCAGCAGTTCCATCAGATTGTCGTTCGCCGGGTAGCTGGTCGACTGGATGACGAACACGTCCTCGCCGCGGACGTTCTCGTTGACCTCGACGAACACTTCCTCGTCGGCGAAGCGGCGAACGCTCGCATCGGTCAGCGAAATCTCGAGATAATCGCAAATGGAACGGGCCAGCGGCAGGTTGCTGTTCCCGGCGAGCAATTTCATGATCGGCTGTCCCCTTGCGGCTGTTCGGGCTTTAGCGGGCGCCCGCGCGGTCCGTAAAGGTTGTGGAAGCCCGGCGGCTCGCTAAATCGCAGGCATGACGGATCGCCTGACCATCGCGCTCGCCCAGATGAATCAGCGCGTCGGCGATCTCGAAGCCAATGCCCGCGAAATCATCGCGTGGCGCCGCAAGGCCGGAGACGTGGATCTGGTCATGTTCCCGGAGCTTCAGATCACCGGCTATCCGCCCGAAGATTTGGTGCTGAAGCCCGAATTCGTTCGGCGCGCGATGGAGGCTTCCGAGCGGCTGATCGATGCGACGGCGGAGCCCGGACCCGCGATCCTGTTCGGCTCGATCCATGCCGAGGAAGGAAAGACCTACAACGTCTACATCCTCGCGCAGGAGGGGAAGCTGCTGGCCCGCCGCCTGAAGCACGAGCTTCCTAACTACGGCACCTTCGACGAGAAGCGCGTGTTCGACGCCGGCCCGCTGCCCGAGCCAATAGAGTTCAAGGGCGTCAGGATCGGCATCCCGATCTGCGAGGACATCTGGCAGGAACGCGTCTGCGCGCATCTGAAGCAGGCCGGCGCCGAATTCCTGCTGGTCCCCAACGGCAGCCCCTACGAACTCAACAAGGATGAGAAGCGCATCGCCCTCGTCGAGCGGCGTGTGACCGAGACCGGCTTGGCGCTCGCTTACCTCAATCGCGTCGGGGGACAGGACGAACTGGTGTTCGAAGGCGCCAGCTTCGTCGTCAACGGCGACGGCGCCCTCGCCGTACATCTGCCCGATTTTGAAGAGGCGCTGTGGCACACCGAATGGCGGCGCGGCTCCGATGGGTGGGCGTGCGTCGACGATCGCAAGGCGCGCATCGCCCAGTTCCCCGAGGACGTGTACCGCGCGATGATGATGGGCCTGCGCGACTACGTCGATCGCAACGGCTTTCCCGGCGTGATCCTCGGCATGAGCGGCGGCATCGACAGCGCGCTTTCGGCGGCCGTCGCGGTCGATGCGCTTGGGGCCGACCGCGTCCGCTGCGTGATGCTGCCGAGCAAATATACGTCCCGCGAAAGCCTTGAGGATGCGGAAGCCTGCGCCAAGTTGCTCGGCTGCCGCCATGACGTCGTCCCCATCGTCCCCGGCGTCGATGCCCTCGGTAAGATGATCCCCGACATGACCGGTCTGGCCGCCGAAAACGTGCAGGCCCGTCTGCGGATGGTGGCGCTGATGGCGCTATCCAACTCCACCGGCGAAATGCTGCTGACCACCGGCAACAAGAGCGAGATGAGCGTCGGTTACGCCACGCTCTATGGCGACATGGCCGGCGGCTATTCGGTGCTCAAGGACGCTTACAAGTCGACCGTCTTCGCGCTCTCACGCTGGCGCAACGAGACGAAGCCGCATCACGCGCTCGGTCCCGCCGGACCGGTGATGCCGCAGCGGGTGATCACCAAGCCACCCAGCGCCGAGCTTCGCCCCGACCAGAAGGACGAGGACAGCCTACCGCCCTATTCGATGCTCGACCGCATCCTCGAGGCGCTCGTCGAACAAGAAATGTCGGTTGCCGAAGCTGCCGACGCGACCGGCGAGGAGGCCGCGCTGGTCGCAGACATCGAACGCAAGGTCCTGCGCGCCGAATACAAGCGCCGCCAGGCCCCGCCCGGCGTCAAGATCGGCACCCGCAACTTCGGCCGCGACCGCCGCTACCCGATCAGCAACGCCTTCCACACCGGCAAATAAGGTTTATTCTCCGCCCGCAAGCAGGGTGGAGGGGGCATGTTCCACGCGGTGCGTCATTGGTGGGGCAGCGGCCGCGGCAAGGTCACGGCGCGTCTGTTCGCATTCGAATTCCTGGTGGTCGTAGCTGGCGTGCTCACCGCCCAGGGTCTCGCCAATTGGGTATCGGACCGTGCCGAGCAGCGCGCGATCGGGGAAGAGGACAAGCGCGTTCGCTATGAGATCGGCCGAGCCCGGCAGGTCGCGCGGATCTGGTCGGCCGCAACGCCCTGTCTTGTCGCCCGTGTCGAAAGCATCGCCCGCCACGCGGCGGCCGCTGATCCCGTGGATACGAAGGAACTCCGGGTCCCGCAATTCATCGGCTACACCGTCGAGCCCTTTTCGCCCGATATGAATCGGGAGTTCCACGACCGTTTCGGCAACGATCGCGTCGACAATTACGCGGTCGTGATCACCGGTACCGGTGGGCTCGTCGACTCATATCGCGCCGTCCGGCGAGGCTGGGATCGCTTCGCGCTGCTCGATCCATCTCTTGGCGCCACCTCGCCCGCGGACCGGGCGACAGTGCGCGACGTCGCGGTGCAAGTCCGTTCACAGCTCGACCAAATTCGCGCCTCCGCCGCGATGGTCGAGGCAACGGCTGCCCGTCTCGGCATCGCTCCGATCACCTCCGGCGCGGACTTCGGGTCGGCGGGACCCGTGGGTGGCTGCAACGAGATATGGCAGACAGGCCGCATCTGGCGGGACGCGCCCGCAAATAATCGCTAAACTAATGCCGATTACCGGTGGAGGGACCATGTTCCGCGCGGTTCGGTTATGGTGGCAAAGCGGCCGCGGCAAAGAGACATCGCGGCTGTTCGTGTTCGAACTCACCGTGGTCATGATCGGCGTCCTGGCCGCGCAGCAGGTGTCGAACTGGGCCAGCAACCGCAGCCAGATGCAGGAAGTCGAAGGACTATACCGCGATCAGATGCGCGCGTTCGGTGTCTACCGGATCATCGCCGATACCTATGCAGTCGCCATACCCTGTTATCGGGAGCGTGCCGACGATTTGTTTCGAATTGCTGCGAGCGATCAAGCGGCTGACTCCGCGCAGCTAGCATTCGCGCCGCTCGCGGGGATGGGGCCCGACGACATCACCACCGAGCAGTATCGATTGCTCGGGAGTCAGTATGGCGAGAGCACGCGCACCAAGATCGGCAGCATGCAATTCAACCTGCGCGAAGTGCAGGACGAAGTCGTGGAGCTCAACCGCGTCTGGTTCGATTTCCAGCGGCTCGACGGGGCGGGCGGAAAGGTGAGCGACGCTGATCGGGCGGCCGCGCGGGCCGCTGCGGTAAAGGTGAGGGCGTTGCTCGCGCGCCTGGCCGAGAATACCGAAGTGATCCAGCAACTCGCCAGACAGCTTGGCGTACCCCGCAAGCTCAATCCCGGAATCACTCCAGTCTCGAACTGCGCGGAGATGTGGCGCACCGGGCTTGCTTTCCGCGATCGCGATCGTCCGGATCGATAACTGGCAAAGCTTGACGCTGCGCGATAGGCGCAGTCGTCATGACCGTCGTTACCCGTTTCGCCCCCTCGCCCACCGGCCGCCTTCACGTCGGCAACATCCGCACCGCGCTGCACAACTTCCTCTTCGCGCGGAAGCATGGCGGGACGTTCATCCTGCGCATCGACGATACCGATCGCGAGCGGTCGACGGCGGAATTCGACCAGGCCATCCGCGACGACCTCGCCTGGATGGGCCTCAACCCCGACAAGGTCGTGCGTCAGTCGGAGCGGTTCGACCTCTACGAGCGCGAGTTCGACCGGCTGAAGGCGGTGGGCCGCGTCTACGCCTGTTACGAAACGCCCGAAGAGCTCGACCTTCGCCGCAAGGTGCTGCTCGGCCGCGGCCTCCCGCCGGTATACGAGCGCAAGCCTGCCGATGCGCCGGTCCCTGAAGGGCGCGCGCCGCACTGGCGGTTCAAGCTCGACCACGATGCGCCGATCGTCTGGAACGACCTTATTCGTGGCGAGCAAAGGTTCGATCCCAAGCTGCTGAGCGACCCCGTCGTCCGCCGCGAGGACGGCAGCTGGCTCTATCTTCTCCCCAGTGTCATCGACGACGTCGACCTCGGCATCACCCACGTCGTCCGCGGCGAAGACCACGTCTCCAACAGCGCCGCGCAAATCCAGATGTTCGAAGCCCTTGGCGCCGAACCGCCCCAGTTCGCGCACGAGGCATTGCTGGTCGCCGCCGAGGGAAAGCTCTCGAAACGCCTTGGTTCGTACGGCGCCGAGCATCTGCGCGCCGAGGGCGTCGAGCCGATGGCCATGCTGTCAGTCCTGGCGCGGATCGGCACGTCGCAACCGGTCGAGGCCGCCACCACGCTGGCCGAGCTCGCAGCCGGCTTCGATTTCGCGACCTTCGGCCGTGCCCCGGCACACTTTGATTCGCACGAGGTCGAGCTCGTCAACGCCCGCCTGCTGCACAAGCTCGACTTTGCGGCCGTAGCCGACCGCCTCCCCTCCGGCGCTACCGAGCAGGACTGGCTGCTCCTGCGGCCCAACCTCGAGCGCGTTTCCGACTTCGCCGGTTGGTATGCCATCGTCGATGGCGACATCGAGCCACCGGAGCTCAGCCACGAAGAACGGCTATTCGCGAAAGATGCGGCAGGTGTCGCAGAACAGCTCGATTGGGACGCCGAGCCATGGAAAGTGCTGACGGCTGAGCTCAAGGAGAGTACCGGCCGGAAAGGCCGCGATCTCTTCCATCCGCTGCGGCTCGCCCTGACTGGCAAGGACAGCGGGCCGGAGATGGCCGGCCTGCTCCAGCGTATCGGCCGCGAGCGCGCCATCGCCCGCCTCGAAGCCGCCGCACGCCGCTAAATTCCCGTTAAGTGAATCGGCAACAATTTCCACTTGCGCGAGTTATGTTATGATGTAACATTCAGTCATCGAGCCTTTTGGACAGAGGAGGTTCCGAATGTTGGCCTACGCAGCAAGCCGCCCGACCGCGGGCAATCGCCAATCCAGCCCCAACGCCCTGCTGTTTATCATCAGTGCCCACGTCGCGGTCGCCGCGGTGGTGATGAGCATGAAGATGGATCTGCCGATCCGCATTCGCGAGAAGCCGATCGAGATTGTCAACGTCCCGCTCCCAACCGATCCGGACCCCATTCCGCAACCGCAGACACACCATGCGCCCGCGCCAGTGCCGACGCCCACGCCGCCACTCCCGCCGCTGCCGATTCCGCGCGATCCGCCGCTCGACCGAGGCCCGACCGATACCGGAGCAGGCACGATGACCGGCGGCGGTGACGTGGGCAGCACCGGGGCGGGGCCGATCATTGGCGAGCCGATTAGGCTGCCGCCAGTCCGCCACGACCCCCGCCTCATCACGGCCTCGTCGGAGCTGAAGCCGCCCTACCCGGCGTCCAAGCTTGCGGCTGAAGAAGAAGCGACGCTCAACCTAAGGTTGACGATCGACCGGAGTGGGCGGGTGATCGGCGTCGAACCCATCGGACGCGCTGACCCGGTCTTTGTCGCCGCGGCGCGCCGGCACCTCATCGCCCATTGGCGCTATGCCCCGGCAACCGTGGATGACCAGCCTGTCGCCACCACGCTGAACATCACCCTGCGGTTTCAGCTCGACGGCTAGCCTCCGGCCGCCGGGCAAGCGGGCTGGCGGTTCCCCTCCGCCAGCCCTATCTTCATGTCATGTCCTGGTTTCCCCGGCCTTCCAGCCCCCGCGCGGCGCTTGGCGACCTCGTCGCCTTCATGCGTCAGCGCAGCCGCGAGCAGGTAATCGGCGCTTCGCTGGCCGTCCTCGTGACCACGATCATCGTCATCGAATTTATCGTCGATGCGAAGATGGGGACCGCGCCCCCGCCGACCATCACCTACGTCGAGCTGTATAAGCCGAACCGCACCGACGCGGACATCATCGCGCAGCAGAAGAAGGACATGGTCGAGCGGCAGAAGTTCGAAGAGTATAAGAAGCGCGAATTCCAGAAGCTTGAAAAACGCCTTGGCATGGACTGAGGAACGCCGGTGGATGGAGGAGGCCCTCCGTCTCGCCGAGCAGGCGCGCGGTCACAGCGCTCCCAACCCCAATGTCGGCTGCGTGATCGTGTCCGCAAATGGCCGCGTCGTCGGCAAGGGCGCGACCGCGCGCGGCGGGCGGCCTCATGCTGAAGCAATCGCATTGGAAGCCGCCGCGAAGCGCGCTCGAGGCGCAACGGTCTACACGACGCTCGAGCCCTGCGCCCACCAAAGCGAGCGGGGCCCCGCCTGCACCGAGCTTCTTCTGGCCGCACGGCCCGAACGCGTGGTCATCGCCCTCAAGGACCCCGACAAACGCACGGGCGGCAAGGGAATTCAGCGTCTCCGCCGCGCGGGCATCGAGGTAACGCTTGGAGTCGGCCGCGAGGCCGCGAGGCAAGCTGTCTCGGGCTGGCTGACACGCCTCTCGATCGGCCGCCCGCGCGTGACGTTGAAATTGGCGTTATCGATCGACGGAAAGATCGCGCTCCCCTCGGGCGAATCGAAGTGGATCACCGGCGAGGACGCACGCCGCCACGTTCATCTTGAACGTGCACACAGCGACATGATCCTCGTCGGCCGCGGCACCTACCTCGCCGATCGTCCGCAGCTCGACGTCCGCCTGCCAGGGCTCGAGCAAGCCTCGCCGCGACGCGCATTGCTGAGCCGCGGCGAACCGGTCGCAAACTGGGAAATCCTCAGAAATCCGCGAGATATCTTTGGACTTCATGACGTCAACGACCTGCTGGTCGAGGGCGGATCGGGCACCGCGACAGCCTTCCTCGGCGAGGATCTGGTCGACCGCATCCTCATCTATCGCGCGCCGATCATCGTCGGCGAAGGCAAGTCCAGCTTCGGCTATGTCGGGCTCGACGCGATCGCCGACGCGCACGGCCGCTGGGAACTGGTCGACGAGCAGCGGCTGGGCGTCGACCGGCTCGAAGTTTACGAGCGGGTGCGCGCGGATTAAGCGCGGGCCATGTTCACAGGCATCGTCACCGACGTCGGCACGATCCGCAAGGCGGAGCAGCGCGGCGACCTGCGCCTGACCATCGGCACCGCTTACGATCTTGCCACCGTCGACCTCGGCGCCTCGATCTCTTGCTCGGGCGTCTGCCTGACAGTGGTCGACAAGGGTGAAGACTGGTTTGCTGTCGACGTGTCCGGCGAAACCCTGTCGAAAACAGCCGCTGACCATTGGCAGGAAGGCGCGCGCCTGAATCTGGAACGCGCGCTACGCTTGGGCGATGAATTGGGCGGGCACATTGTCACCGGCCACGTCGACGCGGTCGCCACGGTAGTCGGTACCTGTCCCGAAGGCGATTCGACCCGCATCGGAATCTCTGTCCCGCCAGCGCTCGCGCCAATGATCGCGCCGAAAGGCTCGGTCACGCTCGATGGCGTGTCGCTTACCGTCAACGAAGTGCGAAAGGCGGAAGACGGCAATACGCATTTCGCCGTCAATATCATCCCGCACACGGCATCGCACACCACGCTAGGGGCGGTGAGGGCCGGGCGACAACTCAATGTCGAGATAGACGTGCTTGCCCGTTATCTGGACCGGATGTTGACCGCTCGCGCACAGTAGGAACATCACTGTTCCTGCTTTTCATCACATTTCAATGTGATATTGGGTTTTCATGAGCACGACTCTCATCGATCGCCTCAACGCGATCATCCACACCGGCGAGGTCAGCCGCGCCGGCCTGGCCCGGGCCGCAGGTCTCCATCCCAACAGCCTAAGGAAACTCGGCCAACCCGACTGGAACCCCACCGCCGACACGCTCGGCCGCCTCGAACGCCTGATCCAGCGCGGCAATACCGAAGTGCTGGTCGGTCCCGAGGAGATCATCAACGAGGCGCGCAACGGGCGCATGTACATCCTCGTCGACGATGAAGACCGCGAGAATGAGGGGGATCTCATCATCCCGGCGCAAATGGCCACGCCCGAGGCGATCAACTTCATGGCGCGCCACGGCCGCGGCCTGATCTGCCTCGCGCTGACCAAGGATCGTGCCGACCAGCTTGGGCTCGAACCGATGGCACGCACTAACCGTAGCCGTAACGAGACCGCCTTCACCGTCTCGATCGAGGCGCGCGAGGGCATTTCGACGGGCATCAGCGCGGCCGACCGCGCGCGCACCATCGCCGTTGCCATCGATGCCGCGCACGGCGCGGACGCAATCGTCTCCCCCGGCCACGTCTTTCCGCTGATCGCCAAACCCGGCGGCGTCCTCGTCCGCGCCGGTCATACCGAGGCCGCGGTCGATGTCTCGCGTCTCGCCGGCCTCAATCCCAGCGGCGTCATCTGCGAAATCATGCGCGAGGACGGCACCATGGCCCGCCTCGACGACCTCATGGATTTCGCCCGCGCCCACGGTCTCAAGATTGGCACCATCCGCGACCTCATCGCCTACCGCCTGAAAAAGGATCATCTGGTCGAGCGTGTCGCCAGCACGCCCTTCACCGCGCGCAGCGGCGCCGACTGGCAGGCGCAGGTGTTTCGCGACAAGTCCAATGGCGAGGAACAACTTGCGCTGGTCCACGGCGCCCTCGATCCCGAGCAGCCGGTGATGGTCCGCATGCACAGCCTCGACCTCTTCGCCGACGTGCTCGGCGAATCGTGCCAGCGCTCGGGCGTGCTCCAGAATGCGATGCGCATGATCGAGGCCAAGGGCTCGGGCGTGGTCGTCACGCTTCACGCGGCAGCGCCGGGTTCGCTTTCGCGGGCGATCGATGCTCGCGCAGGCAAGCCGGTCGAAGGCGGCGACCCCGTTCGCGGCTACGGCACGGGCGCGCAAATCCTGGCGGCGCTCGGCGTCCATGACATGATTTTGCTGTCGAACACTCATCATTCGCCCGTGGGCCTCGCCGGCTACGGCCTCGCCATCGTAGAGGAACGCCGCATCGAGGAGGTTGCCTGATGGCGACCATCCTCCTCGTCGAAGCCCGCTTTTACGGCCACCTCAACGACATGCTGCTCGCCGGCGCCCGCGCCGCGATCGAGGCCGCCGGACACAAGCATGAAACGCTGACCGTTCCCGGAGCGCTGGAACTGCCCGGCGCAATCGCGCTTGCCGCCCGCAGCGGCCGCTTCTGCGCCTTTGTCGCGCTCGGCGTGGTGATTCGCGGCGAGACCTACCATTTCGAAATTGTCTCGAACGAAAGCGCGCGGGGCTTGATGGACCTGACGCTGCAGGGCTTCGCGATCGGCAACGGCATCATGACCGTCGAGAACGAAGCGCAGGCGCTCGCCCGCTGCGACCCCGCCCAGCTGGACAAGGGCGGTGCCGCGGCCCGCGCGGCCCTCACTCTATTCGAGTTGCGCGAAAGGTACGCGCCCTAACTCAGCGGAATCATCACCTCGCTCCGGCGCAGCGGCGGCGGGATCATCGGCGAATTGTAGAATGCATATTCCGCGGCCGCAGCCGGCGTCTCGCCCTGTCGCGCCAGCCAGCCCCGCAGCCGGTCCTCACATTCCTCCAGCCGTGCGTCATCGGCGACGCCGCCGAACCGCACCACGCCGACCTTGCGGGGCTCGACCTCGATCAGCGACACCTCTTCCGGCGGCTCTGGCAAATCGTCCGCCGTGCGCCCCTCCGGCATCACGAACCGCACCCGCCACGCGCCTTCGACATCGTCGTCGAACACCGGCGGATCGCTGGCCATTGGATCGCCGCCGTCCTGCATCACCGGCACTATCATGGGCAGCTTCTCGCCCTCACGCGACTTGGCGAAGATATAGTCGGCGAGGATGCGAAATCCGTCGCTTAGCGCCTGCTTGCGCGGCCCGTGCACCACCGCTTCGGCGACGACGATCTTCGGGTACGACCGGATCTCCAGGTCGCCGTCCGTTGCCAGCGTGCGATAGTCTGGCCCGGGCGTCGCCTTTTCCTGCAGATAATAGATCAACGCCCCGACCAGGGTGGCGGCGCCGACGGCGGCTCCAGCGACGACAGCCTTGCGCATGCTTGGTCTCCTCTTCGCACTGCTGAACCGGCAAGCCTGCCAGCCGTTCCCGGGTTGCGCTGCGCCGGTGCGGCGCTAACGCCGCGGCATGGCCGCCGGACATCCCCATCGACTGGCGTTTCCGGCGCTCCTGCTAGGCAATGTGGCCCTGGCGTTCGGACCGTGGCTGGTCCGTCTTGCCGATGTCGGTCCGGTTGCGATCGGTTTCTGGCGGGTGACGATCGCGCTGCCGTTCCTGTTCGCGCTCGCTCATCTGTCGGGGCAGCGGCCGCATTGGCCTTCCCGCCACGTGACCGTCGCCATCCTGATCGCCGCGACCTTCTACGTCCTCGATCTGGCCGCGTGGAATGCCGGCATCCTGATGACCAAGCTCGGCAACGCGACCCTCTTCGGCAACACCGGCAGCTTCGTCTTCGCCGTCTACGGTCTATGGCTGGCCCACAGGCGCCCGTCCGCCCAGCAGGCCATTGCGCTGGCGCTGGCGGCGGGCGGCGCTGCGCTCCTGATGGGCGGCAGCTACGAGCTCTCGCCGAAGAACTTTGCCGGTGACATCCTGACCCTTGTCGCCGGCCTGCTGTATGGTGGCTATCTAATCTTCGTCGAACGCGCCCGCGGGTCGCTCAAGCCGCTGCCGCTACTCCTCCTCGCCACACTGTTTGGCATGCCGATGCTGCTCATGATCAGCCTCGGACTCGGTGAGCAGATCTGGCCCAGCAATTGGACGCCGCTCATCATCTTCGCCTTGTCCAGCCAGGTGCTTGGCCAAGGGCTGCTTGTCTATTCGATCGGCACCTTCCCGCCGCTGGTCGTCGGCCTCGCGCTGCTCACCCAACCGGCGATTTCCGCGCTGATCGGCTGGTTCGCCTATCGCGAGGCCCTGACCTGGACCGACGCCATCGGCGCACTTGGCATCGCCGCGGCGCTGGTCATCGTTCGCGTGCCGGCACGGGGGTTGCGCAAGCCGGCCGACACGCCCAGTTGAGCGCGATGGATCAGCCCAGCCCTCTGGAGCAATTGCGCCGGCGTTTGGCACTCGCGGTGGGCGAGAATGCGGTGTTCGACGGCTGGTCGCAGGCTGCAGTGGACAGCGCTGCCGCCCAGCTCGGCATTGATCCGGTGCAGGCGCGGCTCGCCATGCCAAAGACCGCCGCGGGCCTCATCGACACCTATATCCAGGAAGTCGATCGCGGCCTCGAAGCGTCATTCCCGCCCGACCGGATCGCCACGATGAAGATTCGTGAGCGCATCCGCGCGCTCGTCTGGCACCGGCTGGAGATCATGGGTCCTGCCCGCGAGGCGATCCGCCGCGCGTTGGCGACGCTCGCCATGCCGCAGAACGCCCCGCTCGCGCTGCGCATCTCTTGGCGGAGCGCTGACCAGATGTGGCGACTGGCCGGCGACACCAGCACCGACTTCAACCATTACACCAAGCGGATGACGCTCGGCGCCGTCTACGGCTCGACCCTGCTCGCCTGGCTCGACGATCAAACCGAGGGCTGGACGGATACGGCGGCGTTCCTCGACCGCCGGATCGACGACGTGATGAAGTTCGAGAAGTTCAAAGCCGAATGGCGCGGCTCCGGAGATCATCTCAGCATCACGCGCTTTCTCGGCCGGCTCCGATACCCGCCTAGGTAGACTTCCGGATCGCCCTCAAGCCGCGCGTCTGCAATTGGATGTGGAAACCCGCAGCCGGTAATGATAATCACTCGCAACAATGAACGCGCCGTTCCAGCCCAATCCGACGAGCCTCGACCTCATCGAGGTCGGGGTGCGGGCGCGCATTGTCGAAATCGACTGGACGGTTCTCGATGACAGTGCCGCGAGCCGACTGCGCAATTTCGGCTTCGACGAAGGTGTCGCGGTTGAGCCCCTTCACCTCGGTCCATTCGGGCGGGATCCCATCGCGATCCGCGTTGGCCGCATGACCGTCGCCATCCGGCGGCGCCATGCTGCCGCGATCAAAGTCCAGCCGATCCAGTGAACCCGCCGCCGCTGATCGCCGTCGCTGGCAGTCCGAATGCCGGCAAGAGCGCGCTGTTCAACGCCCTAACCGGCGCGCGCCAGAAGGTCGGCAACTATCCTGGCGTCACGGTCGAACGTCATTCGGGCCGTTTGCTTCTTGGCGATGGTCGCCCGGTGGAACTTGTCGATCTTCCCGGCGCCTACAGCCTCGACCCGGCAAGCCCCGACGAAGCCGTCACGCGCGATGTCCTGCTCGGCCAGCAAAAAGGTGAGCGGCTACCGGACGCGCTGCTGATCGTCGTCGACGCTTCGAACCTCGACAACCACCTCCGCTTTGCCCTGCAGCTGATTGACCTGGGCCTGCCGACGGTCGTCGCTTTGAACATGGTCGATCTCGCCAAGCGGGACGGACTTGAACTGGACGCCGCCAAGCTCGAGGGCGAGCTTGGGGTCCCGGTCATTGCCACGGTCGCGGTGCGCAAGCGCGGCATCGACACACTGCTGGCTCAGCTCGATACCATGCTGCTCACCCCGCGCGCCATTCGCCCGGGACACGGCCCCAGCCACGACGGCCTAAATCTTCAGCGCCGAGCCCGGGAGATCGCATTGGGAGCCATTGTCAGCGAAACGCCGACGCGCCGCCTGACCCACCGGCTCGACGGCGTCCTGCTCCACCCCGTCTTCGGCCTGCTCATTCTCGCGGCAATCCTGTTCGTCATGTTCCAAGCTGTCTTCGCGTGGAGCAAGCCGCCCGCAGACGCGCTTGCCGCTTGGGTCGCAACCGGCGGCGGCTGGATCGGCGACGCGCTGCGGCCCGGCATCGTCCGCTCGCTCATCGTCGACGGCGTGTTCGGCGGCGTGGGTGCGGTGATTGTCTTCCTGCCGCCGATCCTGATGCTGTTCCTTTTCATCCTGGTCCTCGAATCGACCGGCTACATGGTCCGCGCAGCCTTCCTGATGGACCGCGTGATGAGCCGTGCGGGCTTGTCGGGCCGCGCCTTCATTCCGCTGCTGTCCAGCTTCGCCTGCGCGGTGCCGGGCATCATGGCGACGCGCACGATCGACGATCCCAAGGACCGCCTGACGACGATCCTCGTCGCGCCGCTGATGACCTGCTCGGCCCGGCTGCCGGTCTACACGTTGATCATCGGCGCATTCATTCCCGCGCGCACCGTGGGCTGGGGCATCGGCCTCCAGGGTCTCGTGATGTTCGGCCTTTATCTGACCGGCGTTCTCGGCGCCTTAATCGCGGCCTTGGTGCTGCGCCGTACCGTCGTGAAGGGCGGCGGCAGCACCTTCATGATGGAGCTGCCGAAGTACCAGATGCCGCGCCTGACCGACATTGCGCTGGGCCTGTGGCAGCGCGCGTTGATCTTCCTGAAGCGCGCCGGCGGCATCATCCTCACGACTACCGTGATCCTGTGGGCGCTCGCCAGCTTCCCCCAGGCCGGACCCGGCCAGAAGCAATCCGACGTCTCGATCGCCGGGCACATCGCAGACGGCATCCACGTCGTGGTCGCGCCGATCGGCTTCAACAAGGACATCAGCCTTGCGCTGCTCCCCGCCATGGCCGCGCGCGAAGTGGCAGTGGCGGCCATCGGTACCGTCTACTCGCTCGACGCGACGGACGACGGCAACGTTCAGACGCTGCAGGAACGCATGGCCGGTCGCTGGAGCTTGGCCACCGCGCTCGCCTTCCTCGCCTGGTTCGTGTTCGCGCCACAGTGCATCTCGACCATCGCCGTCACCCGGCGTGAGACCAACGGCTGGAAGTGGCCGCTATTCATGATCTCCTACCTATTCGCCCTGGCTTATATTGCTGCGGGCGCGACATACTGGACGGCGGTTGCGCTAGGTTTATAGCGTTTAGCCAAGCAAGCAGGAGTTTGAGATGGCGGGCGTGAACAAGGTGATTCTGGTCGGCAACCTGGGCGCGGACCCGGAGTCGCGCTCGTTCAGCAATGGCGGCGAGGTGGTCAACCTCCGCATTGCGACGTCGGAGACGTGGAAGGACCGCGACGGCAACCGCCAGGAAAAGACCGAATGGCACTCGGTCGCCATCTTCAACGAGAACCTGGGCCGCGTGGCCAAAAACTACCTGCGCAAGGGCAGCAAAGTGTACATCGAAGGCCAGCTGCAGACCCGTAAGTGGCAGGATCAGTCGGGTAATGACCGCTACACGACTGAGATCGTGCTGCAGAAATTCCGCGGCGAACTCGTCCTGCTCGACAGCCGCGACGGTCAGGGCGGCGGCGGTGGCCGCGGCGCCTTCAACGACGATTTCGGCGGCGGCAACGACTTTGGGAGCCCGCCGCAGCGCCAGCAGTCGCGCCCGCAGCCGGCCGCGTTCGACACCGACCTGGACGACGACGTCCCGTTCTAAGTCGTTCTAAGTTTCGTCGCTCTTCCGAAGCTTCGCCAGGACCGCGAACGGACTCGCTTCCTCTTCGCTCATCACCCCGGCTTCCTTGAGCGCGGCGTCGGCTCCCGCGCTGCGCGGATAGGGATCGAGGCTCAGGGCCAGGGTGTCCGCCAGCGCCTCGCCCAGATCGATCATCGCACCATCGTAAAAAACGGTGTCGCAGTCGGCTTCGCCGAGCTCGATCTCATCGTCGGGGCCGCCATCCTTCGGCTCGGCAACGAACTGGATGGCGAAGCGCTCGTCGACATGCGCAGCGACCGGATCGCCGGTAACCACGCAGCTCTGATCCAGCGACGCGGCCAGTCGGCCATCGGCGCGAATCGTCTCACCCGACCGGCTAAGCGTCACCTGCGCGTTCAGGCACTTGATCGACGGAAGCCCCAGGCGCTCGGCGATTGCCGCCCGCTCGCTCTCGTCCGCCGACAATTCCAGCCGGTCGCCATCGCGGATCTGATCAATCCGGAGTTGGTGCGCGAATTGGTCGCTCATGGCAGTACCCCCTTCGCCAGATCGCCAACCGCAACCTCTTTCAACCGCGTCCAGAAACGCCGCAGGGCGGCTTCGTCCGCCTCAACCGCTGCGGGTGCGGGATGGTCCCTGAACAAGCTTTCCCTCACGGCCTCGTCCCATGGCCGCTCGTTGGCCAGCACTTCTCGCCAGATCCCCGTTCGCCGGGCCAGCTTTCCCACCAGCTTGCGGACGGTCTTCCCCAGCGTCGGATCGCCCAGCCCGAGTTCACGATGCTCGCTTTCCATCACCTCGATGAAGCGCTCGGTCAGCGTGACCGTCGCCGCTTTGCCGACAGGTCCGCCGCGTTCCAGCCGGATGAGCGCGATCGCCGTCAAGGTCGACAAGACTGCGAAGCGTCCGTCGAGCGTATCCGGCACACCGCCGGCGAGATACCAGTCCGGCCGCCGCGCCTCGGCGGTCAGCCGGTCGAACAGCGGAGCACCTTCCGAAGGCGCGGCCGTTAATGTCCGGAACAGGAAACCCAGCATAGCGTCCCTTGCGTCGCTTAGTGCCCTCCGCATATTGAGGCGCGACCGCCGCTAGGCAAGGCAACAGTTTTCGGGCGCCGCGCGTCCCAGCAAGGGTTTATCGATGAAGCTTCCGGTTTTGACGTTGGCGATTGCCGGTTCTGCAGTGCTCGTTACGGGGTGCGCGCAGTTCCGCCAGCATAAGGGCGTCGTGCTGGACCAGCAGCTTGTCGCGGGCATTCAGCCGGGCGTCGACAACAAGGATTCCGTGGCCAAGCTGCTGGGCCGTCCCACCTTTGCCGGCCAATTCAATTCCAATGAGTGGTACTATATTTCGCGCGACACCAACCAGGTGGCGTTTCGCAACCCTAGTGTTCGCAAGCAGACGACCTTGATCGTCCGCTTCGATCCGAAGGGGAACGTGTCGGCGGTTCAGGAGACCGGCAAGGAATTGGTGATGAACGTCGACCCGTACGGCAAAAAGACGCCCACGCTCGGCCGCAAGCGCAGCTTCTTCGAGGAGCTGTTCGGCGGCATCGGCACGGTCGGCGCGCCAGGCCTTCCGGGGTCCCAGAATCCGGGTCAGTAAAGACCTCCGGCTCCGCCTTCCGCGTGGCGGTTGTTTCGCTTAAGCGTCGCCCATGACCGCGACGCCCGCCGGCATGACCTATGCCGACTATCTGAAGCTCGACCAGATCCTGTCGGCGCAGCAGCCCTTGTCGTCGCTGCACGACGAGATGCTGTTCATCGTCATCCATCAGACGAAGGAGCTGTGGATGAAGCAGCTCCTTCACGAGCTGCGGCTGGCGATCGACTTCGTGCAGTCGGACCGCTTCGCCGAAGCATACAAGGCGATGGCGCGGATCAGCCGCATTCAAGCAGTGATGACGCTGTCCTGGGACGTGCTGTCGACGCTGACGCCGGTCGACTATCTGAAGTTTCGCGATGTGCTCGGCACCTCGTCGGGCTTTCAATCCGCGCAATTTCGGGAAATCGAATTCCGCCTCGGATTGAAGGAGCCGAATTTCATCAAACATTATGCAGAAGGCAGTGCCGAGCGCGCGGCACTGAAGCGGGCGCTCGAGGAGCCGAGCCTGCGCGAAGCTGCCCACGCGGCGCTTGAACGCGCAGGTTTCGACCTCGGCGACCATTCGACGGAAGCCGTCGCTGCGGCCTGGCTCAAGATCTATCGCGATGCCGAGCGCTGGTTCGACCTGTACGAACTCGCGGAGAAGCTGGTCGACATCGACGATGCGCTCGCTGCCTGGCGCCACAAGCATGTGCTTACCGTCGAGCGAATCATCGGCAACAAGCAGGGCACGGGCGGCTCGGCCGGCGCGCCCTACCTTCGCGCCACGCTCGAGAAGCGTGTCTTCCCTGAATTGTGGTCGCTGAGGACCGATCTTTGAGTTTCAAAGCGTTGTTCAGCCGGAGCCTGGGTGCCGATCCTCGCCGGCTGCACTTCGCCGCGCACAGCCACCACCTTTGGCCGGACGCCAGCTACGATGGCCAGGTCGCCGCCTGGGAAGATGCCGCTCGCCTCGCGGACCGCAAGTGGGATCGCGTCATGGGCGAAGTCTATCCCGAGGCCCAGCGCGAAGTCGCTGCCGAACTGGGTACCGACATGGCCGACGCCATCGTCTTCGCGTCGAACACCCACGACCTGCTCGTTCGCCTGTTCGCCGCCGTATCCGAAAGCTGGCCAATCCGGGTCCTGACCAGCGACGGCGAATTCCACAGCGCCCGCCGGCAGTTTGCCCGCTGGGAGGAATCGGGCGCGGCCGTGTTCGAACGCATTCCGACGTATCCGTTCGACACTTTCTCCGAACGTTTTCTTGAAGCGGCGAAAAGCGGCGATGCGCAAATCATCTTCGTCAGTCAGGTGATGTTCGGCAGCGGCCTGATTTTCGACAAGATCGAAGAACTTGCCGCGCTCGGCAGGCCCGACGGCCCGTGGGTGGTCATCGATGGTTACCATAGCTTCATGGCCATCGACCGGCCGCTGGGCGCCCAGCCGGCGCAATCAGCCTTCTTTCTTGGTGGCGGGTACAAATACGCAATGGCCGGCGAAGGCTGCGGTTTCATGCATGCGCCGCCCGGCTTCGGCGAGCGTCCACGCATCACCGGCTGGTACGCGGAATTCGAGGACCTCGGCCTTCCGCCCGGGCAAGTCGGCTATGCCAAAACCGCAGACCGCTTCCTCGGCGCCACCTTCGATCCGTCGGCACTCTATCGCTTCACGGCGATCCGCCGAATGCTCGCAGAGAATGGCCTGATGACCGCGAGGGTCTCGGCGCACGCCGAGGCGCTGCAAAAACATTTGCTAAGCCGCTTCGATGGGACGCCTCTGGCGAACGCCGAGCTTCTGAATCCCGTCACGCAAGGTCCGCACGCGCGTTTCCTGGCCTTCCGTCATACGGAAGCGCAGCGCTGGTACGAGCAACTGAAGTCGCGCAACGTAATTACCGACGTCCGCGGCGACGTGTTGCGCATCGGCTTCGGGATTTATCAGGATGATGCCGACGTCGACCGGCTGATCGAGCATCTGGGGGAATTGGAATGAGCGAGACGTCGTTGTGGCCGGCACGTAGTGCCAACCTGGTCCTGTTCATCCTGCTCATCGCCTACATCTTCAATTTTCTCGACCGGCAGATCCTCGGCATCCTGGCCTCGTCGATCAAGGCGGACCTCAATCTTACCGATACCGAGTTCGGTGCGATTGGGGGCCTCGCCTTTGCGCTACTTTATTCGCTGCTCGGCATTCCGCTTGCCTTCCTTGCCGACAAGACCAGCCGCAGCGGCGTCGTCGCCGGCGCGCTCGCCGTGTGGAGCGCCTTTACCGCTTTGTGCGGCACGGCGACGTCTTTCGGGCAACTGTTCCTCTACCGGCTGGGCGTCGGCGTCGGCGAGGCGGGCGGCGTCGCCCCGTCCTATGCACTGGTTGCCGATTACTTCCCACCGGAGCGCCGGGCGCGCGCCCTCGCCGTCTTTTCACTGGGGGTGCCGATCGGCCTTGGCGGGGGCTCGTTCATCGGCGCCCATCTCGCACAATTGTTCGGCTGGCGCGCGGCGTTCGTCATCATGGGCGTCGCCGGCATCATCCTGGCGCCCGTGCTGCGCTGGGTAGTCCGTGACCTCCCGCGCGCGAGGAACGCCGCGACCGCACCGCTTGGCAGCGTGTTCCCGATGCTCGCTCGCAAACCGGCCTTCTGGCTGCTCGCCTTCGGCGCTTCGGCCAGCTCGCTGTGCGGCTACGGCCTTGCCTTGTGGACTCCGTCCGTCCTCATGCGCAGCTTCGACCTCAGTCTGGTGCAGACGGGCAACTTCCTCGCCTCGCTGGTCATCATCGGCGGCTGCACGGGCGTGTTTGCCGGCGGCTGGCTCGCCGATCGGCTCGGCACCGGTGACCGTGGCTGGTACGCCAAGCTGCCGGCCATCGCCTGGCTAATCACCGCTCCAACCTTCGTCGCCGGCTTCTTCGCGCCCAATCTATGGTTCGCCTGGGTTCTGCTGCTGATCCCCAACGCCCTCAATATCCTTTGGCTCGGACCCATCACGACCGCGGTTCAGCACCTCGTTCCGCAATCGATGCGCTCGACCGCCTCGGCAAGCTTCCTGCTCATCAACAATCTGATCGGACTCGGTGCAGGCCCGCTGCTGATTGGCGGGCTCTCCGACGCGCTGAAATCAACCTATGGCGTCGATTCGTTGCGCAACGCGGCGGTCGTCTGCTGCAGCTTTTACCTGCTGGCAGCGTTCCTCGCCCTTCTCGCGATCAAGCCGCTGCGGGCCGCGTGGGTACAGGACGCTGCGTAGCCAAGTATCTGAATAACTTCGACATTTAAGGTTCAGCCTAGTGCGCTAGGCTGAAAGTTCCCGCCGTTAAGGTGTTGGAACGGTGTCGCGGACGAGCCGTTTCTCTCGTTCGAAAGGAGATTTTGCGATGTTGACCAGGGTATTTCTCGCTGCCGGCGTAGCCGCGCTGGCGATCGCTGCCCCGGCAAGCGCGGGGCCAGGTGGCGGCCACGGCGGTGGCGGCGGCAACGGTAAGGGAAATGGTGGCGGCGGACCGCCCGCAGCCCAGCAGGGCGGCGGTGGCGGCGGCCACGGCAACGGTGGTGGCGGAGGCGGCGGTGGTCCGCGCTTCGAACAGCCCCGCGGCGGCGGCGGCGGCGGTGGCGGCGGTGGTCCCCGCTTCGACCGTGGCGGCGGCGGACCGCGCATGGAGGTGCGTGCTCCCCAGATGCAGCAGCGCGTCGAGCGTCAGCAGCAACGTGGTTTTGAACGTCAGCAGGCGCGCCAGATGGAGCGTCAGCAACAGCGCGGCTTCGAGCGCCAGCAGGCCCGGCAAATCGAGCGCCAGCAGGCGCGCGGTTTCGAACGTCAGCAAGCGCGTCAGATGGAGCGTCAGCGCGGCTTCGAACGCCAGCAAGCTCATAACATCGAGCGTCAGCAGGGCGGCTTCGCCAAGCAGCAGGCGCGCATGATGGAGCGTCAGCAGGCTGACGCGAACCGCAACCTCCAGCGTCAGCAGGCGGACGCGAACCGCAACCTCCAGCGTCAGCAGGCGATGGCGATGAGCCAGTTCGCGAACAACAAGTTCGGCGGCAACGCCTTCGACAATCAGCAGCTGCAATATGTTCAGCAGCAGCAGCGCAATTATCAGCAGCAGCTGGCTGCCTCTCGCTTCGCCGACTGGAATTACGGGTCGAACACGCAGTTCTTCGCGCCGACGGTGGTCGAACGCTTCATCGGCGTGCCGGTGCAGCAGGTGGCGAGCTTCGGTGCGCTGAGCCCGTTCCCCGCCTCGCTCCAGTATCTCTACCCGTCGAACGACGATTATTACTGGCAGTACGGTAACGGCTACGCCTACCAGATCGACCGCGGCGACAATTTGATCCAGGCGCTGATCCCGCTGCTTGCGGGCGGCTATCTGCCGGGTTCGTACCTGCCGACGTCGTACATGAGCAGCTATGTGCCGGCGGCGTACGGGTTCAACAACTTCTACCAGGACTATGGTGACGTCTGTAACCGTTACTATGACGGCGTCATCTATCAGGTGGATTGCGACGACGGGTACGTCGAGAATGTGATCCCGATGTACGCGGGTGGCTATGGTGTCGGCCAGATGCTGCCGTCGGCCTACAGCTACTACAACGTGCCGACCCAGTATCGCACGATGTACTACGATACGCCCGACTACGGTTACTGGTACTCGCCAGGGGCGATCTACCAGTACGACCAGCGCAACGACATGATCACGTCCGTCGCGGCGCTGCTGTCGCCGGGGTTCGCGGTGGGTCAGCCGCTGCCTGCGGGCTACGGCGTCTACAACGTGCCGTACGATTACCGGCAGACCTACTACGACACGCCGGAAGCCTGGTACCGTTACAACAACGGCTACATTTACCAGGTCGACCCGACGACGCAGCTCGTCACGGCAATCGTCGCCTCGCTCCTGACCTAGGCGCGAGCAACCGTAAGGCCCGGGGCGGAACCCAATCCGCCTCGGGCCATTTCATTGTCGCAACGATAAGGAGAAAGTGATGAAGCGCCACGCGCTCGCACTAACCATGGGCACCGCCGCGCTGCTCACGCTCGGCGCCTGCAGCAGCAAGACCGACGGCAACGGCGCGGCCAAGGCCCCCGAAGCCCAGACGGACAAGGCCCAGAAGGCCGCCGGCGGCAAGACCATCGGCGCCAGCATTCCGCCGAACAGTCAGTTCATGGCCGCCGCAAAGGCTGCCGGTCTCGACCAGACGCTCGCCGGTCCGGGTCCCTACACCGTCTTCGTTCCGGATGACGCCGCCTTCACCGGCGCTCCGGCAGGTACGTTCGACACGAAGCCGGAAAATCGCGCGCAACTGACCGGCGTGCTGACCAACCTGATCCTGCCCGGCACCGTGATGGTAGCCGACATCGACAAGGCGATCGATGCCGGCAAGGGAAAGGCCGTGCTCGCCACCATGAGCGGGACGCTCACTGCGACCAAAGACGGCGGCAAGACGGTTCTGACCGACGCCGCGGGTCACAAGGCTACCATCACTCAAGGCGATGAGCAGTATACCAACGGCGTCGTTCATCACGTCGATGCGATGCTGATGCCCGCCAAAACCAGTAAGGCGCCAGCGGTCGGCCAGAAAAAGGGCTGAGCCACCCCAAGATGTTGCGATGTAGCGGCCGCGGGGCCGCTACATCCGCTTCCCTCATCATTCCGCTTCCGCCCGCAAAACGGCTCGCTATAGTGGCGCCTGCGGTGCCCAATGACGGGCGGATGATGGGGCTTGAAACGACATGAAAGCGACGATCGAGCGGGCAACTCTCCTGAAGAGCCTGAGCCATGTGCAATCGGTCGTGGAGCGCCGGAACACGATCCCGATCCTCAGCAACGTGCTGATGGAAGCGAAGGACGACGGTTCGCTCCGCCTGATGGCGACCGACCTCGATCTGCAGGTCGACGAAAGCATTGCCGCCAACGTCAGCCAGCCCGGTGCCACGACCGTTTCCGCGCACACCTTCTTCGACATCGTCCGCAAGCTTCCGGAAGGCAGCCAGGTTGAGCTGACCGCCGCCGAGGGCAAGATGCAGGTCGTGGCCGGCCGCTCGCGCTTCAATCTGTCGACCCTGCCGCGCGATGATTTCCCGGTCATTGCCGAGGGTGATCTGCCGACCCGCTTCGAACTGCCCGCCGCGACACTTCGCCAAGTCATTGAGAAGACCCGCTTCGCGATCTCCAGCGAAGAGACTCGCTATTATTTGATGGGCATTTTCATCCACGTCGTGGACGACCAGATGCGCGCCGCAGCGACGGACGGCCATCGCCTCGCTCGCGTCACCATCCCGAAGCCGGACGGCGCCGACGGCATGCCCGACGTCATCATCCCGCGCAAAGCGGTCGCCGAGCTTTACCGCCTGCTCGAGGAAGTCGATGGAACGGTGGAGATCTCGCTGTCGCCGACCAAGGTCCGCTTCGGGCTCGGCAGCGCCATTTTGACCAGCAAGCTGATCGATGGGACCTTCCCCGACTACAATCGCGTCATCCCGACTGGGAACGACAAGCTGCTCAAGCTCGATCCCAAGAGCTTCAGCCAGGGCGTCGATCGCGTCTCGACCATCGCCAGCGAGAAGACCCGCGCGGTGAAGATGGCCGTCGACCGCGACAAGGTGACGCTGTCGGTCACCTCGCCCGAAAACGGCGTCGCGACCGAAGAAGTGCCCGCCGACTACGGTTCGGATGGCCTCGAGATCGGCTTTAACGCCCGCTACCTGCTCGACATCCTCAGCGAGATCGACGGCGACACGGTCGAAGTGCACCTCGCCGACGCCGCCGCCCCGACGCTCCTGCGCGAAAACGACAAGTCGAACGCGCTCTACGTCCTCATGCCGATGCGGGTCTGACATGATCTGTCGGCTCTGGCGCGGCTGGGCTGCTCCGGAGGACGCCGACGATTATGAGCGGATCGTGCGCTCGCAGGTCATCCCTGACATTGAAGCGCGGCAGATCCCGGGATTGCGGCACATTGACCTGATGCGCCGCAATCTCGACGGCGAGATCGAATTCCAGACGATGATGTGGTTCGACGATTTCGCCTCGGTGCGGGCGTTCATGGGTGACGATTACGAACGCAGCCACGTTCCGGCCGAAGCCCGCGCCGTCCTCAACAGCTTCGACGACCGCGCAGCGCATTACGAAGTCATCGACCGCCGCGATCAATAAAGGCTAAGCCGATCGTGTGCCGGTCAGCCGCCTAACCCTCACCGACTTCCGCTCCTATGCCGCCGCGACTGTCGAAGCGCGCGATGGTTTCGTGCTCCTCTTTGGCGAAAATGGAGCGGGGAAGACCAACCTGCTCGAAGCCGTATCGATGCTCGCCCCCGGGCGCGGGCTTCGCGGCGTACCGATTTCCGAGATGGCGCGGCAGGGTGGCAGCGGCGGCTGGGGTGTGGCGGCACGGCTAGGCGAGAGTGATCTCGGCACCGGCACACAGTCCACGGCGCCCGAACGCCGTCAGGTCCGCATCAATGGCGCCGCCGCGTCGGTGAACGCGCTTGGCGAATGGCTGTCCGTCCTGTGGCTGACGCCAGCGATGGACCGCTTGTTCACCGGCAGCGCGGGCGACCGCCGGCGCTTCCTCGACCGCCTCGTCCTCGCGCTTGAGCCGGGGCATGCCCATCACGCCTCCCGCTACGAAGCCGCCATGCGCGCCCGCAACAAGCTGCTCGCCGAGGAGCAGTGGGACGAAAGCTGGCTGTCCTCGCTCGAACTGGCGATGGCGGAACATGGCGCAGCGGTCGCCGAAACCCGCGCCCGCGCCG
This sequence comes from Sphingomonas flavescens, assembly GCF_030866745.1. Lineage (NCBI taxonomy): Bacteria > Pseudomonadati > Pseudomonadota > Alphaproteobacteria > Sphingomonadales > Sphingomonadaceae > Sphingomonas > Sphingomonas flavescens. The sequence continues at coordinate 1,712,458 of NZ_CP133016.1, read as the reverse complement.
TGACGGCGCTCGATGCCGCGATCGCCGCAGCCCCCGACGACGAGTTCGCCCGCGCCGAAATCACGCTTGAGGGTTGGGCGCCCGCCAATCTTACCGCAATTCTCCGCGCGAACCGCTCACGCGACGCCGCCGCCGGGCGTGCCATCGAAGGCCCTCACCGCCAGGACCTTGCCGTCCTCCACCGCGCCAAGCGCATGCCGGCGGCGCAATCCTCCACGGGCGAACAGAAGGCATTGCTGCTTGGCCTCGTCCTCGCTCACGCCGACCTCGTCGCCGACCGCCGCCGCGCCCCACCCATGCTGCTCCTTGACGAAGTTGCCGCTCACCTAGACCCCAAACGGCGCGCCGCATTGTTCGCCCGCCTTGCGGGCCGCGGCCAGGTCTGGATGACCGCGACCGAGGCCGCGTTGTTCGACGGCATCGGCACCGCAACCCGTTTCCACGTCGAGCCCGGCGTCGTCCATTCGGCCTGATCTGGACTTTTCGCGGCTTACCGCTATATTGCACTGCAACACGAGGCGCCTAGCAAGCGGCGTGATCGGTGCACAAGCATCCGGCCCGCGCCTCATTTCCTGAAGTTCTCCACATCACGCGGGGTTCTTGTTTCCCGCCCGCCGGGCGCCCTCATGGCGCGCCCGACGGCTCTATTTGTGGAAGTTTTTCAATGTCGTTTCATTCCCTCGGGCTCTCGAAGCCCCTGCTCGATGCGCTCGCCGCCAAGGATTATACCAAGGCGACGCCCATCCAGCTCCAGGCCATTCCGACCGTTCTTACGGGCCGTGACCTGCTGGGCATCGCCCAGACCGGCACCGGCAAGACCGCGGCCTTCATGCTGCCCTCGCTCGACCGGCTGGCGGCCAACCGCGTCATCCCGAAGCCGGGCCAGATCCGCATGCTCGTCCTCGCCCCGACCCGTGAGCTCGCCTCGCAGATCGCGGCCAGCGCCGAAGCCTATGGCAAGTACATGCGCCTGTCGGTCGGCGTCATTTTCGGCGGCGTCCCCAACGGCAAGAGCGTGCGCACCGTCGCCCGCGGCCTCGACGTCCTCGTCGCCACCCCGGGTCGTCTGCTCGACCTGATCGACCAGCGCGCGCTGAGCCTCCGCGAGCTCGAAATCCTCGTCCTCGATGAGGCGGATCAGATGCTCGACCTCGGCTTCATCCATGCGCTGAAGCGCATCGTCGCGCTCGTCCCGCCCAAGCGCCAGACCCTGTTCTTCTCGGCCACCATGCCGCGCGCGATCAAGGAACTGGCCGACAAGTACCTCAGCAACCCGGCGGAAGTGTCGGTGACGCCGGCCGCGACCACCGTCCAGCGGATCGATCAGCGCGTCACGATGGTCAACCAGGCGGAAAAGTCGGCGCTGCTCGCCCTGCTGCTGCAGAATGAGCCGGTCGAGCGCGCGCTGGTGTTCAGCCGCACCAAGCATGGCGCCGACAAGATCGTGAAGCAGCTCGCGGCCGCCAAGATCGCGTCGGGAGCGATCCACGGCAACAAGAGCCAGGCCCAGCGCGAGCGCACGCTCGCCGCCTTCAAGTCGGGCGAGATGAAGGTCCTGATCGCGACCGACATCGCGGCGCGCGGAATCGACGTCCCGGGCGTCAGCCACGTCGTCAACTTCGACCTGCCCGACGTTCCCGAGCAATATGTCCACCGCATCGGCCGCACCGCGCGCGCCGGCGCCGACGGCATCGCCATCGCCTTCTGCGCCCCCGACGAGCGCGGCAACCTGCGCGATATCGAGCGCACCACGCGTCAGCGCTTGCCGGTCGCCCCGCTGCCGGCGGACTTTCAGGCCAGCGCCGAAGCGTTCAAGCGCCTCAAGCCGCCGGTCGAGGCAAAGCCCGAGCGCAGCCTGCGCGACGGGTTCAAGGCCGACCGTCGCCACGACGGCCAGCAGCGAAAGGCTCGCAACGGCGGCGGCCAGCGTCATCCGCAGCGCGGCGGACCCCAGGACCGCAACGGCCAGCGGCGCGACGACCATCGCGGCGACGCGACGCGTACGTCCTATCGTCCGGAAGTGTTTCGCGAAGCTGATGCCGATCCGCGTGCAGCCCGTTCCAGCGAAGCTCGCGGCCCCGCGCGCCCTCAAGGCGGTCAGCCGAAGCGCAAGTTCCACGGCCGGTCGCGTCGGCCCGGCGGCTATCGCGCCGCCTGATCACGAGGATCGTCCCGGCTTGAGGGCCGGGACGCCTCCGCTGTTCGTTAGAAGGTCGGCAGGTGGCCGGACCGGATTACCAGCGCCGTCAGCGCAAAGCTCGTGAACGACAGCGCCCACGGGTTCGCGGCGAACCGGTCGAGCCATTCGATGGCGGCGCGCATCATGCGAACACCTGGGGCGCGAAGAGCAATTGATAACCGCTGACCAGCGTCGCGAACGTCAGCATCGTGGTGATTGCCATCACGCCGTAGACTTTCAACGGCACCTTGCCCGGCCGCGCGGCAGCAGGCTTCGCTTCGCGCGCCATTTCCATCAACAGGCCGGCCAGCAGGTCGGTCGGCATCTCCGCTTCGCCTGTCCCACCGTGCGTAACACTCTTCATCGTCTTGCCCCTTATCGTGCCGGCGCTACCCGGCGCCGGCTGACTATGGTCATTCAGGAAGCGTGCCAACGGGAAGAAACCGCCAATTCTTGCCGCAGTGCGGCGGTCTTGTGCGGGAATCCGCCCCATGCATTGGCGATTTCTCCGAATGTCCGGTGACGTCATGGTGTCATCGCGGGGCAGTTTTGTTGCAACGCAACAAAAGTAGACATGAAGCGCTTAGCTACTTTCCTCGTTCGATCGGACCCACCCAGTGATCACCTTCGTCATCGTCCTTGCGACGATCTGGACTGTCTCTTGCGCGGGCGTGATCTGGCTGTTTCGCAACGAGCTTCAGGGCAAGGGCTGAGCGACGACGCTCACCAAACCCGGCACTGCTGGGCCGCCGGCCGCGCCATGGGCGCCTGCGCCGGGCAATTAAAGGCGCGTCGGAATTCGGGCATGTTCGACAAGGGCCCGTTGACCCTGAACTCCGCCGGCGCGTGCCCATCGTTCGCCACGGCGTCGCGCAGGCTCGCGTCCGTCTGCGACGTGCAATGGGATTGCGCATAGCGGTAGAAAAAGCGCTGGGCGGGACTGCTGTTCAGCGCGTCGCGCCGTTCGACCTTGTCTCCCAGCGAACGCTTGAGCGCTTCGTAAGCCAGTCGCAGGCCACCGTAATCAGCGACATTTTCCGGAAATTCGTCCGAACCCGCGAGATGCACCCCGGGTAGCACCTGGTAGGCGTTGGCCTGGTCGATGACGCACTGTCCCCTTGCGTCCGCCGCCTTGTCGTCCTGCGGTCCCCACAGTTCGGCATCCTCGCCGGCAGGGCCGAACATATGCAGTTGCGCCACGTGCACGAATTCGTGCGCGAACACCGACCCGTAGGTCGCGTAGTTAAGCTCGTCGTGAGCGCTCGCGTCGAACCGAGGTGCCGACAGGAACGCTGCCGTCATGATCAGCGAGTTGGAAAAGGCGTCCGGGAAGCCGTTCGGAATGACCAGCCGCGCCGCCGCCATTCCTTCGCCGACCCACGGACTGACTTTCATTTCCCAGGCGGTGCGACTGCGCGGCTGGGCGGCTCTCGCCCATTCGCGCTGCTGCTCGAATCGCCGGCTGGCAAGGACGTTGGCCAGGAAATGCTCGCGGCTTACCGGATATTGCCCCGTCGCCGGCCACAGGTCGGGGAAGCCGACTTTGAGGTCCGTGTGCCGCAACTTGTCCGCGGTCGCCGCACGTGCTTTGGGCGACAGCCACTCGGCCTCGCCGATCGATCGAATAATCTCCGCCCGTATAGTCTCGGACAATCGCCGTGCCGCGTCGCGCGCGGGAACACCCAACACGCGCTGCGAATATTGCCGCGAGAATTCGACGCCCATCGCCCGCACGGCCGCATCGCGGCAGCGCCGGTCCTCGTCGGCCAGCTGCGGCCGCCAGTTCAACGGCAATTGTGCCAGCGCGGCATCGTACGACCGCGGCAGCTCGCCGCGCAGCGAGAAGAGGAACGCCCAGCGCAGATAGGCGCGCAACTCCGGCAACGTCCGGCTGCGAAACTCCTTGTCGAGCGCGCGCAGATAAGCTGGAGACGTGACGTTGATGGCCTTGCCCGGCCTTGCGCCAGCCGCGCGCAGATAGGCCGGCCAGTCAAATGCCGGATCCATCGCCTGGAGTTGCGCGATAGTTCGCGGGTTCTCGGCCTTGGCCGCCTCCCATCGCTCGTTACGGAGTTTGACCAGGCGCTGCGTCAGGTCGGCCACCGCTGCTGCCTCGCGCGCGGCCACCGCCTCCGGCCGCCCGCTCGCGCGAAAGACCGCGGCAACCGCTTCCGGTTGCGCCCACAGCATGCCAGGATGAATTTCGCCGCGGTTACGATCCAGCCGGTTGCGATCCGGCCGCCCCCCATAATTGACGAAGGCGTCGACGCCGATAGCGGCGAGGTCCCGCGTCAGCGCCCGAATGTCCGATCGGCTCTTTGCGCTGTCGATCCGGATGAGCCAGCGCCGCAGCAGCGCTTCGTCCCCGGCCGTCCCCTGGCGGCAGGATTGATAGAAACGCTGCAACCGTTCCAGCTCGCGGTCCCCGCGCGCCGGCTCGCCGAGCAGGCGGGTCAGGCTGCGGTCGAAATCGCTGTTGGCTTGCAGATCCGCAAGCGCGATCAGCGGATGCTCCGCAGTGGCCGGATGGCTCGCAATGAATCCGCCGCACGCATGCCGGTAAAAGTTCGTGCACGGGTCCGTGCCCATGTCGAGCGCCGAACGGTCGATCCCGTCACCTGTTGGCAACAGTCTTGGCGGCGCCGCGCGCTCCGGGGTCGGCACGCTCAAACCGGCATCCGCCGCCATTGCGACACCGGCAGCCGCAACGATCCATTTGACGAACCTGCGCATTCGATAGCCCCTTGCGACCCTTGCGGTGCGTATTACACACATAACACAGTCTTGGCGAGCCGGGTGTGGGACCGTCACCCCGGTTGCTGCTAGCTACGGATTGTGGAACGGGCTGGATCATGGCCGGACGGTTTATCCTCACGCTAGGCGCGATCATTCTGTTTATCGCCGGGCTTGCCGGCCTGTTCGCACCGGTCGAAATTGCCCGGGCGATCGACGGCGCCGCATCGAGCGCACTGCCCATCTTCATCCAGCTGCTCGGCGGCAGCCTGATCGGTTTCGCGGCGATGGATTGGATGAGCCGCCGCAACCGGATCGGCGGCATCTATGCCCGGCCGCTCGGGCTCGGAAACCTCATCCTCTTCGCCACCGCGGCGCTCACGCTCGGAAAAGCCGCCTCGCGCGGCAAATTGCCGCCAACGCTTATCGGGGCCGGCGCAGCGACAGGCCTCTTGGCGCTAAGCTTCGCTTGGCTCGTCTTCGCTCATGATCCATTGTCGGAGGGCTCAGCACAAAGCGCAGGCTAATGTCCGCTTTCGACCCAAAGCAGACACTAGCTCACCAGCGAACTTCGTTGCGTTACTGACGTCGGATCCCTGTGGTAAACTGCTGAACCGCCATGTCAGACGTCTTCATATCTTACGCAAGGTCAACGGCGAAGCAGGCCGATAGGATTGCTGACGCACTTCGCGCGCACGGGCATGACGTTTGGAGAGATACCCAACTGCAGGCCCACCAAGGCTTCAGGAAAACGATAGAAGAGCAGCTCTGCGCGGCTAGGTCGGTCCTGGTGCTCTGGTCGGCAGATGCGGCCCGCTCCGATTGGGTTTGTTCCGAAGCCAGCCGGGCCCGCGCTCTCGGTAAGCTCGTTCAGCTCACCCTGGATGGATCGCCAGTGCCGATGCCGTTCGATGAAATTGAGTGCGCGGACCTCCGGCTATGGCGTGGCGAAACCGATGCCCAGGGCTGGACTCAGGTTTTGAACGGGATCGCGGCGAAACTGGGACTGAGCCCGTCCGCAGGGGTTACCGAATTGAACGGCCGCGCCGGCAAGCCCTCGATCGCTATCATGCCCTTTGCGAACATCGCGGGCGACGCCGAACAGGAATATTTCGTTGATGGCATGCTGGAGGAGATCGCCACGTCTCTTTCTCGGATTCGGACGATCTTCGTGATTGCGGGCGGATCGAGCTTGTCGCTCAAGGGTAAAAACCTCGAGCCACAGGAAGCCGGTAAGCGGCTGGGAGTCGCATATCTTCTCGAAGGCAGCGTTCGGAAGGCAGCCGGCCGGGTCCGCATTGCGGTCAAACTGATCGACGCCGCCGACGGTTCTCAGCTATGGGCCGAACGGTTCGACGACTCGCTCGAAGATGTTTTCGGTCTTCAGGACAGGGTCGCGCTTGCGGTCGCCGCGCGCATCGAGCCGAGCCTGCAGCAGGCCGAAATCCGCAAGATGCCGCGGAGGCCCACTCAAAACATGAGCAGTTACGACCTTTACCTGCGGGCCTGGCCGCTGCATCGCAGCTACACCAAATTGGGAACCTTGGAGGCGCTGGAGCTGATCGAACGCGCCGTAGCGCTCGACCCGAATTACGGTCCCGCTTTGGCTCTGGGCGCCGTGTGCCACAACATCAGCCGGCTATTCGAGTGGGCCACGCGACCAGAGGCCGACCGCCTCAGGGGGATTGAAATGGCGCATCATGCGCTGGCCGTCGCCAGTGACGACGCCGACGTCCTCGCAAATGCCGCATCGGTCATCGCTGGCCTGGAGCGCGACATCGAGGCGGCAATCGTCCTTTGCGACAGAGCAATTGATCTCAATCCTGGATCGCCCATTGGCTGGTTCATGAGCGGGATCATCCATTTGCGGGTTGGTCACAATGAGATCGCGATCGAACATCTCGAACGTTCGAGGCATTTGGACCCGCTTGGTCCCGACGTGCCCAATCTGGTGGGACTCCTGTCTTGGGCACGTTTTCAACAGAGGCGGTTCGAGGACGCTGTCGCGCTCGGCAAGGAGTTCGTCAGGCAAAAGCCTCATCCGCGCGGGTATGCGTTCCTGGCGGCAAGCTATGGCCATCTCGGCCGCCTCACTGAGGCGGAGGAAGCGCTGGCACGCTACGCAGCACTTGCCTCTCGATCCATCGAGAGTTTCGCCGAATATATGATCATCAATCCTGATGGGCTCAGCCTCTTCCTAAACGGCATTGAGTTGGCTCGAGGCAATCCACGAGCGAGCGAGCGGGCAGCGCCCTAAGGCTCGGATCGATCCGCCGCAGATGGGCGGTCGCCAATGTCCGCTTTCCACCCATTGCAGACATAACGCGCCGTGATACGCTGGACTGAGTTGGGAGAGCGTAATGTTGCTACTGATCGCTGCAGCTGCCGTCACTCAACCCACATGCGTTTTGTCAAATCACGGAATATCGTGTTTCGATTGGAAGTCGGTTCATTGCCCGCCGCAGTGGAAAAAAACGCGGTGGGGCTGCTGGGACGGACGTAAGATGCATTTGGTGACGTCGGTCACGCATCGCACGACGACTGACATTATTGGTCGCAAGCATCCCTAAAAATCGCTGCTTTCCACCCAAGGCAGACATTAATCCGCCAACGCGAAATGCTGTCCTACACTAGGCTTTTCGTGCCACTCACCGGCTGATGAGCGGCGCGTCGTCTTCAACTCCGGGTACAAGCTGTTACCCTCGCCGGAGCCTCAATCCGCCGGCATTTGTCACCCTGACCGGCGCATTCGCCCTCGGCAGCCATGCCGTCCAGGGTAACGAAGTGGAGGAAGTGGAGGACCCCCCGGTTTCAACCAATCAGGGTGACAATCTGCTGTCTGTGGCCATGGGAATCATCCTCCGCGACTCCCGCGCGCGCGCACACGCGCACACGCGTGACTTCCGAGGATAAATCCCTATATCTGGACTATGGCAACCGACCCCAATCAGAATTCCTACGGCGCCGAGAGCATCAAGGTGCTCAAGGGCCTCGACGCCGTCCGCAAGCGGCCCGGCATGTACATCGGCGATACCGACGACGGCTCCGGCCTCCACCACATGGTGTTCGAGGTTTCGGACAATGCGATCGACGAGGCGCTGGCCGGTCACTGCGACCGCATCCTGATCCAGCTCAACCCCGACGGATCGGTCACGGTCGAGGACAATGGCCGCGGTATCCCCACCGGCATCCACCCCGAAGAGGGCGTCTCGGCGGCCGAGGTTATCATGACCCAGCTCCACGCCGGCGGGAAGTTCGAGAACACGTCCGACGACAATGCCTACAAGGTGTCGGGCGGCCTCCACGGCGTCGGCGTCAGCGTCGTCAACGCGCTGTCCGAATATCTGGATCTCACCATCTGGCGTGATGGCGAGGAGCATTACATGCAGTTCCGCCACGGTGACGCGGTTGCGCCGCTCAAGGTCGTCGGGAAGGCGCCCGAGGGGAAGAAGGGCACCCGCGTTACCTTCCTGCCCAGCCCCGAAACCTTCAAGATCACGGAGTTCGACTTCGAACGGCTCGAGCACCGCTACCGGGAGCTCGCCTTCCTCAACTCGGGCGTCCGCATGATCCTTGCCGATGCCCGGCACGAAGAACGGGTCGAGCATGAGCTATACTACGAGGGCGGCATCGCGGCCTTCGTGAAATATCTCGATCGCGCGAAGAACCCGCTCTTCCCGGAGCCGATCGCCATTTCCGCGGTCCGCGACGGCATCGGCATCGACGTCGCCCTCGAATGGAACGATTCCTATTACGAGAACGTCCTGCCGTTCACGAACAACATCCCGCAGCGCGACGGCGGCACCCACCTCGCCGCCTTCCGCGCCGCGCTGACCCGCACCCTCAATGCCTATGCCGACAAGTCCGGCATGCTGAAAAAGGAAAAGGTCAGCCTGACGGGCGACGACATGCGCGAGGGCCTGACGGCCATCGTGTCAGTCAAGCTGCCCGATCCCAAGTTCAGCTCGCAGACCAAGGACAAGCTGGTCAGCTCGGAAGTCCGCCAGCCGCTCGAAGCTTTGATGGGCGACAAGATGAGCGAGTGGCTGGAAGAACATCCCGCCGACGCCCGCGCCATCATCCAGAAGGTCATCGACGCCGCCGCGGCGCGCGAAGCGGCGCGCAAGGCCCGCGACGCCAGCCGCAAGACGGTGATGGGCGTGACCGGCCTGCCCGGCAAGCTGCACGACTGCCGCGAACGCGATCCGGCGCGGTCAGAACTGTTCATCGTCGAGGGCGACAGCGCCGGTGGCTCGGCGAAGTCCGGCCGCAACAGCGAGTTTCAGGCGATCCTGCCGATCCGCGGCAAGATCCTCAACGTCGAGCGCGCGCGGACCGACCGCATGCTGTCGTCGAAGGAAATCATCTCGCTGATCCAGGCGATGGGCACCGGCATCGGCCGCGAGGAATTCAACCTCGAAAAGCTGCGCTATCACAAGATCATCATCATGACCGACGCCGACGTCGACGGCGCCCACATCCGCACCCTGCTGCTGACCTTCTTCTACCGGCAGATGCCGGAGCTCGTGGAGGCGGGGCACCTGCTGATTGCCCAGCCGCCGCTCTACAAGGCGACCCGCGGCAAGGCGGTCGAATATCTCAAGGACGAAGCCGCGCTCGACGATTATCTCGTTCGTGGCGGCGTCCAGCTGACCTCGCTCGACGGCATCGGTTCGGGCCAGCCTTTGCTGGCGCTGGTCGACCATGCCCGCCGCCTGCGCACGCTGATGCATTATGCGCCGCGCCGCTACGATCCGGTGATCGTCGAAACGCTTGCGCTGGGCGGCGCGCTCGATCCGGCGATCAACGCTGCCGAGCGGACGAAGCGTTTGGCCGAAGTTACCCGCCGTCTCGACCAGGGCGATCCCGAAGCGCGCTGGACCGCGCGGATGACCGACGAAGGCGGATTCCACTTCGAACGGCTGTGGCGCGGCGTGACCGACCACCACATCATTGAAGCGGCATTCATCGCCTCGGCCGAAGCCCGCAAGCTCCACACGCTGGCTGCTGAGCAGGCCGAAATCTACGCCGGCGCCCGCAAGCTCGTTTCGATCAAGGCCACTTCCGGCGAAATGGCTGAGGTGTCCGAGACTTCCGAAGAAACGGACGGCGACGAAGCGGCGCTGACCATCGGCAAGGGCGAAACGCTGGTGGCGCGTCCGTCGCAGCTACTCGACGCGATCCTCGCGGCGGGCCGCAAGGGCCTGTCGATCCAGCGCTACAAGGGTCTCGGTGAGATGAACGCGGAACAGCTGTGGGAGACCACGCTCGACCCGCTCAACCGCTCGATGCTCCGCGTCGCGATCGACCAGGCTGACGTCGCCGACGAGATCTTCACGCGTCTCATGGGCGACGTCGTCGAGCCGCGCCGCGAGTTTATTCAGGACAATGCGCTGAACGTCGCCAATCTCGACGTTTAGGAACACTCTGCGATGGCCGTTGTTGGCGCTCCCGTGACCTCAGGCGCGTCGATTACCCTGGCCAGCTACAATATGCGCAAAGCCGTCGGTCTCGACCGGCGGCGCGATCCGAAGCGCGTGCTCGACGTACTGCAGGAGATCGACGCCGACATCGTCGCCCTGCAGGAAGCCGACAAACGCGTCGGCGGACGCGGGTCGGCGGTGCCGCATGAGCTGATCGACCGCCACGGCACCTACAAACCGGTTCATCTCGGCGTCCGACACAAAAGGATGTTCGACAAGGTCCGCAAGCACAGCGACCGCCTGCTCAAGCTTAACACCCGCAATCTCGGGTGGCACGGCAATGCGATCCTGGTGAAGCAGCACATCGGCGTGCTCGACGCCGTGGCGCTGGAATTGCCGACGCTCGAACCCCGCGGCGCGGTCATCGCCGAGCTGCTGATCGACGAGCGGCCGCTGCGGGTCGTCGGCATGCACCTCGACCTCAGCGGCCTGTGGCGCAAACGGCAGATGCGGGCGATCATGGAAGCCGTCGCCGCCCGGCCCCAAAAGATGCCGACGGTGCTGATGGGTGACACCAACGAATGGCGCACCGCCGCTGGGTGCCTCAACGACCTGTGCGACGAATTTCACATCGCCCCGACCGGCAACAGCTTCCATGCCCGCCACCCGGTCGCCGCGCTCGACCGGATCATCGTCGACAAGAACCTCGATATCGAAGCCGCCGGCGTCCACATGAGCCCCGCGGCGCGCAAGGCCTCCGACCATCTGCCGATCTGGGCTAGAGTGAAGGCCTAGCCGCCGATCTTCCGCTGCCGCCGCCGCTGGATCGACGATCCGATGCCCATCGCCTCCCGGTACTTCACCACCGTCCGCCGAGCGACGTCGAAGCCCCGCTGCTTGAGCAAGCCGGCGATGGCGTCGTCGCTGAGGATGTCGGTCTCGGCCTCGATCAACTCCTTGATCCCCGCCTTCACCGCCTCCGCCGCCGCCCCGTCGCCCTCCGTCGAAGCCACCCCGGACCCGAAGAAATACTTCAGCTCGTAAAGCCCCCTGTCGCACAGCAGATACTTGTTGGAGGTCACCCGGCTGACCGTCGATTCATGCATCCCGATCGCCTCGGCGACCTCCCGCAGCGTCATCGGCTTCATCGCCGCGACGCCGCGTTCGAAGAAGCCCTGCTGCCGTTTGACGATCTCGCTGACGACCTTGACGATGGTTCGTGCCCGCTGGTCGAGCGCCTTCACCAGCCAGTTGGCGCTTTGCAGGCATTCGCTGAGCCAGGCCCGCGACGTCTTGTCCTGTGGGCCGGACTTGAGTTCCTGGTAGTAGCGCCGATTGACCAGCAGCCGTGGCAGCGTGCTTTGATTCAGTTCGACCGCAAACCCGGCCTTAAGAGGTTTGACGAAAACGTCGGGCGTCACATCCTCGGCCGCAGCGCTGGAAAACTGGCATCCTGGTTTCGGATCGTAAGCGCGTAGTTCACGGAACATGTCGGCGAGGTCTTCGTCGTCGACGCCGCAAATTCGCTTGAGGTCGCTGGTGCGGCCCTTTGAAAGCAAATCCAGATTGTCGATCAGCCGCGCCATTGCCGGATCGTAGCGGTCAGCGGCCTTTGCCTGCAGCGCCAGGCATTCGGCCAAGGATCGAGCACCGACGCCCGCGGGTTCGAGTCCCTGAAGCAACACCAACGCCTGCTCGACCGATGCCAATGGCGCATCAGTAAGCTCCGCAATCTCGCCCAGCGGCACGGTCAAGTAACCGGTCTCTTCCAGCGCCTCGGCGAGGATCCGCGCCAAGTCTCCGACATCCCCCGAGTGCCCGTGCAACTGCATCTGCAGATGCTCCGCAAGTGACGATGCCGCGAATTCGACCCGGTCGAAGTCAAATGCTTCCTCGGCGCTGCCTGACGTCACGACGTCATTGAAACTGTCGATTTCCAGCGCCTCCGACTGCCAGTCCATGTCCATCGGCCGGTCGTCGTCGGCTTGCCCGGCGATGAGGTTGTCCGCACCGGGATCGTCCGGCGCGTCGTCATTGTCTCGTTCCTCTCCGGAATAATCCGCGGCTGGCTGCGCGTCCCCGTCGCCCGATTGCGCTTCAAGCAACGGATTCTTCGAAAGCTCCTCCGCAAGAAATGCATCAAGCTCGAGGTTGCTAAGCTGCAACAGCTGGATTGCCTGACGCAGCTGTGGCGTCAGGACCAGCTGCTGCGATTGCCTTATGCTTAAAGAGGGGCCCAGGCCCATCGCGTCAGCTTACAGCGCGAAGCTTTCGCCGAGGTATAGGCGGCGGACTTCCTGGTCCGCGACCAACGCTTCCGGCGTTCCGGCAAACAGGACCTGCCCGTCATAAATGATGCAGGCGCGGTCGACGATGTCGAGCGTCTCGCGGACGTTGTGATCGGTGATCAGTACGCCGATCTCCCGGCTCTTCAGCTCACGGACCAGCTCGCGGATGTCCGAAATGGAGATCGGGTCGATGCCTGCGAACGGCTCGTCGAGAAGCATGATCGACGGGTTCGCAGCGAGCGCCCGGGCGATCTCGCAGCGGCGGCGTTCACCGCCGGACAGCGCCATGGCCGGCGACTCGCGGAGGCCGGTAAGGCCGAACTCCGACAGCAATTGCTCCAGCCTCGCCGCTCTCACCGAACGGTCAGGCTCGGCAGCCTCTAGCACCGCCATGATGTTGCCCTCGACCGACATGCCGCGGAAGATCGAGGTCTCCTGCGGCAAGTAGCCGAGGCCGAGGATCGCGCGCCGATACATCGGCAGTTCGGTGATATCGTTGCCGTCCAGAAAGATGCGGCCGCTGTCGGGCTTCACCAGACCCATCACGGAGTAGAAGCAGGTCGTCTTGCCCGCGCCGTTGGGTCCGAGCAGGCCGACCACCTCGCCGCGGTGGACGTCGAGGCTGACGTCGTGCAGCACCGCCCGTTTGTCGTAGGACTTGGCGATCGAGCGGACTTCAAGGCCGTCGTTGGCGCGCCGCGTATCGATCGCGGGCCGCTCAATGATCGCTGCCTCGTTCACCTTTATTGCTGCTGACGCTGCGGGACAGTGAAATGGCCGGTCACGCGACCGCCGCTCGCATTCACACCCGGGGGGCCGCCGTCGACGACCGCGCGGCCCGTGTCGAGATCGATCGTCAGGCGCGCGCCATTAACGCGGTTCTGATCACGAATGAGTTCAACGTTACCGAGCAGAGTGATCAGCTTGCGGTCGAGATCGTAAATGCCGAAGTCGCCGCGTGCCGTTTCCGACGGGCTCTTGATCGTTACGCCACCGGCCGCATCCAGGCGCTTGATCTGGACGCCCGCGCCGCCCGTTCCGCCGGCGTAGGCGACCGTCAACCGAGGCGTGTCCAGCATAAGCTCGGCCTGCGTCACATGCACGTTGCCGACGAACATCGCCCGGTCGGCGCGATCTTGCACCTCGATCCGGTCCGCGGTGACATCCACGGGGGCATTGCTGTTATGCCCCTTCAGGGCCGACGTCGGCTGTTCCTGACGCACCTGTGCGATTGCCGCTGTCGCCGCAAAAGCCGCTGTTGCAAGGATGATGCCAGTGAAGCGCACGCGCATCATCTGACCGCGCCTTGCACGATTTTCAAGCGGACACCACCATCCAGCACAACCTTGCGCTCATCGAGGTCGGCGCGGATCTGATTGGCACGGAATTGTCCTAGCCGCATCGCGCCTTGCGCGGGGCCTTGGCTCGCAAGTTCGCGCTGTTTCAGATCGACCAAGACGTCGCTGGTGTTCAACGTGAAGCCGTCGTTGCCCTTCACGCTCACCGGCCCGTCGATCGAAACCTGCTGAGTGTCGATATTATAGCGGCCCTTGTCCGCCGCGATCGTCATCGGCCCCTGCTGTTGCTCGAGCCTCGCCAGCATTCCGTTGATGGCGACGATGGGCGTATCGGAACTGGGCTGGACTGCACGATTGGCGATCATTTCGAACATTTGTCCCTTGTCATCGGTGCCGCTGTAGCGCGCGCTTTCCACGCGCATCCTTTCGGGGGCGCTATCGACCTTCTTCTTGTCGAGGATGAAGCTGACATCGCCTTTGCGGTCGAGGGGGGCGAGAAACAGGATCGCAAGCAATACGCCAACCGCGCTGGGAAGGGCGATCTTTGCCCAGCGTACGATCCGGTCATGCCCGCTGTTGGGCGTCGCCCACCGCTGCGGAACCTCGCGCCGGTTGGGGACGGCGCTATCCGTCATGGGCGAAAATGTCCTGTTCCGGCCATCCGGCCAGATCGAGCAACGCGCGCGTCGGCAGGAAGTCGAAGCAGGCTTGGGCCAGCGCGGTTCGCTCTTCGCGAGCGAGGCGGATGTCGAGTTTTTCCTTCAACTGGTGGAGATAACGAACGTCACCGGCGGCATATTCACGCTGCGCCTCGCTTAGCTCGTCGGCGCCCCAGTCGCTGGTTTGCTGCTGCTTCGACACGTCGATGTTGAGCAGTTCCTTGACCAGATCCTTGAGTCCGTGACGGTCCGTGTACGTCCGAACCAGCCGCGAGGCTGTTCGCGTGCAGTAAAGCGGTGCCGCCATGATCCCGAGATAAGCGCTCATGATGCCAATATCGAACCGGGCGAAATGGTAGAGCTTGAGCCGGTTCGAATCGGCGAGCAGCGCCTTGAGATTCGGCGCCGAATAACCGCTGCCGCGCTTGAAACGGACGAGGTGCTCGTCCCCCTTGCCGTCAGACAATTGGACGACGCAGAGGCGATCGCGGCCGTAAATCAGGCCCATGGCTTCCGTGTCCACGGCGATCGGCCCGTCGGCGAACTTTACGTCGGCCGGAAGGTCTTCCTCGTGCAGGTAAACCGCCATTTCCACTCCTTAATCACGTCTTTCGGCCGCTTTAGTCCCCTATCGCCCCGGCATGCCAGCCCTGCCGTCAGGCGCGCTGTCACTGAGTCACTAGAGACGGCCTCAATTTTCTTGTAAGGGCCCTGAACGGTGCGTGAGTGGATTGCGCGCCATGACCGGTTGCGCCGTTCGGCCCGAGCGCGTTGGTTTCAGGGGTAAGCGGGCTTTTAAGTACGGACGGTTCATGGGTTTCGATAGAGGGCGCAAGGGTGATCGCGGCGGTCGCGGGCGCGACAAACGCGACGATTTCGGCGGCGAGTCACAAAATTTCGGCGAATATGGCTATCAGGATCGCGGCGGCTTCGGCGGCGGCGGCGGACGCGGCGGTTTTGGTGACCGCGGCGGTTTCGGTGGCGGTGGTGGCGGCGGCTACGGCGGCGGCGGCGGTGGTTTCCGCGGCGGTGGCGGCGGTGGCGGCGGCTTTCGTGGCGGCGGCGGTGGCGGAATGCCTCCCCAGGTCGTTGGCGAAGGCAAGGGCGTCGTAAAGTTCTTCAACCCGCAAAAGGGTTTCGGCTTCATCGTTCGCGATGACGGCGGCGAAGACGTGTTCGTGCACATCTCGGCGGTCGAGCAGGCCGGTCTCACCGATCTGGCTGACGGTCAGCCGCTCGAGTTCACGCTCGTGGATCGCGGTGGCCGCGTGTCCGCGACCAACCTTCGCATCGACGGCGAGCCGATGGCCGTCGAACGGAGCGGCGGTGGTGCGGCTGGTGGTCCTGGCGGTGGCGCCGGCGGTCCGCAGCGTCAGCTGACGGGCGAGAAGGCCAGCGGCACGGTCAAGTTCTTCAACGCCATGAAGGGCTTCGGCTTCATTCAGCGCGATGACGGCCAGCCGGATGCATTCGTGCATATCTCGGCGGTCGAGCGCGCGGGCATGCCGACGCTGAACGAAGGCGACCGGCTCGATTTCGAGCTCGAGGTCGATCGTCGCGGCAAATATGCCGCGGTGAACCTGGCACCGAAGAGCGAATAATTACCCCGATTTCGGGGGCGGAGGGGCCGGGGAAGCAATTCTCCGGCCCCTTTCCTTTGCCTACATGGCGCTGGCGTAAAAGGCTGCGAGGTCCGCCTTCAGCTGCCGCGCCGACGGCGGATCCGTGTACATCATGTGGCCCGCCTCATAATAATGATAGCGGATGTTGGCCTGTAGCTGCGGTTCCAGCTGCATGTGCTTAAACTCATAGTCCGCGCCGCCAAATGGCGTCGCCAGATCGTAAAGCCCATTCACCGACAGGATTTTCATCCGCGGGTTCTGCCGCATTGCATCGGCGAGGTCCGCGCTGGTGTCCGCAATCGGCTGCGGCCCGTCGGGCCCGCGATGCTGGAAGCTCCAGTTGCCGCCTTGTGTTTCCGCATAATTGTTGGGCCGATAGGTCAGCGGCGTCTGGTAACCGAGGTCCCGCAGCAGGTAATCGTTAAGCGCACCGACGAAGGCGCCGGTTATCGCGCTCGATTGCGGATCGTAGCCGGCAGATTCGCCAACGGCGTCAGGCTCGGTGCCCAGATAGCGCGAATCGATTCGGCCTATGATTTGGCGACGATCCCGCAGCAATTCTCTCCGGAAGCGCCCGGGATCGACGCGCAGGTCCGAGCGGACGAGATAGTCGGCCGACAAACCTGTCAGCTGTGACATCTGCTGCGCCACCGACTGCCGTTCGGCATCCGTCAGGTTGTTCCCCTTCTGCAGCGCCAGCGCATAGGGCCCGCTCGCAAAGTCCCGCGCCTGTTGAATGAAGCTGGCCAGCGGCGGCTTGCCCGGGATCTTGTTGTGATACCAGGCGTCCGCCGCATAGGTCGGCAGGAAATTGATCAGCGACTGATCGCCCTGGAAATCGGCGAAGTTGAATACCGTGGAGACGAAGGCAATGCCGTTGAGCTGGACGCCAACGTTGAGCAACGAGCGCGACAGGCCCGCGGCGCGCGTAGTGCCGTAGCTTTCGCCGATGATGAACTTGGGGCTGTTCCAACGCTGATATTTGGTCAGGTAGCGCTGGATCGTGCGGGTAAAAATGTCGAGATCCTTGTCGACCCCAAACACGTCTTTCGTCTCCGCCTTACCGAGCAGGCGAGACAGGCCCGTCGTTGGTGCGTCGATGAATACGAGGTCGCTGATGTCGAGCAGGGTGTCGGGGTTTGCGCCGTAGCGGAACGGCGGCCCGGCAATGGTATCCGGAACCGCGGCATCGACCTTCATCGGGCCGAACGAGCCCATGTGCAGCCACATCGTCGATGAACCAGGGCCACCGTTGAACAGGAAGGTGATGGGCCGCGCCCGTCCGGCGCTCGGCACGGTGTAGGCGGTGTAGAACATGCTGACGACCGGCTCGCCCTTCTCGTTGCGAACGGTCAGGTGGCCGGGGGTCACCGTGTAAGCGAGCGTCTTGCCGCGCAGCGATATCGAACGGCGAACGGGGTGCTCATCTTCCTCGACGTTGGCCTTGATGACGTCCTTGTCGTCATCCTTCGGTGCGGCTTTCATATCCTTGGGCGGCACATCGCCCGCAGGCGCACCCTGCGCGAAGCCGGGAGCGCTCAGGACGAGCGCGAGAGCGAATATTGACGAACGCATCATTGTCCTTTCATCGGGATCGGGCGGCCCTGCGCCATGACATAGGCGACCCGCTGGACCGCTGTCGGATCGACCAACGGGTCGCCATCGACGGCGATCAGGTCGGCGGACTTGCCGGGATCGAGCGTTCCGGTTTCACCGGAAAGATTCATGAGGTCAGGCCCGCCCTTGGTCGCGGCGATGAGCGCGTCTCGCGGCGTCATGCCGCCCTTCTCGACCATCAGTGCCACCTCTTTGTTCGCTTCTGTGTGTGGGGCGACGGCGCTGTCGGTGCCGAGCGCGATCTTCACGCCATTGCGATAGGCGAGGTTCAGGCCCTTTCCCCAAACGCCCATCGTCATGCGCGTCTTGGCTTCCATCTCCGGCGTCAGCTTGCCCGATCCGAGCAGCCGCGACACGCCGCTGAAGGCCAGCAGTGTCGCCGAGAAGTAAGTGCCGTGCGCCTTCATCGCTCGCGCGCCGGCCTCGTCGAGGAAGGTGCCGTGTTCGATCGAATCGATGCCAGCGTTCGTGGCGGCAAGGATGCCGCGCGCGCCGTGGGCGTGGGCGGCCGTCTTGAGGTGCAGCGAGTGGGCCATGTCGATGATGCCCTTGAGCTCGGCATCGCTGAAGTGCTGCTCGAGACCCATTGCGCCGGGATCGAGCACGCCGCCAGTGGCCATGATCTTGATAACGTCGACGCCCGCGGCGGCGAGTTGGCGAACGACCTTCTGGCATTCGTCGACGCCCGTGCAGACCGAGGGGCTGAGGTGCGCTTCGTTGACGGCAGCTGCCAGTTCCGGCGGAAGCGCGGTCGCCGCGTCGCCGTGGCCGCCGATGATCGACAGCGGACCGCCCGAAACCTTGATGCGGGGACCGGGGAAGCGGCCCTCGCCGACCGCGTCACGCACAGCGATGACGCTGCTCGTGTCGCCGCCCAAGTCGCGAACGGTGGTGAAGCCCCCACGGGCCATCTCCAGCGCGTGGGTCAGCCCGACCGTCGTCGAATACGCATTCGAATATTTCTGCGTGTAACCTGCGTACCAGGGCTGCCCGCTCGTGCCGGTGAGGTGCACATGGACGTCGGTCATGCCCGGCAGCACGGTGCGGCTTCGCTCGTCAACGATGGTTGCGCCGGCCGGTGCCGTAAAGCCATTTTCGATGCGGGCGATGCGTCCGTTCTCGACGATCACCGTCGAATTGCCGCGCGCCGGCTGGGCGGCATCGACGATCAGGCGTCCGGCCTGGATGGCGTAGGTCTCCGCGTTCGCGGCGGCCGAAACGGCCAGCGCGGCCGCGCCGGCAAGCAAGGCTTTGATCATCGGATCCCCCTTAAGATGTGCGGAATGGATAACGCGCTTCGCAGCCGCTTCAAGTTACCATTGCTTGCAGGGTGGAAAGGCGGTCCGCCTCATGCGCGGGCTTGTCGCTGCGGATGCGGCTCACGCGCGGAAAGCGCATCGCCAAGCCGGACTTGTGGCGCGAGCTTTTGTGAATCGAATCGAAGGCAACTTCGAGGACCAATTCCTTCTCGACCTCTCGCACTGGGCCGAAGCGCGCGGTGGTGTGCCCGCGGATCCAGCGGTCCAACCATTTCAGCTCTTCGTCCGTGAAGCCGAAATACGCCTTGCCCACGGGCGACAGCTCGTTGTCCTCGGTCCAGCAGCCGAAGGTGTAATCGCTGTAGTAGCTGGACCGCTTCCCCGATCCCCGCTGCGCGTACATCAGCACGCAATCGGCGGTTAGCGGATCGCGCTTCCACTTGTACCACAGGCCCGTGCGCCGTCCGGCGACGTAAGGACTGTCGCGGCGCTTCAGCATCATGCCTTCGATCGACACGTCGCGGGAATTGAGGCGCATGTCCTCCAGCGTTTCGAAGCTGTCGGCATTGATCATCTGCGACACGTCGAAACGCTCGGGATCGAGGCCTCCCGCGAACGCCTCCAGCCGAGCGCGCCGCTCGGTCCACGGAAGTTCGCGCAAGTCCTCATGACCATCGAACAAGATGTCATAGAGCCGGACGAAGGCCGGATAGCTGCCCAGCATCTTGGCGCTGACGTTCTTCCGCCCGAGCCGCTGCTGCAGTGAATTAAAGCTGGCTGCCGCGCCGCC
Organism: Sphingomonas flavescens; assembly: GCF_030866745.1. Classification (NCBI taxonomy): domain Bacteria; kingdom Pseudomonadati; phylum Pseudomonadota; class Alphaproteobacteria; order Sphingomonadales; family Sphingomonadaceae; genus Sphingomonas; species Sphingomonas flavescens. Next base: position 1,692,590 of record NZ_CP133016.1, on the reverse strand, counting down.
ATGCACGTCGGCAACGCCCTGGTCCGTCCCGCGCACCAGCAATTCGCCGTCCAGAACGCCGGGCGTCCGGAACGCCTCGGCGACATCCGGGAAGCTGCCGGAGACATCGTCGCCGGTGCGGCTGTAGAGGCGCGTATCGCCGCCGGCGTGGACGAGCTGGACGCGGATGCCGTCCCACTTCCACTCCGCCGCATAGTCATCGAGCGATACGCGCGTCTCTTCTAGCGGGTGCGCGAGCATGAACGGCCGGAACACCGGCACGTCCCGCACGGTCGGCTGGTCGGCGCGTCCTTCCGCCCAATCGAACAGCTCGGTGAACGGCGGCTTGAGGCCGTGCCAGACTTCCTCGACCCCCTCGACGTCCAGGCCAAACGCATCTGCCAACGCCTGCTTCGCCAACCGCGCGTTGATGCCCACCCGCAGTTCGCCGAGCGCGAGCTTCAGCAATGCGTAACGGCCCGACGCGTCGAGATGATCGAGCATCGTTTCGAGAATGCGCGGCGCGTCCAGCTTCGATGCCGAGCGTAGACGGTCGACCGCGTCCGATATCCGGATCGTCGCATCGTCGATGTCCGACGGCTCGCCGTCGCGCTTGGGCCACAGCAGCGAAATCGTCTCCGCACTGTCGCCGACATAGTCGCGGCTCATGGCGTAGAGCACGGGGTCAATCCGCTCGGTCACCAGCCCCCGAACCGCGGCAGGCTTCACGTGGGGAATGTCGAGCGTGCCGGTCAGCGCCGCCAGCCCGTAACCACGATCCGGATCCGGCGTCTCCTTCAGATAATCGCCGATCAGCTGGAGCTTGGTGTTGCGCGACCGCGTGTAGACCAGGTCGTCGAGCAGCTGCGAAAAGGCGCGCATCAGGCGGGCTGCAGCTCCGCATTACGGACATGCTCGGCGAGATCGGTGCTGGCCAGGTTCTTGGCTTTTGCCTCGACCTCGACGTCGGTCCAGGCGAGATGGCGCTCGACCAACCGGTTGACCGCGCGGTTCCACATCCGGTCGCTATGCCCGCGCAGCTTGGATGGGCCGAATCCAGCTTCGCCTAGCGCCGCAAAGTCTGGCAGCGTGTCCGGGTCGTGATCCCCGAGATAGGTCTCGCGACTGACCGAGATGTGCGACAGCGGCCGCACGCCGCGCCAACTCTCGATGACCCGAGCGACGCGCGGATCGTCCGGCTGCAGCCACTCGCCACGCGAGAAAATCCAGTGGTGATGAAAGTCGACCAAGATCGCGACTTCGTCTCTAACCTCAAGCAGGTCATCGAGCCCAAAGCTGATCTCGTCATTCTCGATGGTGATCAGGTTGCGCGCCTCCGGCGAAAGCCGCCGCAAATTCGCACGGATCGCCTCGACGCCGGCGCTCCTCGCACCGCCGTGGATGTTCACACTCGCGCCGTGCGGGTGCCAGCCCTGACCGTAGCCCAGCATGGCGAAAATCTGCGCATGCTCGTCGATGTCGTGGATCGCATTGTCGAGCGCGCCTTCGGTCTTCGTTGCGAGGATTGCATGCTGCGCCGGATGCATCGACAGCCGCACCCCTAATCGCCGCGCCAGCTCCCCCGACTTCGCCAATCGCGCTTCGACCTCGCGACGCAGACTGTCAGGCCATACGCTAGCCGCCGCGGGGTGACCCCAGCCGATCAGGAAACCGCTGACAACCCGGAACAGCCGCTCCAGCGGAGGCAGCGCGCCGACATAGGCGATCTGCCGGTCCAGCGTATCAAGATTGCAGCGGATGACTTCCTCGAGCTTCGCCACCGGATGCTCGGCGCGAACGATCGACGCCACCGTCGGCCCGCGCATGTTCAGCACGCGTTGCTCTTCCTCATCGCCCGACGGCGAGACGAAGGTGCAGCAAAAGCCGATCCGCGCAACCACAAGCGTCCAATGCGCGAACGGCCTTGAGGTGCCGAGCCGGGCTTTAGTGCAGGCGGATGGCGAAGGCAGCGAGGATTGCGTTGCTGTCGGCCGGCGAGCGGCTGTCGAGCGCTTCGTCGATATGCTCGAAGCAGGTGCGCATCGCCATGCGGTGGCCGGGCAGCAGCGCGCGCTGCGCTGTCGAGCGCGCCAGGCTTTCCAGCGCGGCGAGGCCGTTGATGGCGGCGAGCTGGCGTATCGCATCCATTCGCGCATGCAGGTCGAGTGGCGAAATGCGCGGCCCGGCATTGCGGATCTCGGCCAGTCGAAGGCCGATCTCATTGCGCACCTTGGCGAGCGGGTCCGTAGCCATTCGCGTCTCTCCGTCGATTTAACGGAGGTTCGCTCAGGAAGGTTAAGAGGTCGTTACAGCGGTGTGTCGGTTGACAGAATCACCTGCGGTCGTCATGTGGCCCCGAACGAGCGGCGTCAGGCCGCTTTTATTTTTCAAGCCTTTGGGACTTTTACGATGGCCAAGCCGGCAACCGTCAAGATCAAGCTCGTCAGCACGGCTGACACCGGATTCTTCTACGTCACCAAGAAGAACCCGCGCACGCAGACGGAAAAGATGGTCATGCGCAAGTACGACCCGAAGGTCCGCAAGCACGTCGAGTTCAAGGAAGCGAAGATCAAGTAAGCCGCTGCGCTAGCCGCGCCGCTTAGTCTTCTTCTCCTCCGGGCTCATCGGGCCCGCCACCGCCGCCACCGTCATCGTCGCCGCTCAGATCTTCGGGCGGCTCGACGTCCGCAATTAGCAAATCCTCGACGGTCTGCGCGAACTTCATAACCGATATCGGCTTGGCGACATAAGCCTGCGCGCCCGCCGCGCGGATGCGCTCTTCGTCGCCTTGCGCCGAATAAGCGGTCACTGCCATGATCGGCACGTCGGCCAACTCGTCGTCTTTGCGGATCATCCGGATGAGATCGAGGCCGCTGACATGCGGCAGCTGGATGTCGGTAATCACCAGGTCCGGGCGGAATTCGCGCGCGGCGCTGATCGCCTCGCGGCTGTCGGTCACCGCTTCGGGATTATGCCCGTGTGCCGCCAGCAAATCGCAGAACAGCTTGATGTTGAGGGCATTGTCCTCGACGATCAGGATCTTGGCCAAACTCTACCCCTTCTCGCCACAGTCTAACCCGTGACGCGTTTGAACGACAGTGATCCCTTGGTTCTTTCGCTCGCCGCGCTGGCGGCAACGCTCGGCGATGAGCGTCGGGCGCAACGGTTCCTCGATTTGACCGGAATCGGGACTGACGAGCTGCGCACGCGGGCAGCGGAGCCGGACCTCCTCGCAGCTTTGCTCCGCTTTCTCGAAAGCTACGAACCGGACCTGCTTGAGGTGGCCGCGGCGATTGATGTGAAGCCCGAAGCTCTCGTACAGGCGCGTGAGAAACTCGAACGAGGCGAGCGATGAAGACGATTTTGATCACCGGCGCGACGGCGGGCTTCGGCGAGGCTGCAGCGCGGAAGTTCGTCGTAGGCGGCTGGCGTGCAATCGGTACCGGGCGGCGGGGCGAGCGTCTGAAGGCGCTGCAGGATGAGCTCGGCGACAATTTCCTGCCGCTCGAGATCGACATGCGGGACCGGGACGCGCTGGAGGGTCTGGCGAAGCTCGACGCGCCGTGGGGCGATATTGACCTGCTGCTCAATAACGCGGGACTCGCTCCGCCAACCGACCCGCTGCCGGCAACGGATTGGGACCGCGTCGAAACCGTGATCGACACCAACATCACCGGCCTCGTGGCGCTGACCCGCGCGCTGCTGCCGCAGCTGATCGAGCGCAAGGGCCAGATCATCAACCTGTCGTCGGTCGCCGCCACCTACCCCTACAAGGGCGGCGCGGTGTACGCAGGTACCAAGGCGTTCGTGCGTCAATTCTCGCTCGATCTGCGCTGCGACCTTGCGGGTACCGGCGTCCGCGTGACTTCCATCGAACCGGGCATGGCCGAGACGGAATTCACCATCGTTCGCACCGGCGGCGACAAGGACGCGTCCGACAAACTCTACGCCGGCATGGACCCGATGACGGCCGATGATCTCGCCGATCTGTTCTGGTGGATCGCCAACCTGCCACCCCGGCTCAACATCAACGCAGTCGAACTGATGCCGGTGACGCAGAGCTGGGCAGGCTTCGCGGTGAATCGCGAGGGTTGATTCCGTAGGCGCGCGGTGCTTGGGCCGCGCCATGAGCATTGACCAACGCCTCACCGAGCTGGGCATCGAGCTGCCGCAGGCCGCTGCCCCCGTCGCCGCCTACGTCCCGGCCGTCGAGCGCGGGGGCATGCTGCACATCTCCGGTCAGATCAGCTTCGCCGAGGACGGCAGCCTGGTCAAAGGCCGCCTGGGCGACGACGTCGATCTCGACGGCGGCATTGCCGCCGCCCGCCGCTGCGGCATCATGCTGTTGGCGCAGATGAAGGCAGCGCTCGGTTCGCTCGACCGGGTCGAAAAGGTCGTGAAGCTCGGCGTGTTCGTGAACAGCAGCCCCGACTTCGTCGATCAGCCCAAGGTCGCCAACGGCGCGTCGGAGCTGATGCAGGACGTTTTCGGCGAAGCCGGACGCCATGCCCGCAGCGCCGTCGGCGTCGCAGTGCTCCCGCTCGGCGTCGCGGTTGAAGTCGACGCCATCATCGCGGTGAAGGCCTAGTTCATCCGCACCCGCCTACCCATTTGAGGGCATGGCCGACCGCGAAGCCCAGTTCGTCGCCAAGATCGCGTCCAGCGTCGCTGGCCTGAACGGCGTTGCCTGGGACCGGCTGGGCGCGGACGACCCGTTCCTTAGCCACGCCTTCCTGTCGCTGCTGGAAGAATCAGGTAGCGTCGGGTCCGGCACCGGCTGGACGCCCGCGCCGATCTTGGTCGAGGACGAGGCTGAGCGGCTGGTAGCGGCGGCGCCAGCTTATCTGAAAACCCACAGCCAGGGCGAATATGTATTCGACCACGGCTGGGCCGACGCTTGGCAGCGCGCCGGCGGCGAATACTACCCCAAATTGCAGATCGCAGTGCCGTTCACGCCGGTGGCAGGTCCCCGCCTGCTTGGCTCGCGGCCGCAGGAGCTGCTGGCAGCGATCGAGGCGGTCACGACGCAGCATGAAATGTCATCGGCGCACATCACCTTCCTCGACGATGCCGGTGCGGCCGAAGCCGAGCGGCGCGGCTGGTTGATGCGTGACGGTGTCCAGTACCACTGGTTCAATCGCGGCTACGGCGATTTCAACGACTTCCTCGGTGCTCTTTCCAGCCGCAAGCGGAAAGCGATTCGCAAGGAACGGGCGGCGGCGGTTGAGGGCCTCGATATTGTCATTCTGCGGGGTGACGAAATCGGGCCAGACGATTGGGACGCCATGTGGTCCTTCTATCAGGACACTGGGTCGCGGAAGTGGGGCAGGCCCTATCTGACCCGTGAGTTCTTCAACCTTATCAGCGAACGCATGGGCGATGCCGTTCTACTGTTTCTGGCCCTGAGGGACGGGAAGCCAATCGCTGGCGCGCTCAACTTCGTCGGCGGGGATACCCTCTACGGCCGCTACTGGGGCTGCACCGAGGAAGTGCCGTTCCTGCACTTTGAGCTCTGTTATTACCAGGCCGTCGAATGGGCCATCGCGCACGGACTAAACTCCGTTCAGGCCGGCGCGCAGGGCGAGCACAAGGTCGCGCGGGGCTACGAGCCGGTGGTGACGCGCAGCGCGCATTTTCTGCCCAACCGCAGCTTCCGCAATGCGGTCGCCGACTTCCTGAAAGCGGAGCGCGAAGGGGTCGCAGCCGAGATCGAGTGGCTGCGACGCGATTTGCCTTACAAAGAGTCGTCGCCGGCGTAGATCCCGACGCGTCGCTCTGCCGCGCTGGCCATGCCGCGATACATTGCCGGCGTGGTGAAACCCCATGCTGCGTCGCCGCTTGGCGCGACCGCGATCAGCCCGCCCTTGCCGCCGAGCGCCTGGATGTCGGCGAGGACCGCGTCGAGCGCCTGCTGCAAGCCCTCGCTGCCTAGTCGAATGCGCTCGGCAAGCTGGTGCGCAGCGACAGCGCGGATGAAATATTCGCCCGATCCGGTGGCGGAGACAGCTGCGGCGCGGTTGTCGGCGTAAGTGCCGGCCCCGATCAGTGGCGAATCGCCGACGCGGCCCCAGCGCTTGGCGGTGATACCGCCGGTCGAGGTCGCCGCCGCCACGTTGCCGTGCACGTCGACCGCAACCGCGCCGATCGTTCCATATTTGATCGGGTCGGCGTTGCTGCCCGCGGCCAGTGCCTCCTCGAGCTGCCGCCGCCGCTCGGGCAGGATGAAGTATTCGTTGTCGACCTGCTCCAGGCCCGCGGCTTCGCCGAAGTGATCGGCAGCATGACCGCTCAGGAAGACGTGCGGCCCTTGCTCCATGAGCTTGCGCGCAAGGCTGATCGGGGCGCGCGTGGTCGTGATACCCGCAACCGCTCCAGCGCTGCGATCGCGCCCGTCCATGATCGCCGCGTCCAGTTCAGCAACGCCTTCCTCCGTCAGCACGCTGCCGCGTCCGGCATTGAAGCAGACGTTGTCCTCCAGACTCTTGGCGGCTGCTTCTACCGCATCGACGGCGCTGCCACCCGCCGCGAGGATTGCCTGCCCGGCGTCCAGCGCGTCATTCAAACCCTGCCGCGCATTTGCCTCATGCGCGGGATCGCCGTGCGCGATTCGCTCAGAACCTGCGCCGCCGTGAATCACCAATCGCCAGGGAGTGTCAGCCATGCGGCGCGCCTTAGCGGCGCCGACTTGCCGGCGCCAGTTGACCTAGCCTCAGGTCTCATATAATTATGATATCAATTAAAGGGAGGCTGAAGTGACCAACGATAACGTAATCGCCCTGACGGCGACCAGTGAGCGCCCGGCGACCACTTCGAGCGGCTATGCCTTGCTGGTTGTACTCGTCGTCGCGGTGCTGGCAGATATCTACGGCGTCAATCAGATCGGCACCCATGACGGCAGCGTGCTTGGCCTGGCTATCGTCGCAATTGCCACGCTGGCATTCATCGTGATCATGCCCGGTTTCTTCATGCTGCAGCCCAACCAGGCCGCCGCAATCACCTTGTTCGGCGCTTATCAGGGCACCGACCGCACCACCGGGCTGCGCTGGACGTGGCCCTGGCTAGCCAAAAAGAAGGTGTCGGTCCGCACCAACAACTTCATCTCCGACAAGATCAAGGTCAACGACCTGCGCGGCAATCCGGTCGAGATGGCGGCGCAGATCGTCTGGCGCGTTGTCGACACCGCGCAGGCGCTCTTCGATGTCGACGATTACAAGCAGTTCGTCCGCGTTCAGGTCGAAGCTGCGATACGCACCATCGGCTCGCGTTATCCCTATGACGACTTCGCCCATCAGGAAGTCACCTTGCGCGGCAATCACGATGAGGTTGGTGTCGAGCTACGCAAGGAGCTGATGGCGCGGCTCGCGGTCGCGGGGATCACCGTCGACGAATGCGGCTTCACGCACCTCGCCTATGCGCAGGAAATCGCGGGCGCGATGCTCCGCCGTCAGCAGGCGCAGGCAGTCGTCGCGGCAAGGCAGACCCTCGTCGAAGGCGCTGTCGGCATGGTCGAGATGGCGCTGGAGCAACTGAGCGCGAAGAACGTCGTGGAGCTGGATGACGAGCGCCGCGCGGCGATGGTCTCGAACCTGATGGTCGTGCTCTGCGGCGAGCGCGACACCCAGCCCGTCGTCAACACCGGCACACTCTACCAATAAGCGCCTGTCGTGCCGGACGACGACCGCAAGGCCTATCCGCTCCGCGTCGATGCAAGCCTGTGGGCAGCCATCGAACGCTGCGCCGGCGCGGAGCTGAGGAGCGTTAACGCCCAGGTCGAATGCCTGCTGCGCGAGGCGCTCAGTGCGCGTGGAGTCAAATTGAGAGCACCCGTTCAACGAAAGCGCGGGCGTCCGCCCAAGGAGAAAAAGTGATGAGCGACAACCCCGAATGGTTCGCGCCGAAGCGCTACGGATTTGGCTCGGGATTGCCGATCACCTGGCAGGGCTGGGCGGTTACCGCCGCATTTGGTGCCCTGATTGCCATCGGAGTCTATTTCTTCCGCGACCGTCCGCTGCAGCTGGCCGCCCTCATGGCGCCCGCCATCCTCGCGTTAGTTCTCGTCTGTGCCCGCACCACGCGCGGCGGCTGGCGCTGGCGCTGGGGCGGCGACGACTAACCGACCGAAAGGTCGCGCTGCTGGTTGACCAGCCGCCATTCGTCGAGGTCGGCCAGCATGATCCGCGCCGACTGCTCAGCAAGGTCGGCGGCGCGGGTCAGCGTGACGTCCTTGCGCAGCTCCCCGTCGATCTGCCGCAAAGTGCCCGCGGTCGCCAGCGAACGCAGCGCATCACCGCCGAAATCGCCCTGGAAGCGAATGCCGAACACCGCGGTGCCGAGGGCCGGGAAGCCGGCGGACACGAGTGTGAACCAATTGCCGTAGGTGTTCACGAACGCCGCGTTCATGGCGAGTCCGATGATTGTCGCGACCGAGACGATCAGCGTTGCCGCGAACAGCACCATGCCGATCTGCCCCAGCCGGTGATCGAGCAGGTTGATCTGGCGGGCGTTGCGGGTGTGGTACTCAACCTGCGGCGCCACCTCGTGCTCCGCGATTGCGACACCGAGCCGGGCCGCGCATTCGCGGTCGATGACGCCCGCCGGGCAGCCCATCGCCCGCCAGACACCGCTCGCGTACCAATCGATCCAGCGCAGGGGCACGGGATTGGTCGACGTGCCGGGCGGGTCCGGCGCGGCAATCCCAAGCATCTTCAGACTGCGCATGGGGCGTAGCCGCTCGGCAAGTTGCCGATAGTCGAGCCACCGCCGGTGCCATTGGTGTCGCGACCCGACCGCGGCGTTGATGATGATGGCAAAGGTGATCAGCAATTCGAAGGCCGCGAACTCGAACTTCAGGTGCGGTGCCATGAACGCGCTAAGGCCCAGGCACACCGCGACGCCGCCCAGCACGAAGTTGAAGATGTGCCCGCTACGATAGGTCTGGGCGAAGTGCGTCGCCAGCCGGTCCGCCCAGCTGTACGCATCTTCAAGCGATCCGATCGGCGCATTGATATTGTGCGCTTCCGCGCAGCCTGCCCGGTATCGCGCCCATTCATCGCGGATTTGCGCGACTGCATAGCCCGGCGTCAGGTCGCGGGCGCGGAACCTGCGCACGCCTGTTGCGGTCAGCAGCAAGGAATATTCCAGGCGCGCCCGCAGGCGAGGGGATCGTTCGCGCAGGAACTGCCGGAGAAAGCCCTGCTCCACCTCATCGGGCGGGCCCATCAGCAGGCCGCGAAGAAGCTTGTCGACGTCGCCGCGCTCGAGCGGTCGCGCGACGCTCGGATCGTCAGCGACCGTCAGCACGACAGGATCGAATGCGCTCCACAGGATCCGCGTGTCGCCGCCGGGCGCTAATGGGACGTGGATGATCGCCGTCCCGCGCGTCAGCGCCAGCTGCACCACTTCGCCCGTGCCGCCGCGGCCGCGGGGAGGAAGCCCGTCCCAAACCGCGATGAGCACATCGCAATGGGCGACGGTCGCCCGCCCGGTCATCACATAAGCATCGAGACCGTCTTCCGGATCGCCCGGAAGCTCCAGTACCCGCGAAGCACGCGCCAGCAGCGCGTCGTAGCGCGCGCGGCCTTCGTCATTGGCCAGCGAGTCGCGGTAGACGCTCCGCTCGAACGGAACGATCGCATGCAATTCCCATCCAAGGTCGAGCGCGATCTCGGCGGCGATCTGATCGGCGCCGTCGGCAATCGGCGAGACGAAGCGCATCGCGGTGGGGGTGGGCCCGAAGCAATCCTGTTCGGCCAGAAGCAAATCACGCCCCGATTGCTCAATCCGTTCCAGTACGTCCCGAATCCGTGAATGCAGGATCGGCAAGCTGCCCGGCGGCAGGACATCGGCGCGGTGGCCGGTGATGCCGACCGACAGCACGAAGGGCACCGGCGGGGGCCCGGGGGGCTTCACGCGCGCGGATGTTGGTGAGGAAGCCATTCCGCAGTGAATGAACGCGGAGATGGCTCGCCCGTCAACGTCTGGGATCGCGCCTCAGAATTCCTTCCCGCCCCCATTGTCGATGATCGGGTCGACCGACGGTTTGTTAGTGAAATGGATCGCGTAATTCAGCGTCTGCGCCGGACCGTCGTTCAGATCGAAGAAGACCATTTTACCGTTGGAGGTGATGACGGGTCCGAGGATCTGGGTCGAGTTCACCCCCGGGGGCGCGGGATTTGTCTTCGGGCCGGTCCACACCGACAGTCCGCCGGGATTCCGGAACGTCGCGCCCTGGCCCGCGACGTCGACGATGAAGATGGCCGGCCCGTCGCCCTTGTTGATGGTCGTCTTCGCGGCGTTCGGATTCATCTCCCCGCCTCCGTTCAGCTGGACCTTCCACTCGTTGGTAGCCTGTTTCCAGACCAGCTTGACGTTTTCAGTCTTGAAGCCGGAGGCCGGCGTCATCGTTCCCTTGCGATTGTCGCAGCCGCTGATTGTCAGGGTAATTGCGCAGCCCACAAGCCATGCGACGCGTAGATGGTTTCCATTCCTCATCACTATCCCCCTTCTGATTGATGGGACCGCGTCTCAGCCGCCGCCGCCATTCTTGATGATCGGGTCGCAGTCATGCCGGCCGCCATCCTCGCCAATGACGTTCAGCCGGTACTGAAGCGTTCGGGCCGGCCCGGTGTTGAGGCTGCGAATGGTGAGCTTGTTGGGATTGCAGTCGAGGACTTCGATCTGGTCCGTATTGACGCCCGCTGGCGGACAGCCTTCCTGTTCCCACACATCGATCGGCGCGGAGGTATCGAACCGAAGTTTAAAGTCCGTATGGTCGCGGATCTTGAACTGGATCTTCTCCGGTGGTGCGCCCGCGGCGATATCCACTCGGTGATTTTTAGCGGGTTTTCCATCGGAGGACTCCCAAGCCACGGAACCGCCATCGATGTGCGCAGTGAACTCGACGTCTTGCCCCATTCGTCCCTCCCTAAGCCGCGGACCGAAACCCAATCGAACGCAGACGCATTTCGGCGGTCGCGGCTTCGCCATTCCGGCCCAATCGCTTCAGCAGTTGCGCGCGCACGGACATTTCAAAGGGCTGTTCCGCAACGTCTGCCGGCAATTGCTGCAAGCCCGTCGACCACGCGGCCGTCGCCGCGCTCATATTTGCGGACTGACGTTGCGCATCACCGATCAGCCGCCATGCATTGGCGCGCAGATAGGCATCGTTGACCGCATCGCCGCTCCGAACCGTCTGCAGGATCTGCGCGGCGCCCTGCGCGGCTTTAAGCGATGCGAGGGCGTCGCCCCGGTCAGAAGCGATCCGCGCTTGCACCATAAGGCAGTAGGACGCGCCCTGCTTCCACACATATTTGACCGGCACTCGCCGGTTGAGCTCTGCGACCAATTGGCAAGCGCGCTGATTTTCGGTCGCGGCTTCATCGGTCCTCCCCAGCGCCAAGAGGGCCCACGCAAGATCAATTCTGGCGCGATAGGCATATTCTTTCCAGACGGCGTTCGCAGGCTCCTTTGGGATCAACACATCCGACAAAGCCACTGCAGTTCTAAGCTGCTCGGTTGCGGACTGCATCTCGCCCTGATCGATTAATAGTCGGCCAAGCTGACGGTGAGCCGGGATCAATCGCTGCTGATACGAAACGTCACCGGTGGCGGCAGCGAGACGATCAAGGATCTCGATCTGCCTGCGCCGCTGAGCAACGGCCGCCTGATAATTGCCCGTGGCCGCTTCTGCGTCGGATAACCAGGCGAGGGACTCCGCAACGGACTGCTGGTAACCCGTATTGCGCGGATCGGCGGTGGCCACCGCTTCCATGGTCGCCAAGGCTCGCCGAAATTGTGCGGTTGCTTCAGAAAAACGGCGGAGGTCGGACAGTACGACACCCAAGTTGGTCTCGGCGTACTGTTCCTCCATTCGATATTTCATGCTGTCCGGTTGCAGGGCGACCATCTTGAACGCTAGGCGCTTGTACTCGCGCATAGACTGCTCAGCCGTCCGAAAATCACCCTGTTCGTGGGCGATCTGGCCATAATAGAAGACATTCTGCGCATGCTCGAACAGCGCGTTCGCATCATCCGGACTGCGCGCGACGGCCTCGGCGGTTCCGGCCATCGCTTCGCGGTAGAGTTTGGTCGATCCGTTGATATCCCCGCGGGCACTCGCCACGCCGGCCATCAGGCTTAGCGCCTGCGAGCGCTGCGCTAATGCCGCGTCGGAAAGGTCCTTGGTCCCGATCTTGCTGTAGTAAGCAAGTACCCGCGAGCCGACTCCGTCCAGCGCGTCCAGCTTGCCGACGGGTTCGAGCTTGGCCTTAAGATCGCCGAGCATGAACCCGATCAGCCCTTCGGCCTCCCGTCGCTGCTCTCGCGCCTCATTGCGGGCCTGGAAGGCCGTCACCGCCAAGGTGCTCGTGACGGCCATTCCACCGAGCGAGGCCGCCGCCAGCCAGGCCATCCGCCGGTGACGACGTGTGGTGTCGCGCTGCACCAGTTCGTCCAGCCCGACCCCCAGCATGCCGGCGACGAGTTTGAGGAAGGCGACGCGCTGGCCCTCTCCGCTCTCGCGGAAATCGGCGGCCAGGGGCTCCGCGCGCTTGGCCGTTTGGTGGCCGCGCCGGTCGTATTTGTAGCGCAATGCCGGCGGGAAGCATTCCTCCTTTTCGTGGCCGGGCACATCGCTGGCGAACGGTTCGCCCGCCACGACGGCCGCCAGAACGCAGCCCTCGGGTCGCGTCCGCTTGAAGCTTTCGATTTCCTGGTTGGTCCAGCGCGATGTCGCCGCGGTGGGCGAGCAGAGGACGATGAGGAATTGGGATCCGGCCAGGGCAGCCTTGATTTCCTGGGCCAAATCCCCGCCGGCCGACAAATCCTGCTGGTCACGGAACACCGGCGCAAGCCGCTTCGGGACAACTCCGTTGGCCGTGAGCTTTCCCGCCAGCGAGTTCGGGACCCTGAACTTTTCCAGCTCACGGTGAAGCCAGTCGGCCAGTTCCTTGTCCCGGTGGCTGTAGCTGAGAAACGCATAATAGCGCGTGCGAAGTCGCGGTGCGCGAACCTTCGTGGCGTCCGTCGCACCATCTGCCGTCGGCAATCGGGCCAGCTTCGCCATGCGGCGCCCCCGAGCGAGTCCCCGTTAACCCCGTTAACACAAACAGATCAGAGTCGCGACGGCCTATCGTCCGGTTGGCCAGCAGCGCGGACGGCCCTATATGGCGGCCATGTCCATCCGTCCTTGGCGAGATATCGATCGGCGCGTGTCGCGTCAGATCATGGTCGGCTCCGTTCCGGTTGGCGGCGATGCCCCGATCAGCGTCCAGACCATGACCAACACGCCGACCGAGGACGCCCGCGCGACGATCGACCAGATTCGCCGCTGCGAGGAAGCAGGCGCGGACATCATCCGCGTCTCCTGCCCGACGGTAGAGGCGACTAGCGCGCTCAAGGAGATCGTGCGCGCCGCTTCGGTGCCGATCGTCGCCGACATCCACTTCCATTATAAGCGCGCGCTTGAAGCTGCCGACGCCGGCGCCGCGTGCTTGCGCATCAACCCGGGTAACATCGGTTCGGAAGAACGCGTTCGCGAGGTGATCGCCGCCGCACGCGCAAACGGCTGCGCCATCCGCATCGGCGTCAACGCGGGCAGCCTCGAGAAGGATTTGCTCGAAAAATACGGTGAGCCATGTCCGGAGGCTTTGGTCGAGAGCGCGCTCGACCACATCCGCATTCTCGAGGACCACGGGTTCCGAGAATATAAGGTCGCGGTGAAGGCGAGCGACGTGTTCCTTGCCGTTGCCGCCTACCAGCAGCTCGCCAGTGTGGTGGATTGTCCGCTCCACCTCGGCATCACCGAGGCCGGCGGGCTTATCGGCGGCACCGTCAAGTCCTCCATCGGCATCGGCAATTTGCTGTGGGCTGGAATCGGCGACACCATCCGCGTCTCGCTGTCGGCGGAGCCCGAAGAGGAAGTCCGCGTCGGCTACGAGATCCTGAAGGCGCTCGGCATCCGCAGCCGCGGCGTCCGCGTCGTCTCCTGCCCCAGCTGCGCGCGTCAGGGTTTCGACGTCATCCGCACCGTCGAGGCGCTCGAATCGCGGCTGCAGCACATCAAGACGCCGATGTCCCTGTCGGTCCTCGGCTGCGTCGTGAACGGCCCTGGCGAAGCGCGCGAAACCGACATCGGCATCACGGGGGGCGGCAACGGCAAGCACATGGTCTATCTGTCGGGCGTGACCGACCACCATGTGCAGGACGCCGACATGATCGACCACATCGTTCGGCTGGTCGAAGCCAAGGCCGCCGAGCTCGAGGCTGCAGCGGACCAACTGCCGACGCTCGACGCGGCCGAGTAGTTTAGCTTTTTTTCATTTGTCGGGCGCAGCTTGGCCATGTGGTCAAGCTGCTGCTCATCCTGCTCGCTTCCGGCGCACTCGCGAACAGCCTTGCGACTCCGTCCGAGCCGCCGCTGCTGATCGACTCCGCTACACCCACGAAATAATCGTCGCTAAGCGCGGCGTATGAGCCGCGTTGCGCAGCACCCCGTTCAAGGCTTCATCGCCGCGCTCGGCGCGGTGGCGGTGCTTTCGGTCATGGATGCGGTGATGAAGCATCTCGTGCTGGCAATCGGCATCATCGCCGTCAGCGTGTGGCGCTCGGCGGCAAACCTGCTGCTCAGCTTGATCCTGTATCGCCCGAGCCGAGTGCGGTGGCCCGAAGCGAAGGTGCTCCGCGTCCACTTGCTGCGAGGGGCCGTGCTCACCGTGATGGCGGCGTTGTTCTTCTGGGGCATCGGCCGCGTGCCATTGGCGCAGGCGATTGCGCTGACCTTCATCGCCCCTTTGATCGCGATGTTCCTGGCTGCGCTGATGCTCGGGGAGAAGGTCGGCCGGAATTCGATCGCCGGGTCTCTCGTCGCCTTCGCTGGCGTCATCGCGATCGTTCTGGGCCAGGCTCGGTCGCACGCCGGCCCCGACGTACTCCTCGGCACCGCCGCCATCATGCTCTCGGCGCTGTGCTATGCTTTCAATATCGTGCTGATGCGCCGCCAGGCGCTGGCTGCAGCGCCACTGGAGATCAATTTCTTTCAGGGCGCGACCATCCTAGCCCTTTGGCTGCTAGCTCTTCCGTTCGTGGGCATGCCGGCGTGGCCGGCAGAACAGTTGCAATGGATCGCGGTGGCTAGCCTGCTCTCGACCGCGGGGACCCTGCTGTTTGCCTGGGGCTATGCGCGCGGGCCCGCCAGCTATCTCGCAGCCACCGAATATAGCGGGTTCATCTGGGCTTCGATCCTTGGCTGGCTCGTCTTCCGCGAGCACGTCTCGATGACCACGCTGGGCGGCGCGGCGCTCATCGTCGGGGGCTGCCTGATCGCGGCGCGCGGCAAGGTCACGGCGCCGCCGGAGATCGACCTCGCGGCCTAGGAGCCGCCGAGCGCATTGATGGTGAAAGCCAGCACGCCGAGGTTGAAGACGAATGCCGCCAGGCAATGGCCGATCATGACGCGCCGGATGGACCGCGATCCGACCTGGCAATCGGACGTCTGGAACGTCATTCCCAGCGTGAAGCTGAAATAGAAGAAGTCCCAATAATCCGGCTCCTTCGTGCTCGGGAAATCGATCCCGCCCGCATCGCCGCGGCCTTTGCGGTTCTTCGAATAGAACATGTGCGCGTAGTGGAAGGCGTAGACGACATTGCCGAAGAGCCAGGCGAGCGCGAGCGTCAGAATGATGAGGGCCACTTCGATGCGCTGCAGCGACTTCGCCTCGGCGATGACCGCACCGACCGCGATCAGGATGACGGTGGTCACCGTCACCGTAATGCCTAGCAGCGCCGCCTTATTGGCATCGTTCTTCTGCGCCCGGTCGCGCATTTCGCCGGCGCGGTCGTTAAGCAGCGGGTAGGCGGAAGCAAGGAAAGCCAAGGCCGCAACGTCGAAGCCGCCCATGATCCCCTTGAGTGGGTGCCACATCGTGACGCCGACGGCCGTGCCGACGATCAGCAGCGCGAGGAACATCAGGAATCTCGGGGGAAGAAATCGGGTCACGCGTTACTCCTCTGCCGCTATCCTAGCGGCGTCCGATACGCTTCGCTAATGAACCCCGCATGCCCTGGGTTTGGCTTATCGTCGGCGGCCTGTTCGAGGTCGGCTTCACCACCTCGCTCCGCTTTGTCGACGGCTTCCGCAACGTGCCGTGGACGCTTGCCTTTCTCGCCTCCGTCGCCGTCAGCATGGGCTTGCTCGAAGTCGCGTCGCGCTCGATCCCCATGGGCACCGCCTACGCCGTATGGGGCAGCATCGGCGCGGTGGGCACGGTACTCGTCGGCATCCTCTGGTTCCAGGAGCCGTCGAGCACCATCCGCATCCTGCTCATCCTCGGCATCGTCGCCGCCATAGCTGCATTGAAGCTCACCGCTTAACCGAGTCTTTTGCGCGACAAGCCGTGCGAACGGCTCCTGAAACCCCCGGCCAGTTCCGCTATCCTGCGCGCGGGTCGCGCTGGTTGCGCGAGGGTGGGAGAGATTTCGATGCGCGGTGCCGCACGCCTGTGGTTGGTCGTAGCCTCAATGCTGACGGCGGCGCCGCTGATGGCGCAATCGTCCGGGCCACTGCCCGGGGAAGACCGGACATATGGCTCTGTCCCGCCTGCGCCACCGCCGGAACGCCGCTACGCGCCGCCGCCCTTTCCGAAATTCTCACCGACCCCGCCGAAGGCCCGCCACATCAGGGTCGCGCCCAAGGCAAAGATTGCGGCAAAATCCCCATCCGTCCTCAAGTCTAAGCGTGCTGCGCTACGCGACGAAAAGCGGGCCAAGGTCCGCAAGGTCGCGAGCAAGGAACAGCGTCTCAGCAGCCGCGAGATCAAGGATCAACGCTGGTGCGGAACGCTCACCAAGAAGCAGCTCAGCCGCAACGCCAAGTGCCGCAAGGTCCTCGACAAGCAGGAAGCCGCCAAGCGCGTTGCGAAGCCCGCGCCGCCGGTGCTGACCAAGGCCGACCGCAAGGATGAGATCCGCTGCGGCAAGCTCAGCCTCAATCAGGTCCTGCGCGACGCTCGCTGCCGCAAGGTTGCCGAACGCCACCTCTCCGGGAAGTCGGCGAGCGCGAACAGCAAGGCCTCCACTTCTCGCACCAAGGCGAAAGCCTCCGCAAAGTCGCGCCCGGCGAAGAAGCGCTCGCGCCGCTAGCGCTGCGGCTGCAGGTAGGGCGCGATCTCGGGGCTTTCCTCGATCGACCGGTAGAATTTCGGCGTCGGGAATGGCCCGCGTGCCTGCTCGTAGGCGTAGCCGAGGTTGAGTAGGAGCGCCTCCGACCACTTCGGCCCGATAAAGCTGAGGCCAACCGGCAAGCCTTTGACCAGCCCCATCGGCACGGTCAGGTGCGGATAGCCCGCCACTGCTGCCAATCCGCCCGCGCCGCCGCCAGAAATCTGATCGCCGTTGACCGCGTCGATCTTCCACGCCGGCGGCATCGTCGGCCCGACCAGCGCCACCACGCGGTTGTCGCGCAGCAGCTTGTCGATCCCGTTCGGTCCCGCGGCCTGGAAGCTCACCGCCCGCGCCTTCTTGTAGGCGGGATCGTCGAGCCCCTTGGTCTTCTCTGCTGCCTCGAAGAATTCCTGCCCGAACAGCGCCATTTCCTGCTTCAGATGCGCCTTGTTGAAGGCGATCAGGTCCGCCAGCGAGCGTGAGGACAGGGGCGCCGGGCTACCTTTCAGATACTTGGCCATGTCGGCCTTAAGCTCGGTGCGCAGGACGATCGTCTCGTTCTTGCCGATCGCACTCTCGTCGAACTTCTTGATGTCGACCAGCGTCGCGCCCTGCTGCCTAAGGATCGCCAGCGCGGTCTCGAACGCCGCATCGGTTCCAAAGCCGCTGGCGAACCGCATCACGCCGATCCGCTTGCCCTTGAGCGAACCTGCATCGAGCCCCGCGGCATAATCGCGCCGGCGCTTGTCGGCTTCAGCCGTCGCCGGGTCAGCGGGATCGGTGCCGGCGATCGCCGTCAGCAGCTCCGCCGCTTCGCGGACGCTTGCCGTCATCGGCCCCGCCGTGTCCTGGCTATGGCTGATCGGCACGATATGAGTGCGGCTGACCAGCCCGACCGTCGGCTTCAGGCCGACGATCCCGTTGATCGCGGCGGGACAAGTTACCGACCCGTCGGTCTCCGTCCCGATCGCCAACCGCACCAGCCCTGCCGCGACCGCGGCGCCCGATCCGCTGGAGCTGCCGCAGGTATTGCGATCCAACGCCCACGGGTTCCGCGTCTGCCCGCCGACCGCGCTCCAGCCGGAGATCGAGCTGTTCGACCGGATATTGGCCCATTCGCTGAGGTTGGTCTTGCCGAGGATCACAGCGCCGGCGCCCCGCAGCCGCGCCACGAGCGGCGCATCGCGATTGGTGACGTTGTTGGCGAGTGCCAGGCTGCCGGCCGTCGTCGGCAGCGGACCCATGGATTCGATATTGTCCTTGATCAGCACCGGCTGCCCCGCAAGTGGCCCGCGCAAGTTCCCGGCGTCGATCCGGCGTGCCTGATCGATGGCCGTTGGATCGACAGCAATCACCGAATGCAGTCCCGGGTCGATCCGTGCGATCCGCTGCATGGCGCCGCGCACGTTCGCTTCCGCGGGCCGCATCTGGGCGACCGCCGGCGACGCAATCAGCGCCACCGTCGTCATCAACATCAACTTACGCATGACTTCCCCATCGCTAATGCTCAGCGCGGCGCGAGCAACGCGTCCAGCGTGCCGGGTGCCGTTCCGACTTTCTGCAGGCGCGGATAGCGCAGGCCGCCGCGCCAATCGAGCTTCACCGTGCGGTAGACGTCGCCGTCATGCACGAGCAGTTCGGGCAGGGGGCCGCCGCTCGCCGCCGCCTTGATCGCGGTCTTGAGCGCGTCGGGGTCGAAGTCCCGGCCGTTCACGGCGTTGATCTGCGTACCGATGGTCAGCCCTGCGTTGAACGCCGCGCTGTCCCACAGCACCGACGAAATCTTGCCGTCATTGCCGACCCCGAACCCGCCTGAATAGGTGAAGTCGTTGCTCTTGGACGACTTTTCCGCGCTCTTAATCCACTTGGTCGGTTCGGCCGTGAAGATCAGCTTGTAGCCGCCTTGGTTGATGCCTTCGAGCGGGGGGTTGGCTGCAACGTCATAGACGCGGCGCTGCAGATAGCCGCGCCAGTCGTAGGGCAGAATGCCGTTCAGCGTCGCGACCACATCGTCGAACATGTAGGTCAGCTCGCCATAATCGCCGTCACGCATGCCGTAGAAGGCGCGCGCGAAATCGTCGATCGACTTCCGGCCGCCCGACTGCTGGCGCAAGATCCGGTCGACGTCGATCCAGATCAACTGGCCTTCGCTATAATAATCCTCGCTGCGCTGCCAGCCGCGCCACGGCTGCGGCGCTCGGCCGGCAACGGTCGGGTCATTGGTTGTGTCGACCAGCGGCCGCCATGCGCGCCCTGGCGTCCCGGTGCTATAGGTTGCCGCGGTCGCCGCAATTGCGTCCAGCGTATCCTGCTTGGACAGCATCCCCGACCGCGCGCCGAGCACATAGCCCCAGAACTGGGTCTGTCCCTCATAGACCCACAGCAACGACCCCTCCATCGGGATGGTGTTGTAATCGGGGGTCCAGAGGTCCGCCGGCCGGCGGTACTTGCCATCCCAGCTGTGGCTGTATTCGTGGGGCAGCAGGTTGCGCTCGCGCAGCTTGTTTTCCCAATCGGTGAAATATCCGCGCTTCACCCCGTCCTCGGAACTGCGGTGGTGTTCGAGACCATTGCCGCCGAGATTGTTCGAGATCGTCAGCAAGAAATTGTAATGATCGTAATGCTGCGCTCCGAACGCCTTGATGGCCTGATCCACGAGGCGCTTGTGGGCATCGATCTGCTCGGGCGTCGCCGCCAGCTCGGCCGGCGTGTCGCCGATGACATCCAGGAAGACGCGGTTGCTGAGCGGGATCTGCCGGTAATAGGGACCGGCGATCAGCGGCGAGTCCACCAGGATTTCGTAGCTGGTGACCGGATAGTCGATCTTCCCGCCGGTCTGCCCGCTCGGCCGCAGCGCGGTCGCGACCTTCCAGCCGTTCGGGACGATGACAGAGGCCTGCACCGGAATCTGCCGGACGTAATAGCCGGCCGGATACATCGATAGCGATAGCCATTGGATGCTCGACATTTCCGGCGTCATCACCGTGCGTCCCTGGTTCTCGGACGTGGCGGAGACGTACTGGAACTCGGCATCCACGTTCTTGACGCCTTGCGGCACGTCGACGTGGAAGGCGAACACGTCGATCGGATCGCGCTTCCACTTCAGTGCTTGGCCGTTCGCGGTGAAGCGAATGCCCGTCACGTTCTTGATGTCGCCGCGCGGGCTATGCCCGCCGGGTACCCACTTCGGATAGAACAGGACCAGGTCGCCCGCCGCCGTGACCGGAACGCGCTGTTTGATACGGAAGATGCCCCGCGTGGTGTCCGTCGCGTCGACTGTCAGCTGCACAGTGCCCGGGAAGGGTATGTCGCGCGCGGCGGGAACCTGGGCCGCCTTTGGATAAGCTTGCGGCTTGCTGTTGAGCGGCGGTACCAATTGGGCCGACGCGGTGCCGGCAAGTGCAGTGGACAGGACGAGAGCGAGCGCGATCTTGCGCATTCGGCAGGGCTCCTTCTGGGGGCTAACGAAAGTTGAGGATGGTGTTACCGGGAATCCCCATCGGCGCCACTGTCTTTCGTCGGTCTCAGCCGACCCTTCGTCGAAGGACACATAGCTGTCAGCGCGCGTTAACGTGCCCTCTTTAGCGGGGTGTTGATGACCTATCGTTCGATATTATTTTCGACGGCGGCAATCTTTGCGCCGCTCTACCCCGCCTTGGCGCAGGACGCACAACCGGTTCCGACGACCTCGACCGCGCCAATAATACCGTCCCCTGCAGCGTCCTTTCCTTCACCGCCCGCGGAAGTAGCTCCGGCCGTCGAGACACCGGCGCCAACCACTCCCGCTTCGACTACGCCCGCTGCGCAACCGGACGAATATGGCGATGAGGAAGAAATCGTCATTACCGGCTCCAAGGCGCGGGGCTCGGTGGTGGGCGATATCCCGCCCGAAAATACGCTCGATGCCCGCGACGTTCGCGCGACTGGCGCCACCAGCATTAGCGAGCTGCTGGACGCGCTCTCTCCGCAACTCGGTAGCTCGCAAGGACGCAGCGGGGGCCGTCCGGTTCTGCTTCTGAACGGTCAGCGCATCTCCGGCTTTCGCGAGCTTCGCGACATTCCGACCGAGGCCATCCAGCGGGTCGAGATCCTGCCCGAGGAAGTGTCGCTCAAATACGGCTATCGCGCCGACCAGAAGGTCGTGAACATCGTTCTTCGCCAGCGCTTCCGCTCGACCACCGCGCAGGTCGGTGCCGGCGTCGCGACGGACGGGGGCTACGCCAACGGCAACGTCGACCTCACGCGTTTCCTGGTTCAGCGCAACGGCCGCACCACCTACAACCTGCATGCCGAAGGCAACTCGCTGCTGACCGAGAATGAGCGCAACGTGCTACTCGATCTGCCGGCCAACGATCCGTCCCAGTCGGCCGGCACGACCGAGCAGCAATTGCAGGCCCGCTCACTGATTGGCCGCAAACGCGACGTGCGCGGCTCAGTGACGATCAATCGCAACATCTTCGGCAACGTGTCCGCCACCGGCAACGTTGAGCTGGAGCATGTCGACGGCCTCGCGCTGATCGGCCTCAATCCGACGCTGCTCGATCCCCTTGCCCGCAAGACCAGCACCGACACCGCGCATGTAGGCGGAGTCCTCAACGGGACGACAAAATCGCAGTGGCGCTGGACGCTAACCGGCAACGCCGATCTCGAACGCGACATCACGCGCACCGATCGCGACAACAGCAGCTTCCCGACCGACCGCGCGCGGGAGACGACGGCCTCGGCCGATCTCACCGCAACGGCCAATGGCAAGCTCTTCAAGCTACCTGCCGGCGACGCCAGTACTACCCTGACCGCCGGGGTCAGCACGGTTCATCTCGACAGCACCCGCACCCGCGTCGGCGCGCGGTCGGAAAATTCCCTTTCGCGCACCGTGGGCACAGCGGGGATCAACGTCGACCTGCCGATCTCGCGCCGGAATCGCGACTTCAGCGCGCTCGGCAACCTGACGCTCAACGCGAATGCGGAAGTCGATCAGCTTTCCGACTTCGGCACCCTCACCAAGGTTGGCGCGGGCGCGAACTGGTCGCCTGTCGACCGTCTGAACCTGCTGGCCAGCTTCACGCGCGAAGAAGGCCCTCCGTCCATCAACCAGCTCGGCGATCCGGTGCTGGACACGCCGGGGTCGCGAGTTTTCGACTTCACCACCGGCCAAACGGTGCTGGTCGACGCCATCACCGGCGGCAATCCGAACCTGCAGGCCGACCGCCGCAATGTCTGGAAGCTCAGTGCCAATTGGCAACCGCTCGAGAAGACGGATCTGCGTCTTCGCGCGGATTACGTTCACACCACGATCAAGCGGCCGATTTCCAACATCACGGTCACGCAGGCGATCCAGGACGCCTTCCCCGACCGTTTCCAGCGCTGCACCGTCGTCAATCCCGACGCCGGCTGCTTCACCGTCGGCCAGCTTCGCTCGGTAGACCTGACGCCGGTCAACTTCGACAGCGCACGCAAGGACACGCTGCGGCTCGGCTTCGATTTCTCCAAGCCACTGAAATCCAGGCGGCCCTCGCAAGCTGTTATTGACGAGTTCCGGAAGCAGTTCGGCCTCCCACCGCGCACCGCGCAAGGCGGCGCTCCCGGCGGCCCGCCATCCGCAGGCGGCTCCGCCCCACCGCCGCCTGCCGACGGCGCTGCGCCCCCTCGGCCCCCGGCAGAGGGCGCTGGCGGCCCGCCTCGCGATGGCGGCGGACGCGGCTTCGGTGGTGGTGGCCGTGGTGGCGGTGGCGGCTTTGGCGGACCCGGCGGCCAGAACCGCGGGCGCCTGACCTTCTCGCTGACCGACACCATCACTTTCGTCGACAAGGTCCGGATCGCGCCGGGCGCCGCGGAGCTTGACTATCTCCATGGTGATGCGTCCGGCTCGGCCGGCGGGACGCCGCGCCACAATGTCCAGGCGCAGGCCGGCTACTTCAACAACGGGCTCGGGGCGCGGTTAGTCGGCAATTACCGTAGCGGCACGACGGTCAGCACGCTGACTGGCGACGACCTTCACTTCTCTCCGCTGGCGACGTTCGACCTCAAATTGTTCGCCAATCCGGGCGATATTCCCGAAATTGCGCTGAAACATGCGTGGTTGCGCGGCACGCAGGTGCGGTTTGAGATCAATAACATCTTCAATACCCGCCCCAGCGTCCGCGATGCGACCGGCGGGACACCGTTCAACTACCAGCCGGGCCTGCTCGATCCGCTGGGCCGGACCGTGATGATCAGCTTCCGCAAGCTGTTCTTGCCCCCGCCGTCATTCTTCCGGCAGCGCTTCCAGCAACAGCAGCAGTCGAGCGCCGCGACGCGGTGACGAGTTTCGCATTGCGAGAAGTTGTGCTTAAGCGCGCCCGCAATGACGCCCGTCCAGCCCGTCCGGGGCACGCAAAGCCTGTTGTTTGAAGACGCCGACCGCCTCGCCGCGGTGGTCGCAGCGTTCGACAAGGTGCGCCGTCTCTACGGCTTCCGCCGCGTCGAAGTGCCGACGATCGAGCCGACCGCCGTGTTCGCGCGGACGATCGGCGAGACCACCGACGTCGTCTCGAAAGAGATGTACTCGTTCGAGGATCGCGGCGGCGAATCGATCACACTGAGGCCCGAGTTCACCGCCGGCATCTGCCGCGCCTATCTCAGCGAAGGCTGGCAGCAGCACGCGCCGATCAAGGTCGCGACCCATGGCTCGGCCTTCCGTTACGAGCGTCCGCAGAAGGGCCGCTTCCGGGAATTCCATCAGCTGGACGCCGAGATCGTCGGCGCGGGCGAGCCGCAGGCCGATGTCGAGTTGCTGTCCTTCGCGGATCAGTTGCTCAAGGAACTCGGCATCAGTGGTGCCATCCTGAAGCTCAACACGCTCGGCGACCCGGAGACGCGCAATGCCTGGCGTGACGCGCTGCATGAGCATTTCCGCGGGCACGCCTCGGCACTCAGCGAGGACAGCCAGACCCGGCTCGAGCGCAATCCGCTGCGCATCCTCGACAGCAAGGCGCATCAGGATTGGCCGATCGTCGACAGCGCCCCGACTATCGACGAGTTCCTGACTGGCGAGGCAGCCGACTTCTTCGGCAAGGTCACCGAAGGCCTCGATGCCGCCGGCGTCGCCTGGGAACGCGCCCCGCGGCTTGTGCGCGGGCTCGATTACTATCGCCACACTGCCTTCGAATTCATCACCGACCAGCTCGGCGCGCAGGGCACGGTCCTCGCCGGCGGTCGCTACGATGGCCTGATAGAAAGCCTCGGCGGCTCGCACACACCGGCAGTAGGCTGGGCGGCGGGGATTGAGCGCCTCGCAATGATGATCGCTGCGCCGGAAGCCGAGAAGCCATCCGCGGCTCTCGTCCCTCTCGGAGAAGCGGCAGAGGCTAAGGCGCTCGGGATCGCTGCAAACCTGCGCAACGGTGGAATGGCCGTCGAGATCGTATCCCGCGGAAACACCAAGAAGCGGATGCAGCGCGCGGCTGGTAGCGGCGCTCGCTACGCGATTGTGATCGGCGACAACGAAATACAGGCGGGTGAAGCGCAGCTCAAGGATCTGAGAAGCGGCGAGCAGCGACCGGTCGGCTTCGATAGTCTGCTGCAGGCCTTGCAGTCATGACGTCAATTTCTTCCGATCGCATCGCATCCATTGAAGCGCGCAAGCAGGAATTGCAGCAGGCGATGTCACGCGGCGACTTGTCGCCCGACGAGTTCGTAAAACTGTCCAAGGACTACGCTGCGATCGAGCCGGTCGCAGCGGCGGCGCGTGAAGTTCGCCGGCTTCGTGCCGAGTTAGAAGTGCTCAACGGCATGGTTGCCGATCCGACAGCGGAGCCCGAGCTCAAGGAAATGGCGGCCGTCGAAGCAGACGAGATCCGGCACAAGTTGCCCGAGGCCGAACGCGTGCTGGCGGTGAAGCTGCTGCCCCGCGATGCTGCCGACGATCGCGCGGCGATGCTGGAAGTTCGCGCGGGTACGGGCGGGGATGAGGCCGCCCTGTTCGCCGGCGACCTGCTGCGCATGTATCAACGTTATGCCGACCTGCAAGGTTGGCGTTTCGAGCTGATTTCGGCCTCGTCCTCGGAAGTCGGCGGTTACAAGGAAGCGGTCGCCTCAATCAGCGGCCCCGGCGTGTTTGCCCGCCTCAAGTTCGAAAGCGGCGTCCATCGCGTCCAGCGCGTTCCGGCGACGGAAAGCGGCGGTCGCATCCATACCTCCGCGGCCACGGTCGCTGTGCTGCCGGAAGCCGAAGACGTCGACGTCCAGATCGACGACAAGGATCTGCGCATCGACGTTTATCGCTCGTCCGGTCCTGGCGGTCAGTCGGTCAACACGACCGACAGTGCGGTCCGCATCACCCACATCCCGTCCGGCTTGGTGGTCATTCAGCAGGACGAAAAGTCGCAGCACAAGAACAAGGCCAAGGCGCTGAAAGTGCTGCGCACGCGGCTGTTCGAGCTGGAGCGCGAGCGGCTGGCCAATGAGCGCGCTGGCGCGCGCAAATCGATGGTCGGATCCGGCGACCGGTCCGAACGCATCCGCACCTATAATTTCCCGCAGGGACGGATTACCGACCATCGCATCAACCTGACCAAGCACAATCTGACGGAAGCGCTGGAAGGCCCGGGACTAACCGAGATTATCGACGCGCTCGTCGCGGAGGACGAAGCAGAGCGGTTGGCGGGTCTGGAGGACGCGTGAAGTCGATAACGCGCGCGCTGGCCGATGCCGCGCGCCAGCTGAGCGAAACGAGCGACACGGCGCGCCTCGATGCCGAGCTGCTGATGGCGGAGGCGCTGCACATCGACCGCGACCGGCTGATCCTCTCGCCACCGGTTCGTGACGTACCGGATCGCTTCTGGGAGATGGTCGAGCGTCGTGCGAAGGGCGAGCCGGTCGCCTACATCACCGGCCGCCGCGCGTTCTGGAACATCGACCTGCATGTCGGGCCGGGCGTGCTCGTGCCGCGCCCGGATTCGGAAGTCCTGATATCTTCCGCCATCGAGCATTTCGAAGGCTCTGAAGGGCCCTCGCGCATCCTCGATCTCGGCACGGGGCCGGGGACGTTGTTGCTGGCGGCTCTCGATATTTGGCCGAACGCTACCGGGTTCGGCATCGACGTGTCGCGGCAGGCAATGTCCTACGCTGCTGCCAATGCCCGCCGCCTCGATTTCGAGAAGCGCGTGAAGTTCAAGATCGGCGACTGGGCAAAAGGGATCGTCGAAAAATTCGACCTCATCCTGTGCAACCCACCCTACGTGGCGACCGACGCGGAGCTGGGACTCGGCGTACGTGAATTCGAGCCGGACGAGGCGCTGTTTGCGGGAAAAAGTGGGCTCGATGCGTATCAGACGCTGGCGCCGCAGCTGCCGCGTTTGCTCAATGAAGGCGGTCTCGCGGCGGTGGAGATTGGTCACGATCAAGCGGACACGGTGCCGCGGCTGCTCGCCCGTGATGGCTTCAATTGCAGGGTCGTCGACGACCTTGCGGACCGCCCCCGCGCGGTGCTGTTGACCTGGAATTAACCTGCGTCTGGTCGAAATTGCTTGGCATCAGGTGTTGGGCACACTACATCAAAGGTCTGGGCCGGGCCCGCTCCAGATCAACTGAAGAGCGCTCCTGTCCCAACCCCGACACAATCGGCCGTTTCCTTCGCGCCTGGCGCCAAGACCGGAACGAGAAGGTCAGGGCGGCGCTCGCCTGGGCGCAGCCCTGCCGCCCGAGGTGAAAGGGCTTTTAGAACTGCGTAAGGACGTAGGCATTTGATCAACAATAATCGTCAGGGCGGCCGCCGGCGCGGTCGAGGTGGGCAAGGCGGCGGCGGTGGCGGTCGCATGGGCGGACAGCCGGGCAATCGCCAGGATAACCGCCAGCGCGGCAATGCGGCGCAGCTACTCGAGAAATATAAGAGCATGGCGCGTGACGCGCAGCTTGCCGGCGATCGTGTCCAGACCGAATATTATCTCCAGTTCGCGGATCACTACTTCCGCGTGCTGAGCGAGAATCGCGCCCGCTTCGAGGAACAGAACCCCCGTCGCCAGCGCGACGACGAGGATGAAGACGAGGGCGATGACGAGCTGATGGAAGGCGACGACGGCGGCGAAGAGCGCGCCGAGCGTCCCGAACGTCAGGAGCGCCCGGATCGTGGACCGCGCCAAGACCGCGGCGAACGCTTCAATCGCGAACGCCGTCCGCGCCGCGAAGAGCGCGCTGGCCGTGACAATGACGAGGACGGCGAAGGCGGTCGTGTGAACGGTGGTGGCGAGACCATCCCGTTCGACGCGCTTCCGCCGGCTATCGGCCGCGATGACAGCGAGACGGTGGACGTAGCCGACGAAAAGCCGCGTCGTCCGCGCCGCACTCGCGCGCCGCGCCCGGCCGAAGGCGACGAGGAAATCGCGCCGGCGGCCTAACGACGGCTAGCGTCGTTCGGCGCTTGACCCTCATGTAATAACGTAACATGTTCTCCTCCAAGAGGTTGGGGGAGACGTGTTGCATGCGTAAGCTTTTGTTGTTGGCCACCGCGTTCACGGCCGTGCCGACCTTTGCCCAGCCCGCAGCCATTCCGATGCAGAATGCGCAGGGCGACCTCGCCGTCACCATTTACAATAACGATCGAGCGCTGGTCGAAGACAAGCGCATCCTCAACCTGCCCGCGGGTCGCAGCCGCCAAGAATTCCGCGACGTTTCCGCCCAGATCCAGCCGGAAACCGTGACGCTCAGTGGCCGCGGGATCGGCATCGTCGAGCAGAATTTCGATTTCGATCTGCTGACGCCTGCTGCGCTGATGCAGAACGCCGTTGGCCAGACGGTCACGCTGGTGCGGGTCAATCCGGCCAATGGGCAGGAAACCCGCGAGCGGGCGCGCATCCTCGCCGCCAACGGCGGCGTAGTCATGCAGATTGGCGACCGCATCGAAGTGCTGCGTGACGACGGCTTGCCGGCGCGCGTGATCTTTGACCAGGTTCCGCCGACGCTCCGCGCACGACCGACCTTGTCGGTGACGTTGCAGTCCGACGGTGGCGGTTCACGACCCGTCACGCTTACCTACCTGACGCCGGGACTCAGCTGGTCGGCCGACTACGTTGCCTTGTTCGACGAGGCCAACGGCAAGATGGACGTGCAGGGCTGGATCACGCTGACCAACAACAGCGGCACGCCATACCTCAACGCATCGACGATGCTGGTGGCCGGCTCGGTTGGCAGCAATCGTAACCGCTACGATTATGCGGATCGGTCGATGGACAGCGCAGGCACGGAAACGTCCAGCCGCGAACGCCTTGGCGATTTCTACCTTTATCCGCTCGCCGAGCGCACGACGATCCAGGACAAGCAGACCAAGCAGGTCAGTTTCCTCGACGTGCAGAACACGCCGGCGGCGCGGGGTTACGAATTCCGCAACGGGTGGCTGTCGACGAGCGATCAGCCGCGGAGCGTCAACAGCGTCCTGCGCTTTTCGAGCTCACGCAACCAGGGGCTGGGTGATGCGCTGCCGGCCGGCACGATACGCGTCTATCAGCGCGATGCGCGCGGTAACCCGCAGTTCGTTGGCGAGCACCAGATCGGCCATACACCGATGGGGTCGGCAATCGGGCTGACGACGGGCCAGGCTTTCGACATCAAGGTTCGGCCGGTCGTCGAAGAGCGAACGAAGCTCGGCACGGGCCGCTGGCGGACAAAGATGCGCTACACGGTCACCAATGCCGGGCCGCGCCCGGTTACGGTCGACGTCGTTCAATCGGGCCTGTGGGGCGATACGCGCATCGCCGAGGAAAGCCTGAAGTCCGAACGGCTGACCGCCGACGATACGCGCTGGCGTGTATCTGTCCCCGCTAACGGGGAAGCGATCGTCACCGCAACCTTCGACAGCCGCTATTAGGATCATGCGTCGTCTGACGCTGCTGCTGGCGGCACTGATTCCGGCCGCGGCCGGGGCGCAGACCATCGTCACCTCGCCGGCCCCTGAGCGGGTGGCGGTGACCATCTATCGCGATCCCGACCGCGGCACGCAGCCGTTCAACCTGCGCTGGCTCAATGGCTATGCCCTCGTCAGCGAAACGCGCCAGGTGCGTTTGCCGGCCGGCGAAAGCGAATTGCGGTTCGAAGGCGTCACCGGCGGGATCGTCCCGCAAAGCGCGATCGTCACCGGGCTTGGTGAGGCAGTACTTGAAAAGAACCGCGACGCCCGCCTCCTTTCTCCGGGATCGCTGCTCAACGCCTATCTGGGCGAACGGCTAATGTTGCGGCGGACATCGCGCGCGACGGGTGTCGTCCGGGAGCAGACAGCGGTAGTTCGTGCCACGGGTAATGGCGTCGTACTACAAACGGCAGACGGCATTGAGGCGCTCCGCTGCACCGGCCTCAATGAGACGCTGATCGCTCCGCGGGTTCCCGTAGGCCTGTCGGCGAAACCAACCCTGTCGGTACGGGTCCGCAGCCCGGAGGCGGTCGAGCGAACCGTCACCTTGTCGTACATCACAAACAATTTCGACTGGCAGGCGGATTACGTCGCCGAGCTGTCGCGCACCGGGGACCGATTATCGCTCTTCGCCTGGATGACCTTGGCCAACGGCGACGCGACGGGGCTCGCGGATGCCGAAACGCAGGCCGTTGCAGGGAAGCTCAACCGCCGCCGCGTTTGGGTCGATCCCGGGCAAGCGCCGCCGATCCGCATTACCTGCTGGCCATCAGATACTACCAGCGACATCCCCGAAGACACGCGCCTGCAAAGTGCGGAGGAAATCGTTGTGACGGGCACCGCAATGCGGGCGATGGCTCCTCCACCTCCGCCGCCTCCACCGCCGGCTCCCGCGCCGCCGGCCGTCGTCGCCGAGCAGGAGCAGCTGGGGGATCTGAAGCTCTACCGGATCCCGATCGCCGTCACCGTGGCAGCGCGATCGCAGAAGCAGGTGGCGTTGATGGTCCAGCCGGGCGTGAAGGTGACCAGCCTGCTGCGTATGCGCGCGCCTTACGGCAATTTCGCAGGGCCCGTCGGGCGGGTGCTGATCACGCGCAACCGGACGACCGAGGGCCTGGGGCTGCCGCTTCCGGCGGGCAAGGTGACCATCTTCGGCGAGCGCGAGGGGCATCGCATTTTGCTCGGAGAAGGCCGGCTCGACGACCACGCGGTCGGCGAGAAGGTCGAGATTCCGTTCGTAACTGCAACAGGGGTCCTGGCGCGGCAGGTGGTTCGCAACCGTGACACAAAGGAGCGGGAGTTCGAGCTGACGCTGACCAATGACCTCGCGAAGGCTCAACAGGTGGAGGTCGAACTTCCGCTGGATACCAAGGCGCCAACCTCGCGTCTGGTTACGCGCGACGGCTGGAAAGTTTGGCAGGTCAGCGTTCCGGCGAACGGCCGGTCGGAACTACGCTATCGTCGCTGAGGCATCGACCGCGCGGGGACGATGGTTCGCGTCCAGCGCGACGAAGGTGAAGACGCCTTCGGTCACCTTGACCTCGGTCTGGCCGAGATCGCGATGGGCGACCACCTCGATCCGCACGCGCATCGACGTGCGACCGACATGCTCGACATTTGCATAAACCGAGATCACGTCGCGAAGGTGGATCGGCGCGATAAACTCCATCGCCTCGATGGCGACGGTCGCGACGGAGCCCTTGGCGCGACGCGACGCGACGATGCCCGCCGCGATATCCATCTGGCTCAGCACCCAGCCGCCGAAGATATGGCCGTTGGCGTTGATGTCCGTCGGACCCGGGACTACGCGCAGGATGGGCACGCGCTCGAAATCAGTCATTGTCGATATTCTCCTCGGCGCCGCGCGCCGCTGCTTCGTCGTGGCCGCTTGAGTTGCTGATGAAGACCAGCGTCATCAGACCTGTCCCGACCAGCACTGTCAGTCCGATCCCCAAGGCGGTCGCAATCAGCATGTGCACGTGAACAGTCGGGTCGCCCCGCGCAACGAGGTAGACCGCCAGCGCGGCGATCACGATCGACAGCAGGGCGAGCAGGCGGAAAATGCGCCAGAAACGGCGCATCATCGAGTGGCGCGGGCTCGGGATGGGGTCGGGTTGCGGCATTGCGCTTCCCTTTGGTCGCGCGAAGTGGGACTATCAAGGCGTCAAAGCGGCAAGATCAGGAGTCGGCCCATGACCATCGCATCGGTGCTTCGCGGCAAGGGCAGCGCGGTCGAGACGATCGCCGGCAACGCCACGCTGTCGGAGGTGGTGCATCGCCTAGGCGACAAGCGAATCGGCGCGCTGCCCGTCATCGAAGGCGGGCGAATCACCGGCATCATCTCCGAGCGCGACCTTATCTACTGTCTGCGCCAACATGGCGCGGAGGTGCTGGAGTGGCCGGTCAGCCGGGTGATGAGCTCTCCGGCGATCACCGCCGAGTCTCATACCGAAGTGCTGTCCGCGTTGGCCACTATGACTCAGCGCCGGATCCGGCATTTGCCGATCGTCGATCGCGGCGAGATTCGCGGCATCGTGTCGATCGGCGACCTGGTGAAATACCGGATGGAGCGGATCGAGGCCGAGGCTGATGCGATGCGCTCCTACATCCAGAGCGCCTAGCGCGGTTTGAGTGTCGCGGTGACCGCGCTGACTACGAGTGCCGGGACAATCGTCAGAACGTTGAGGAAATAGAGCGGCAGCGCGACCAGCAAGCCGCGGACTGTTCCCGAAAGCAGCGCATCGAGCAGCGACGGCGCCAGCATCCCGAGCTCGTACCGAATCGCGTAAGGGGTCGCGATCAGCGTCGCGAGGAGCAGGATAAGCACCCGTTGCTTCTCGTCCTCACTGCGGAAAGCTCGCCAAACGAGCCAGATCGCCAGCACCACAAACAGCGCGTGAAGGACGATGGGTAAGCCGAAAACTTTCAGGGCTTGCAGTGGCGACGCCCCCAGGAAGTCGAGCCCGTACCCGGAGACGATGCCGGGATGCTCGCCAAGGACGGATGCCCAATCGCGCCACAGGTAAGGGCCGAACAGCAGCGATAACAGCAACATGCCGACGAGCCCGATCGCGCCGCCGGGAATCGCGCGCCAGTGGCGCCCGGCGATCACCGCGATCGGCACCATGATTGCAAACTGCGGCTTGATGGCGGCGGCGACGCCAAACAGAACGCCCGCAACCAGCGGGCGTTTGCGAAGCAGCAGCACGCCCCAGATCATCAGCGCGCCGATCCAAAGGGTCGTCTGACCGAGCACGATGGCCAGCACCATCTGCGGCATGATGAAGACGAGCAAAGGCGAAGATGTGAGTCGCCGCGCCGCTGTCCAGAACACCGCTGCCGAAAGGATCGTCCATGCCCAAAAGGCCGGCCAGAACGGCGGCAGCCCGAAGGGCGCCATCAAGGGCAGTGCGGACGGCGGATAGGGGAAGGGGAGCGGACCGACCGGCGGCCGGAGGCTCATCTGCGCAGCGGTCACGGCCGCCCAGTCGTAAGTCTGGTGCGGACTGGTGACCGCGAATCGCGCGCCGGCCCACAACATCGTGAAATCCGGGGTGAGCGGCCAGTTCTGGAGCC